>DATNEK010000091.1:0-11353 GCA_035553055.1 Streptosporangiaceae bacterium | reverse complement strand
AGGGCCGGCGCGGACTCGTCGATCCGTGCCGTGCCCTCGAATGTGACGATGTCGCCGCCTTTGTGATTGCCTTCGAGATGGATGCTGACGTGCGGATTGGCCTTGATGTTCGGAGTCTTGGGACCCGACTTGGAGCCGAAGATCAAGAACTCCTCGCCGTCCCACAGGAACCAGATCGGCGAAGACTGCGGCTGACCAGCCGGGTTCACCGTGGTCAGCCAGGCGATCGGCTCTTTCTCCAGCCTGGCCTGCGCCGCTTCATGGGCTGGCTTACTGAGATCTAGGATCATGACGGCACTCCCCTTCGCGCGACGTTCGCTGGCTATCTTCACAGCCTTTGTCAATATCCTGGTCCCGTTAACGTTCCGTCGTGTCCCCCGGGGGAGCCAATGTCCGCTGTGCCCTTGATCTTCAGCAGCGGCTGGGCAAGCGGCATCAATTCCTACGCGGTCGTGCTGCTGCTTGGCCTGCTCGGCCGGTATGCCCACATGTCATCGGTGCCGCCGACACTCGAACGCACGGACGTGCTTGCCGTCTGCGCCGTTCTGTTCCTCGGCCAGTTCGTGCTCGGCAAGATTCCCTACGTCAACTCGGTATGGGACGCCATACACACCGCGATCAGGCCGTTGATGGGCGCTGCGGTCGGCGCGCTGATGGCCGGCCACGCGCACACGCTGCCGCAGGCGGCCGCGGCCGCCATTGGCGGCGGTACGGCACTGGCCACGCATCTGGTCAAGAGCGGAATCAGGGTCGGGGTCAACGCCAGCCCAGAGCCGGTCAGCAATGTCGTCGCCAGCCTGGCCGAAGACCTCTCCGTGGCCGGCCTGGTCGTACTCGCGCTCCTGCACCCGCTCGTCGCGGCGCTGATCGCGGCGGCGCTGCTCGTTCTAGGCATAATCTTGGTGATCATGTCGGCCAAGCGGATCCGCCGGGCCTGGCGCCGTCGCCGGGAACGCCGCCGCCAGCGCCAGGCAGGTCAGCTCTCGCGGGCCCCGCTCTGATAAAGGACCTGCTCTCGGACTAGTCCGGCCGCCGCTGACTTTTCCGGCTGCCCAGAGATGTCGTCGAGGTTGCGCTGGGCTGGCTCTGGCAGCACCAGGGTCAGCAGCAGCCCGAGCAATGACACCCCTGCAGTCAGCAGCAGGGTCACCCGCAGGTCGAGCGATTTCTGCAAGATCGGGAACAGGAAGACGCCGATGAACGCCCCGAGCTTGCCGATGCCGGCGGATATCCCGTGGCCCGTCGCCCGAACCGAGACCGGATACACCTCACCGGCCAGCACGAACGTTGTCACGTTGGGCCCGAACTCGGTGAAGAAGTAGCTGACGCCGTAAACCAGCAGGAACGGCACAACGGCGGCAGTCAAGCCTGGCACGAGTGAGATCACCGCGAAGCAGACCGCCATCATCGCGAAGCCTATGATCTGCAGCTTACGGTGCCCGATGCGGTCCATGCGCGCGATCGCGAGCAGGTAGCCAGGGACCGCCGCTACGACAAATATCGCCAGCTGGATCGCGATCGTCGTGGTGGTAGACGAATTCGGCGCGATCAGGCCGATGATCTGCGGCGTGGAGATCGTGTTGCCGTAGTAGGCGTAGTCGAGCAAGAACCAGCAGCCGGCCGTGCCCGCCAAAGTCAGCATCAGCCTGCGGTCGCTGAGGAACTCCCGCAGGCTCATGCGACGGGCCGCCACGCCGTCGGCGGCACCGTTCGCCTGGCCGCGGCTGAAGACGGACAGGTCGGTGGCGGCCCGGGCCCCGCACCCGGCCACCTGGGCTTGATAGCGCGGCGACTCTGGCATCTTGCGGCGCAGGTAGACGACGGCAGCGGCCGGAACGGCACCGAGTGCCAGCAGCACCCGCCAGGTGATGTCGGTGCTTGTGCCGGCTCCGAGCAGGGTGAGAGCAACCAGCGGGCCGACGATCAGGCCGAGCGCCTGCGTGGAGAACACCAGGCCGACCAGACGGCCGCGATCCTTGGCGTTGGCGTACTCGGTCATCAGCACGGCGCTCACCGGGTAGTCACCGCCGACGCCAAAGCCGAGCAGGAACCGGAAGCCCACGAGCGGCCAGAAGGAGGGCGCGAGCGCTGAGCCAAGCGCGGCTGCCACCATGATGACCGCCACCAGCCAGTACACCCGCTTGCGTCCAACCAGGTCGGCGATCCGGCCGAAGACGATCGCTCCAAGGAACGCCGCTCCCAGCATCGTGGCGTTGAGTATGGCCAGCCGCTCCGAGCTGAGCTGCCACTCCTGCTTGATCAGGGTTGAGACGATGCCGATGACAAACAGGTCGTAGGCGTCGGTGAAAAAACCCATGCCTGAGACAAGCGCTGCGCGCAAGTGGAACCTGCTGACCGGCGCGTCGTCGAGTGTCGTGATGAGATCTGCGGTTGTGGTCGTCACGACGTCAAGCTATGCACCTCAGGCTACGTAACACCGACTTCAGAGTGAACAAAACGTGAACCACAGGAGATTGGAGAGTGTCTGTGCCCGATTTGCGTTGCGGCCGATTCCTGCTTTACCCGATTCCAGTGGCGAGAGCTGCCGGACGTTGCGCATACCATCGGCTGATGGTCATCTTTAGGAAATGTGACCAATGCGGAGCGTCGTTCACACCTCGCCGGGAGCACGCGAGGTTCTGCTCGGCGCGCTGCCGGGTGGCGTGGAATCGAGATCACCAAGCCGATCCGGCCGCCGGGAAGAACGCGCTCGCCTGGTCAGTCATCGCAATGGCCGACGCGACCAATCGGCTGGCCAAGGTCACGGCCTCGGACCGGCCGCGAGCTTTCGCGGTGGTAGGCGAGGCGGTGTGGTGGGTCACCATTGTCGACAGCACGCTAGTTCGCTACCACGCTGAGGCATACGACCTCGTGCTCAGCAGGGTCAGCGACATCAAGCTCATCGAAGAGACGCTCGCCGGGTTCCGATTCGTCAGGAACCAGATCGGACAAGGCGTCGACCACGCCGATTTCATCTACCCAACACCAGGCCAGTCCGACGGAGCGGTCGATCACGTCGGCGACTGGATCTGGAGCCGGCAACCCGAACCAGCCTGCGCGTCACTGTCCGCGCAGGGCAGGGCCTGGGAGATGGCCAGGTACCTGGCCTACGAGGCCAGGCTGGCCGGCCACACCGTCGGGCAGACCTTCAGCGACGCGGCCGGCTTCCTGATCGCGGCGGCTGACCTGGCACGTGGCGGCGCGCCCGGCCGGCTCAGTGACCAAGCGCGAGCTGCACGACGCGGACGATGACAAGCACGAACGCCAGGGCTAGATAAGCCCACATCGCGAGCATCGCCACCCGCCTTCCGGCTGACATGCGCACGGGCGCGAGCATGGCAAGCGGCGGCATCCGCCAGTTCTCCCTCGCCTTGCGGTCGAGCGCGGGCCTGGACTGGACCTGGCCGGCCTGCCTGCGGCGCCAGCCCCGCACCGCGATGATGGCGGCCGCGACAACGCCGGAGGCCACGGCGACCAGCAGGATCGTGACGACTGCCGTCGACGAGACAGAACCAAAGAGCACCGCGCTCATCAAGATCGCCGACAGCACGACGAGGACGCCGATGACCACGACACCGAGCGCGTTGGTGATCTTGCCGTTTACCCAGGGACCGAGCACTTCGGAGTCGTTGCAGAGCAACAGCAGGAAGACGGTCGCGCTCGGCAGCAGCACGCCAGCGAGCACCTGCACGCCGACGGTCAGCAACCCGAGCGGAGATCCGGGAATAAGCACGACAGCGGCGGCCACCCCGATCAGCGCCGCGTACATCGCGTAGAAGCCCTTCGCCTGCTTGACGCCCCGGTGCAGCGAGTGCTTGAGCCCGAGCACGTCCCCGATCGCGTACGCGGTGGACAGGGAGACCGCGAAAGCGCCGATCATCGAGGCGTCGAGCAACGCCACAGCGAAGATCGCGCCGGCCGCGTGACCGGCGTAGGCGGCTAGGCCAGCGGCCAGTCCAGCCGAGTCGGTGAACTGCGCGTGCCGCGTCCCGGCGAACGCTGCCGCGGTAGCGCCCATCAGCGCGCTGCCGCCGATCACGACGACGAGAATGCCTATCCACAGGTCGGCCTTCTCGTAGCGCATGAACCTCGGCGTGATCCGCTTGTCGATGATGTAGGACTGCTGGAAGAACAGCTGCCAAGGCGCGACCGTGGTACCGACGATGCCGATGACGAGCAGCATGACGGTGCCCAGGTTGCCCAACCCGCCTGGAATCGATGGCACGGTGAACCCGTGCGCCATCCGCCCGACTGACGGGTGCGCGAACAGGTAAAGCGGTATCAGCAGCAGCGAGCCCGCGCAGAAGATCATCGCCATTCGCTCGAACCGCCGGAAGCTGCCAGTCGACGCCGCGAGCACTATGACCAGGCCGGCCAGGATGACCGCGATGATCTTGGGAACTCCGAGGTAGCGAGCCGCGAGCGCGATCCCGATGAACTCGGTGATGATCGTGAGCGCGTTGAGCAAGAACAGGTCGATGACGCTGAACGCGCCCCAGAACCTGCCGAAGCGCTCGAGTATCAGCCTGGCGTGACCGACGCCGGTCACCGCGCCGAGCCGGAGCACCATCTCCTGGTTGACGTACAGCACGGGAATGAGCAGCAGGAACGTCCACAGCAGCTTGGTGCCGTACGACTGGCCGGCCTGGCCGTAGGTCGAGAACGCGCCGGCGTCGTTGTCGCCGCACATCACGATCAGCCCTGGCCCGACGATCGCGAGCAGCGTCTTGAGCTTGGCCGACGCCGACGTGCGCGCGCCGGTGTCGTCGGTTGAGATTGTCCCGAACGCGCCCTTGATGTCGCCGACGTGCTCCGAGTCGAGTACGGCACCGCGGCCAGATCCGAGCAGGCTCGGGCTTGTTGTGGTCATGACAATGAGCCCCTTTTCACCCGCGGCGACACGGGATCCGGGGGGCACGCGATCTGCGCGGCCGGCTAGCTAGCTATCCGTGCCTGGTGCCGCCAATGCGGGAGCGCGAGCGCGTGCCCGGAACGGGCATGGAAAACGGCGGATGGGGCCTGTCCAGGCCCGGTCTATCGTGTTCCACGACTCGCCTCCCTTCGGTCCTGCGCCTGGCAGTGCAGCCACGCGGCACGGCACGCTAAAACACCCGGCCGGGAGGGAGCGCACCCAAGGTCATGGGCAGGCACCTCTCTCGTTAGAGCTTTGGCACTCCACGGCGTAGCGCGACCCGATGCCGGTCGAGTGCCGACATTGTTCGCCTGCGCAGCCACTTGGCCTCACCCCTTAGGCCGGGGAGAGGTGTCCTGATCCGGAGCGTCTCTCGACGGTTGGGATCAGTGGCCTGTGTCCGTGAAGACGCCTCACCGAACGAGGTGTCCTTGTCGAACCACTATCGAGGATGCCTGATCGACCGGACAAAAGTCAATTCGGAGGCTCAGCCGCTGCCGAGCTGGACGGCCTTCACGATCAGCAGCAGCACGGAGACCACGAGGTAGCCGCGCAACAGCAGCACGCCGAGCTTGGTGCCCGGCGACCAGGCCACCGGCTTCAGCAACGCGAGCGGCGGCATCCGCCATCGCATTCGCTCGGCCGTGCTCATGTGCTCGAATTCCGTGCGAGGCGGCCGCACCGGCCCGTGGCCCCGCCGGGCGGACATCAGCTTGAGCCAGCCGAGCGCGAGCGCCGAGCCGACCACGAGCCCGACGGCGAGCCAGCCGGCCACCGCCGCCGCGCTGACCCCGGGGAACAACGTCGTGACGACCAGCGTGCCCGATAGCAGCAACAGGACTCCCACGATCAACCCGGCCACGATGTTGAGCCACCGGGCATTGGTCCACGGGCCGAGCACCTCGCAGTCGTTGCACAGCAGCAGCAAGAACACGCTGGCGCTCGGCAGCAGCACGCCAGCGAGCGCTTGCACAGCGGTCGTGAGCAACCCGAGCGGCGCCCCCGGTATCAGCACGATGGCCGCCGCGAGCACGACAATCGCCGTGTAGCTGGCATAGAACGGCTTGGCGTCTGAGAACCTTCGGTGCAGCGAGTGCTTGAGGTTAAACACGTCGCCGAACGCGTAGCTGGTCGACAAAGTGACGGCGGCCGCCCCGATGATGCTGGCGTCTAGCAGCACGAGCGCGAATACCGCGCCGAGCAGGCCACTCTTGGCGCCGAACGTCCTGGCTACGCCGAGCGCGTCGGTGAAGTGCCCGACCAGGCCCGTTCCGCTCACCGCGTAGACGGTTGCCACCAGGATCACTGCCGCGCTCCCGACCACAACCAGCGAGCCCGCGAAAGTGTCCGCCCGCTCGTAGCGGATGAAGCGCGGCGTGATCCGCTTGTCGATCACGTTCGACTGCTGGAAGAACAGCTGCCAGGGCGCGACCGTCGTGCCGACGACCGCGATGATCAGCAGCACCGCGTTCGAGCTGATGCCGCCCTGGATGCTGGGTATCACGAAGTGACGCGCGATCGCGCCGACATGCGGGCGCACTCCGAATGCCAGCGGCACGAACAAGACCAGGCTGGCGCCGATGAACGCGAACATCGCACGCTCCCAGCGCCGGAAACTACCGCTCGCCGTGATCGCCACCAGCATGACGGCGGCAATTGGGACGGAAATGTATTGGCTTATCCCGAAGTAGCTCATCGCCAGCGAGACGCCGATGAACTCCGTAACGATCGTGAGGAAATTAAGGAGAAACAAATCACCGACGCTGAACCAGCCCCAGAACTTGCCGAATCGCTCGTTGATCAGCCTGGCGTGGCCGACGCCGGTCACCGCGCCGAGCCTGACCACCATCTCCTGGTTGACGATCAGCACGGGGATCAGCAGGAGCAGCACCCAGAGCAGGCTGTAGCCGTAGTTCTGGCCAGCCTGCGCGTAGGTCGAGACGCCGCCGGCGTCGTTGTCACCGACCATCACGATCAGGCCAGGTCCGACGATCGCCAGGAACGTCACCAGGCGACGTCTCACATCTGACTGCGCCCGCTCCTCGCTGAGCCTGATGCGGCCGAGCGCCCCTTCGATGTCGCCGAGATGCGCTTCGTCGAGTACCGCCGATGGCCGCGACAGGGCCGCAGCCGGGGCAGGCTTAGGCGCGGCAGGCTTAAGCGCGGCAGGCTTGGCCGGGGCAGGCTTGGGCGCGGCAGGCTCGGCCGCGGCGGGCTTGGGCGCGGCAGGCTCGGCCGCGGCGGGCTTGGCCGGGGCAGGCTTGGGCGCGGCGGGCTTGGCTGGCGCCTGGGATGGCGGTGGGCGTGGTCGCGGCGAGCCCTCGGCTCCCGACCCCGCCCCTGGCGGCTTGGTCATGCCCGCTTGCCGCGATGCGAGTCGGGCGGCTCGGCCGCCTCCCTGCGTCGCCAGTCCTCAGGCAGCGTGACTTCGAGCACGTCGTCGACCGTGATCAGGCCGATCATCGTCCTGTTCTCATCGACAACCGGGATGGTGATCAGGTTGTAGTCACTCATCAGCACGGCCACGTCGACCACGTCGGTGTCGGCGCCTATCCTGACCGGGTCGTCGTCGCAGATGTCCGACAGCCTGGTCGCAGGCTCGGTCTGGAGCAGTGTGACCAGCTTGACCACCCCGCACAGCCGACCGTCAGCGTCGAGCGCGTGCACGCTGGTCAGCGCCTCGGGCTGCATGCTCTCCGAATCCCTGACGGCGGTTAGCGCCTCGCCGACGGCCGCGTCTTCCGACATGGCGAGGAAGTCCACGCCCATCAGGCCACCGGCGCTTGTCGGGTTGAAGCCCATCAAGGTCAGCACCTTGGTCCGCTGACCGGCAGGTAGCAGGTCGAGCACCGGCTGCCTGCGCCGCTGCGGCAGCTCGGAGATCGCGTCGGCCGCGTCGTCGGCCCGCATCCGTGCGAGCACGTCGGCGATCTCCGCGTCGGTCCTGGCGCCTAGCAGCCTGGTGGCCAGGTCCTCGTCGAGCTCCTCGAAGACGTCAGCCTCAAGTTCCGGGTCGACGTGCACCTGGCCGAGTATCTCGGTTCCTTCGGCCTTGGACGCCTCTTCTAGCAGGTCGGCGATCTGGGCCGGCTTGAGTCTTCTGATCCTCGCGAACGGACCGCGCAGCAGCGCGCTGCTCGTGTGCCCGATCAGCGGCTCGAAATTCGCCCAGTCCTCGAACTGGTGCGCGCCGACTTCGCCGGGCGACATCAGCCGCAGGAGACCGCGCGCGCGACGGTGGGTGTCGACGCCGTCGAGCACCCAGTCGTTGCCGTGGCCGCGCAGCTGGAGGTCGACCGCCTTGATCAGGTGCGCCGACGGCACGTCGATCAGCCGGTGCCCGAGCACGTCGGCACGCAGCAGCACCTCGCCGTCCCTTCGCTCGAACCTACGCAGGTCGAGCCTGGCACTCGACAGCTTGAGCACCTCACCGTCGAAGCCGGTGGCCTGCTCGAAAGGCACGAACACATCACGACCACCGACAGAGGCGACGAGGCCAGTGACCATCGGCTTATCGGCACCGCGCAGCCGCACGATCACGTCGGCGAGGCGGCCGATCGACTCGCCCTTGCGATCGGTGATCGGGCGGCCGACGAGCTCGGACAGGTGCAGGACCCGCTCGCTACTGGCTTCAGGCGCCGCGGTATCAGCGGTCATGTCAACGCAGCCTTTCTGCTGTGCCGCTAGCCGTTCTCCTACCCAGCGGACGGGAAGAACCCCGCTGAGAACACTGTCAGAACCTGCCCGGTTTTCGCGGCAGTCAGGTCACGATGGTATGAAGGCCACGTCGCGGCGTCATGTGCGCCAGGGCTGAGCGGAGGAGGCACAATCGTGGCGGCTGGCAAAGAGGTCGGGCTGCCTAGTGGCCAGGACTACGTAGCCGAGAGCCTCGGTTACGCAATCAAACGTCGGCTGCTCGGCCCGCCCCTGGTCAACGAGCAGCTCGGCGAAGAGCGGCTGTCCAAGCCGCTCGCGCTCGGCGTGCTGTCCTGCGACGGAATATCTTCCGCTGCCTATGGCTCGGAGGAAATCCTCATCGAGCTCACCCGGTTCCTTGGCTACGCGGCAGCGTTCACGCTGCTGATCCCCATGACGGGCGTGGTGCTCGCGGGCATCGTCATCGTCGTCTTGCTCTACCGCGAGGTCGTGTCCGTTTACACCAGAGCCGGAGGCTCCTACGTCGTGGCGCGGGACAACTTCGGCCCGCGGATCGCCCAGGTCGCGGCCGTGGCGCTGCTGATCGATTATGTCGTCACGGTAGCCGTCCAGACCGCGGCGGGCAGCGCGGCCATCGTGTCAGCGATTCCTAGCCTGACGTCGGCGCAGCAAAAGGAGTTGCTGCTTGGCATCTCGATCGTCGCCATCTTGATCATGTGCTACGGCAACCTCCGCGGCATCAGGGAGGCCGGCCGAACTTTCGCGCTGCCAACCTACTTGTTCTCTGGCACGGTCGGCATCATGATCTTGGTCGGGCTATACCGCGAGTTCTTCGCCAGCCTCCCGCCAGCGCCGGTAGGGAAGGGGGCGTGGTGCAACGGGTGCGACGGCCATCCAGGGTCTAGCCTCCTCGCATTCGTCTCAATTTTCGTGCTGCTCAGAGCGTTCGCTAACGGCGGATCCTCGCTGACCGGTATCGAGGCCGTTTCCAACGCGGTGAGCGCGTTGCGGCCGCCTGAGGGCCGCAACGCACGGCAGGTGCTCATGATCCAGGGATCGATCGTCGCGTTCCTGATCGCCGGGATCTCGTGGCTGGCGCACGTGATGCACACCGTACCGAACGTCACAGGGGTGCCGACGGTGCTAGCTCAGGAGGCCAAGCTGGTCTTCGGTAACAGCGTGCTGGGCACCATCGGGTTCGTCGCCGTCCAGGCGGGAACCGCCGCGATCTTGTTCACCGGCGGCAACACCAGTTTCTCCGGCTTCCCCTTCCTCGCCAACTTCGTCGCCGAGGACTCGTTCTTGCCCAGGCAACTCACCAAGCGCGGTCACCGGCTGGTGTTCTCGAACGGGATCATCACACTCACGGTGGTCTCACTGATCCTCCTGATCGTAGTCGGCGCCAACGTCAACGGGCTCATACCGTTCTACGCGATCGGCGTGTTCACGGGGTTCTGCATGGCCGGTTTCGGGATGGCTAGATTCCACATACGACGCAAGGCGCGCCATTGGCGGCGGCACTTCGTGATCAGCCTGATCGGGGCTGTCTACACCGGCCTGGTCGTACTGATCTTCGCGGTCGTGAAGTTCACCGAAGGCGCCTGGGTGGTGGTCGTCGTGTTCCCGGTGCTGGTGTTCGTGCTGATCCGGGTCAATCGTGAGTACCGGATGGAAGCCGAAGTGCTCGAGCGCATCGAGGCCAGGCGCAAGCAGGCCGAGCCTGAGTCAACCCCGCCCACCTACTCGCGGCGGACCGTCTATGTCTTCGTTGACGCCTTTGACCTGGCCACGCTTGCCGGGCTCAGGTACGCGCGGAGCCTGCGGCCGACCAGCCTGCGCGCTGTGCACTTCGTGCTCGACAGCGCTCAGGCGGCCAGGTTGCGGCAGGACTGGCTCCGCGCCACCACTGGCGTGGCCCTTGACCTGGTTGACTGCCCCGACCGGCGGATCGCGCGGGCGGCGGCCGAGATGGTGCAGGCCGAGGCGCTGCTGCCCGGTGTCGGCGTCACCGCCGTGCTGCCGCGGCGCAGCTATACCCCTCTGCTCGGCCGACTGCTGCACGACCGCACCGCTGACAAGATCGCCAGCGTTGTCAGCCAGATACCGCACGCAGCGGCGACGATCGTGCCGTTCGACGTCCGGAGCCGGGTGGAGATCCTGATCACGAAGGAACGCGAGCGGGCGGATCGGGCAACCGTGACGGCGACGGCCGAGCCGGCGCAACCCGAGGTCAGCGATACCGGCGAACGAACCCGATCAACGCTGAAGGCGGCGGCCGAGGCGGTGGAACCGCCTCCGGCGACCGCCTCTGACGCGCTCGAATACAACCGTCCGGTTCCGCAGGCCGGAGCTGTGCCGATCGGCAGCCTGCCCAAGCGCGGCCGCGCCACCGTTGAGGGGCGGGTGCACGCCGTCGAGATCATGCCGGTCGAACGCAACACGGTACTGGCCTGCGAGATCATTGACTCAACCGGCCAGCTCACCGCGATGTTTTACGGCCGGTCCTACATACCGGGACTCGACCCTGGAGCGAAGGTGCGGCTGACCGGGCAGGTTGGCTCTCGCGGTCGCGCGGTCGTGATGATCAACCCCGCCTACGAACTGCTGTCACCCGGGGGAGGATCGGCGCCCGCTGGGAAGGAATCCTGACGCGGGACACCGCTGACCGGGTGGTGCCCGGCTCGCCGGAGCGGCCGGTCCGGCGGGCCCGCGGCGGAGCGGCTGCCAGCGTCAGCGCGGGCCGCGCGGGCGCGGTAGGAAGGGACCCATGAGCCCCGGGCATAA
>DATNEK010000090.1:0-2346 GCA_035553055.1 Streptosporangiaceae bacterium | reverse complement strand
GGAGCGACGCTGCGCCGAGCGGCGGAGCGACGCACCCGTTCGGAAGATAAATGACTCGCCGTTAGCCAAGAGAAGGCAGAACACATGAATAGATCCGTACACTGGCGCACGCGGACGGCGGTTGCCGCCGTCGCCGCGCTGTCGCTCGGCGTCCTCGCCGCTTGCAGCTCAAGCGCAAGCTCGAGCAGCAGCAGCGCGGCGGGCGGCACGAGCTCGTCCGCTCCGTCGTCGGCCTCGTCTGGTTCCGCGGGCACGGTCTCGACTTCGTCGTGCGGCTCCAAGCCGGGCGTCGCGGCGACCGGGACGCCGATCAACATCGGCGCCATCAACACCAAGCAGCCAGGCACCGACTTCAGCGACATCGAGAACATGACGGGCGCGTACTTCGCGTGCGTCAACGCCAACGGCGGGATCAACGGCCACCCGATCAAGTTCTTCCCGGTGACCGAGCAGACCAACCCGTCGCAGATCGCCTCCCTCGCCAAGCAGCTGGTGACCAGCGACCACGTGGTCGGCATGATGGGCAGCAGCTCGATCATCGAATGCTCGGTGAACGCGGCCTACTGGAAGAGCGTGGGCATCTATGTCCTGGCCGCCGGCATCGCTCCCGAGTGCTACTCGACGCCGAACACCGCCTCGGTGAACATGGGGCCGCGTTACTCAAGCGACGGCGCGGTCCAGTACGTGCTGGCCCAGGGGGCGAACAAGATCGCCTTCGACCAGGCCAACGTGCCCGGCACCGACTACGTCGCCGCCGGCCCGAACGCGCTGGCCAAGGCCAAGGGCGTGCCGATCCAGGACTTCACCGAGAACGTCCCGATCACCAGCGCCAACGCGATCGCGACGAAGCTGGTCACCGCCGCGGGCCCCGGCGGCGCGGTCGTGCTCAACTTCACCCCGCCCGAGGCGCTGCTGATCCTGCAGGCCGCGCAGAAGCTCAACCTGGAGGACCGGGTCAAGTACTGGGCCTGCTCGACCCCGTGCAACACCGACTTCCTGGCGACCTCGCTCGGCCCGAAGTGGAACAACAAGCTGTTCGTCAACTCCGAGCTGCTCCCGCTCGACGGCAACACCAGCCAGACCGCGCAGCTGTTCCAGGCCGTGCTCAAGCAGTACGGCACGAACGTCTCCGGCGGCGTCGGCTCGTTCTCCGAGATGGGCTTCACCATGGGCGAGATCGCGACCAAGGCCCTGGAGAGCGTCAAGGGCGACTACACGATCGCCTCGGTGAGCGCCGCGCTCAAGGGAGTCACCAACTTCAACACCGGGATGCTCTGCCAGGGCTTCACCTACGGCAACTACCCGACGCACCTCCCGAACAACATGGACTACACCGTCACCCCGAATAACGGGAAGATGGTCATAGCCTCCACCGGCGGCGGGTGCACCCTGATCTCCGCCGACGACCCGCAAGTCGCCGCCTACCGGGCCGTCGCCGGCACCGCGCCGGCGGTTGGCTAGCGGCTTCTCGACACAACCAAGGGACTGAAACAGTTACATGCCGAGCTGGGCAGAATTTCAGCCCTACATCGTGACCGGCCTGGCCCTGGGCGGGCTCTACGCCCTGTCCGGGGTCGGGCTGGTCGTGCTGTACCGCGCCACCGGGGTGCTCAACCTCGCGTTCGGCGCGGTCGGCGCGATGGGGGCCTTCATCGCGTACTCCATCATCAAGGCGGGCAACCCCGGCTGGGTCGGCTGGATAACGTGCATCTTGTTCGCCGGCGCGGTGACGCTCGCCTACGGCATGCTCTTCGGGCCTGCCCTGGCCGGGCGGGGCCCGCTCGTGCAGTCCATCGCGACGCTCGGCCTGGCGCTCGTGCTCTTCGGCGCGATCGACCTGGCCTGGCCCACGAGCGGCGGCCAGTCGCCGTCGATCTCGTTCCCGACCGACAACGGCGGCTTCA
Organism: Streptosporangiaceae bacterium; assembly: GCA_035553055.1. Classification (GTDB taxonomy): domain Bacteria; phylum Actinomycetota; class Actinomycetes; order Streptosporangiales; family Streptosporangiaceae; genus Chersky-822. The sequence continues at coordinate 442 of DATNEK010000090.1, read as the reverse complement.
CGATCGGGCAGTTGCAGGTCACCTGGACCCAGGTGATCGCGCTCGGCCTCGGCGTGGTCATCACGGTCGGCACCGGCGCGTTCCTGCGCTACTCCAAGCTGGGCACCGCGATGCGCGCGATGGCCAACGACCGCGATATCACCGCGACGCTCGGGGTCCCGGTCCGCCGGGTCGAGGCCGCCGCCTGGCTGGGCTGCGGGCTGCTGTCCGGCATCGCCGGGATCATGCTGGCCGACCTGTCCGCGCTGGACGACACCACCCTGGTATTCACGGTGATCATCTCCTCGCTGGCGGCCGCGCTGATCGGGCGGCTGCGCTCGATCTCCGTCACCTTCGTCGCCGCCCTCGTGATCGGCCTGGTGCACGACCTGCTCACGCCGATCACCCAGGTCAGCAACTACCAGGACATGACGCCGTTCGTGCTCGCCACGATCGCCCTGCT
>DATNEK010000089.1:0-2976 GCA_035553055.1 Streptosporangiaceae bacterium | reverse complement strand
GCTCGACGCGGCCGTCGCGCTGTGCTGCGTCACCTCCGTCGTCGTCCAGATGCTCGTCCCCTACGCGGCGACGCTGGCGAGCGACAATGAGCGCAGCCGGGTGATCGGCACGCTCATGGGCGGCCTGCTGATCGGCATCCTCCTGTCCAGGACGTTCGCCGGGGTCGTGGCCGGATTCGCCGGGTGGCGCTCGGTCTACGGCACCGCCGCCGTGTTCATGGCGCTCACCGCGGTCATGCTGCGCCGCGCCCTGCCCGACCACGGGCCGCAGCTGTCGATCAGCTACCGGGAGCAGTTGCGCGGCGTGCTCGACATCGCCCGCACCGAGCCGGCGCTCCGCTGGCGGTCGCTGATCGCCGCCTGCGGGTTCGGCAGCTTCGCGTGCTTCTGGACAACGGTCACCTTCCTGCTCTCCGGCTCGCAGTACGGCTTCTCACAGCTCGACATCGGCCTGTTCGCGCTGGTTGGCGCGGCCGGCGCGATCACCTCGCTGGCGGGCGGCCGGGCGCTAGACAAGCGGCCGAGGCTGCGCTGGCCGACCACCGGGGCGGCGCTCGCGCTGCTGGCCGCCTCCTACCTGCCGATCGGCCTCGGCGGCGCGCACCTTGGCGCGGTCAGCCTCGTGCTGCTGATCATCGGCGTGCTGCTCATGGACGCCTGCGTGCAGGGCGCGCACGTCATCAACCAGAGCGTCATCTACGACCTGCTGCCGCAGGCCCGCTCCCGGCTCACCACCGTCTACATCACGACGATGTTCGCGGGCGGCGCGGTCGGCTCGGCGGTCGGCGCCCAGGCGTACGAGCACTGGGGCTGGACCGGCGCGACCCTGGTCGCGGCCGCCTTCCCCGTTCTCGGCCTGCTGTTCTGGCTGGCCTCCCGCCGCCACGAGACCGCGGCCTGACCACGGGGCGGGGGACGCACCGCCCGGGCCCGGTGCCCGCGGCGGTAACGGGGCGAAGCGGTGAAACGCGAATCCGTTCGGGGATCGGATTATCCTCCTGATCCCCGAACGGACAGCGGCTAACCGGGGCTAAGAGCGCACCGGGACGAGCTCGCGCTCGATCTCCTGCAAGCTGCGGCCCTTGGTCTCTGGCACCCGGCGCCAGAAGTACCCCAGCGCCACGAGCGTGAGGAACCCGAACAGGAAGAACACGCCGACGCCGCCGATCGCGCTGAGCAGGGTCAGGAACGAGATCGTGACGACGAAGTTCGCGGCCCAGTTGGCCATGGACGCCACGCTCATCGCCGAGCCGCGGATCTTCAGCGGGTAGATCTCGGCGATCAGCAGCCAGAACACCGGCCCGAGCCCGATCGCGAACGACCCGGTGTAGATGAGCAGGCCGATGACCGCGACGATCGCGACCGCGCCGCTCAGGTGCTCGCCGCCGAGGAAGCTGAGCGCAGTGATCGTCATCCCGACCGCCATGCCGGCCGTGCCGGACAGCAGCAGCGGACGACGGCCCACCTTGTCGAGGAGCCAGATCGCCACGATCGTCATGCCGACGTTGACCGCGCCGTTGACCACGTTGGCGAGCAGTGCCGCCGAGTTGCCGAAACCGGCGCCTTGCAGCAGGGACGGGGCGTAGTAGATGACGGTGTTGATTCCGGTGATCTGCTGGAAGATCGCGAGCAGCACGCCGACCATCAGCAGCGGCCGCACCTTGGGCGATATGAGCTCCCTGGCGCCCGACTTCCGCTGGCTGATCTCGTGAACCTCGCGGATCTCGGCCTCGATGTCGCTGTCGGCCCGCACCCGATGAAGCACCTGGCGCGCCTCGTCCTCCCGGCCCTGCCGGATGAGCCAGTGCGGGCTCTCCTGCTGGAACAGCATGCCGATGAACAGCGCCGCGGCCGGGATCGCCGCGAGTCCGAACATCAGCCGCCAGTTCCCGGTCCCGGACAGGCCGTAGTCGATCAGGTAGGAGCCCAGGATGCCGACCGTGATCGCGAGTTGGTTCAGGCTGACCAGGCCGCCGCGCACGCGCGGCGGGACGATCTCGCCGATGTAGAGCGGCACGACCATCGACGCCGACCCGACGGCCAGACCGATGATGATGCGCGCCACCAGCAGCGTGGGGTACGTGGGGGTGAACGCCGCGAGCAGGACGCCCACGATGAACACCAGTGCTGTGATCAGCACCGTGGGGCGGCGGCCGATCCAGTCGGACACCCGCCCGGCGGAGAGCGCGCCGATTACGGCGCCGACGAGCAGCAAGCTGGTGACGAGTTCCTGCTGGAACGAGGAAAGGCCCCCGAAGTCCTGCTTGACGAACAGCAGGGCTCCGGAGACCACGCCCGTGTCGTAACCAAATAGCAGCCCGCCGAGCGCCGTGATCGCCGCGCTCACTGCGACATGCCTGCGCACGCGCCGCGGATCTTCCGCGGCGACAACGCGTGCCGCCATGCGAACCATTCTTATCGCCTCCGAGAATGAGTCATCTCATTAGTTCGCCAACTACCCAGCGATACATACGTATGCCAGCAGAGCGTGTAACTTTGCTTACGTCACGTAAGGCAGCCGCGATTATGCGGGTTGTAGACGATGAGGCGATAACCCGGATTTGCCTGTCTGAGCAGGCGTTACTTGATGGCCAGGGCATTGGCAGGCGAGCCGATGCCGCCGGGAACATTAATGGGCGCGGCCGTCAGGAATACCTTGTACTGTCCGTCACGACGGCACGACAGGGCCAGGTCTTCAAGCCACCAGAGTTCGCCGAGCGCCATGCCGAACTGCCCGATCAGGACCCGGTGCAGGTAGCCGAACGGGAAGGCCTCGTCGCTCATGTCGCCCGGCCAGACCTCGACCGAGGGATTGTCCGCGACGACCGCCGCGATGTGGGCGTTCCACAGGTACCGCGCCATCTCCTCGTCGTGGGCAAGGCCGATGTTCCGCAGCGCGCCCCGCTCGGCCATGGCCTCGCGGACGGCGGCCTCCTGCCGCACGTGCCAGCCGAGGAAGCCCGTGTGCAGCAGCAG
>DATNEK010000088.1:0-8930 GCA_035553055.1 Streptosporangiaceae bacterium | reverse complement strand
CAAGCGCCTCGAGCCGAGCCTGCGCCTGCGCCACATCGAGTCGCGGGGCCTGAACCTCGCTCACTGTCACCGCCGAACCCAAAGGCTCGAGTTCAAGCAGGTCAGGGCGCGGGTCCGCCTGCGCGATCCGGTATCCATGCTCAGTCAGGTACACCACGCTGTCCGTGTCGGTGGCCCGCTCGGTGAATAGGTGGAATTCGTAATCGAGCATCTCGAGATCGGCGATAGCTTCATCCGGGGTCAGCCGGGACAGGCCGTAAGCCTTGTACCTGACCACGCTAGGCGTCTCGGCCGACCGCCTCGGCTGGGGCAGGCTCCAATCGGGGCCGTAAACCGGCTCGCCGCCTCCGGCCCCTGGGACCTCCTGCGCAGCCGCGCGCTCAAGTCGCACTTTCAGCTTCTCGCACATCGACTCGATGGCCGCGCGCATCGTCTGGGCGACAGCCTGGGCGCGGATCCGCCGACCGTTCAGGTCGACGCTGGCCTGGGCGACCGCTGGCTCGCCGTCAATCGGATCCACCGCCATCGCCAGCTTGATCTTGGCATACCGGACAGGCTTGGGCGTTGCCCGAAGCTCTGCCCGCACCCGCAGCACCGCCAGGTCCATCGCGTCCTCTGGCACCGCTCCGCGAGTAAGCGTCTCTACCTGCAGCGCTTGCGTGTGGGACATCACGACTACCTTCCCCCCGCTCGGGGGTAGACCTACCCGGGGCCCTAGATGGCTATGCCGCAGGTGTAAACAACCAGGAGAGCGACCCGCCCAAGCTGCCGTAGCTGACCACGAATCTGGGTATATGAAAACCCGAAGTGTAGCCCTGTCTGAACCTCGCGCGCGGTCCGACCCCACCTCGGGCCAGGCATGGCACGCGAATGCAGAAACAACAGGGGGTATCCGGTGCGATTCAGCGACCGGGCCGACGCCGGGCAGCGCCTGGCAACGCGGCTTGAATATCTGCGCGGTGGCGACAATGTCGTGCTTGGCCTGCCTCGAGGCGGTGTCCCGGTCGCGTTCGAAGTGGCCAGGGCGCTGGGCGCGCCGCTCGACGTGATCGTCGTCCGCAAGCTCGGAGTGCCGTTCCAGCCCGAACTCGCCATGGGCGCGATCGGCGAAGGCGACGTCAAGGTACTCAACGCCGAGGTAATTCGCCGCTCGGGGGTGACGGAGTCCGAAATCGCCGCGGTCGAGCGGCGCGAGCTCGCCGATCTGGCGCAGCAGGCCGAGCGATTCAGGGCGGGCCGGCCTCATATGGACCTCGCAGGCCGCACCGTGATCATCGTCGACGACGGCATCGCCACCGGTTCGACGGCGAGCGCCGCCTGCCAGGTAGCGCGCCGCCAGGGCGCCACGACGGTGATCATGGCGGCGCCGGTTGGCGCGCCAGAGTCGATCAGCGCCTTGCGCGCCGTCTGCGACGACGTGGTCTACCTCGACGCGCCACCTTTCTTCGCCGCTGTCGGGACCTGGTACGACGATTTCCGGCACGTACCCGACGCGGACGTTACCAACCTGCTCGAACGCGCCGCGACCGCGGTGCCCACCGTCGGCGCAGGCAGTGCCGCGCCAGCCGCATCGAAGGAAAACCCACGGTCAAACCCGATTTCAGGGAGAAAGCAAAGCCCCGCGCCCGGTGTCGGCAAGCCAGAGCGGGACGAGCCCGTGGAAGTTCGAGCCGACTCCGTCGCACTGGCCGGGCACCTCAAGATCCCGGCCAACGCCACCGGACTCGTTGTGTTCGTGCATGGCAGCGGCAGCAGCAGGCACAGCCCGCGAAACCAGTACGTGGCTGGTCAGCTGAACGACGCCGGGTTCGGGACCCTCCTGTTCGATCTGCTCACCGCCACCGAAGAACTCGATCGGGTGAACGTCTTCGACGTCGAGACGCTCGCCAGCCGGCTGACCGCCGTGACCGCCTGGCTGCGCGGCCAGCCAGGCGCCGCTAGCAGACCGCTCGGCTACTTCGGTGCGAGCACGGGCGCGGCCGCGGCACTCTGGGCAGCCGCGGAGCCTGCCGCGGGTATCGATGCCGTGGTTTGTCGCGGCGGCCGGCCTGACCTGGCCGAGGCAAGGCTCGCCACGGTCCGCTCGCCGACTTTGCTGATCGTCGGCAGCAAAGACGAGGTCGCGCTTGGCCTGAACCGTGAAGCACAACAGTGGCTGCGTTCCGAGAGCAGACTCGCGATCGTGCCGGGCGCCACGCACCTCTTTGAGGAACCGGGCGCCTTGCAGACCGTCACCAGGCTGGCCAGAGAGTGGTTCGCCAAGTGGTTCAGCGCCACCAACACGACCGCCACCGGCACGAGCGCAAGCTACACCGACGCACCGTGTAATCGAACCGGGTGGCGACGCTACCGTCGGTAATTTGGTACTCAGGAGCGTACTGTCGCCTCTATTCATGTGACAGTCATGGCGTTATCAGACGGCGGCGAGTAATAGGATGCAGCGAGGCGAGCGACCAGTCAGCTCCGCCGGGGCTCGCAGGTTTCACCCAAGTTCCGAGACGGCCCGTGCTCGGTGGCGAAGCTGTAGCCGCTCAGATGGCATAGATTCCGGAGCGATCGCGTTTTAGCCAAAAGGATAGATGCCGGGTCTATGTTGAGATGCGCCCCGCCGACGTGGCGCCGCGCCTGAGCGATGCGCCGTCAGCCGCAGCATTGCGCGGCCTCGGCGCACAGAGGAGGCACTCCGCTGTGACCAAGCAAATCCAGCAGCTTGATCGCGTGATTATCAGGTTCGCCGGCGACTCCGGTGACGGCATGCAGCTCGCGGGTGACCGGTTCACCCAGGAGACGGCCACGTTTGGCAACGACCTGTCCACGCTGCCCAACTTCCCGGCGGAGATCCGTGCCCCAGCGGGAACCCTGCCCGGAGTGTCCAGCTTCCAGCTGCACTTCGCCGACCATGACATCCTGACGCCTGGTGATGCGCCCGATGTGCTTGTGGCTATGAATCCGGCAGCGCTCAAGGCGAACATCGATGACCTGTCCCGAGGCGCTGACATCATCGCGAACACCGACGAGTTCACCAAGCGGAACCTGGTCAAGGTGGGGTACCAGAGCAACCCGCTTGACGACGGCTCGCTCGACGGCTACCAGCTGCACGCGATCCCGATCACGTCGGTGACGGTCAAGGCACTCGAGGGCTTCGACATCAGCAAGAAGGATGCCGAGCGGGCGAAGAACATGTTCTCGCTCGGCATGTTGTGCTGGCTGTACAACCGCCCGGCCGAAGGCACGCTGCGCTTCCTTCAGTCCAAGTTCGGGTCCAAGCCAGAGATCATGAAGGCCAATATCGCTGCCTTCCAGGCTGGCTGGAACTACGGCGAGACGACGGAGGAATTCTCCGTCCAGTATGAGATCAAGCCAGCCGCTCTTCCGCCTGGTATCTACCGCAATATCACTGGAAACACCGCGCTCGCCAATGGCTTGGTGGCCGCATCCAAGCTTTCCGGACTGCCAATCTTCCTCGGCTCGTACCCGATCACCCCCGCGTCTGACATCTTGCATGAGTTGTCGAAGCACAAGCGCTTCGGGGTGCGCACGTTCCAGGCCGAGGACGAGATCAGCGGTGTCGGCGCCGCGCTCGGCGCCGCGTTCGGCGGTGCGCTCGGGGTCACCACCACCTCAGGGCCTGGCATGTGCCTGAAGGCCGAGACCATCGGGCTCGCCGTCGCCGTCGAGTTGCCGCTCATCATCTGCGACATCCAGCGGGCCGGTCCGTCGACCGGGATGCCGACCAAGACCGAGCAGGCTGACCTGCTGATGGCGCTGTACGGCCGCAACGGCGAGTCGCCGGTCGTGGTGCTGGCACCGTCGACGCCTGGAGATTGTTTCAACACCGCGCTCGAAGCCGCCAGGATCGCGGTCAAGTACCGGGTGCCGGTCATCATCTTGTCCGACGGATACCTGGCGAACGGATCTGAACCGTGGCGCGTACCAGACCTCAGTGAGCTGCCTGACCTGGCCTCTGAGTTCGCGTTCGCACCCGCCGCACCAGCCGATGGGGACGGCGCCGGGGAGTTCATGCCGTTCCAGCGCGACCCGCAGACCCTGGCACGGCCGTGGGCCATCCCGGGGACACGCGGCCTTGAGCACAGGATCGGCGGCATCGAGAAGGCGGACGTCAGCGGTTCGATCTCATACGACCCTGACAACCACGACAAGATGGTCAGGCTCAGGCAGGCCAAAGTCGACGGCATCGCCTCCGACATCTCGCCGCTTGAGGTCGACGACCCCGACGGTGCCGCGCGAGTGCTCGTGCTCGGCTGGGGTTCGACCTTCGGGTCGATCGGCGCGGCAGTCAGGCGAGTGAGGCTGGCCGGCGGCTCGGTCGCCCAGGCTCACCTGCGGCACCTGTCGCCACTGCCAAGGAACCTTGGCGATGTGCTCAAGCGCTACGACAAGGTGCTCGTGCCAGAGATCAACTTGGGCCAGCTCGCCTTGATCCTGCGCGGCCGGTTCCTGACCGATGTGATCTCATACAACAGGGTGCGCGGGCTGCCGTTCCGCGCCTCGGAACTCTGCGGCGTCATCCAGGAAGTGATCGCGAATGTCTGACCAGATGAAGTCGCTGACGCTCGTACCGCATACGTCGGAGCGCCAGTCGATGAAGGACTTCAAGTCCGATCAGGAAGTTCGCTGGTGCCCAGGCTGTGGCGACTACGCGATACTCGCCGCGTTCCAGTCGTTCTTGCCCGAGCTTGAGATACCGAAGGAAAACCTGGTCGTCATCTCGGGCATCGGCTGTTCGTCGCGGCTGCCTTACTACGTCAGCAGCTACGGGCTGCACTCCATTCACGGCCGGGCTCCGGCCATCGCCACTGGTCTCGCGGCCTCGCGGCAGGATCTGTCGATCTGGGTGATCACCGGCGACGGAGACGCGCTGTCGATCGGCGGCAATCACCTGATCCACGCGCTTCGCCGCAATGTCAACATCAAGATCATGTTGTTCAATAACAGGATCTACGGGCTGACCAAGGGCCAGTACTCGCCCACGTCGGAGCAGGGCAAGGTGACCAAGTCGACGCCGTTCGGATCGCTTGACACGCCTTTCAACCCGCTGTCGCTCGCGCTCGGCGCGGAGGCGAGCTTCGTGGCCAGGACCATCGACTCCGACCGCAAGCACCTGACCAGCGTGCTGCGTGCCGCCGCTGACCATCGCGGCGCGGCCTTCATCGAGATCTACCAGAACTGCCCGATCTTCAACGACGACGCGTTCCTCCCGGTGACCGAGCCAGGTTCGCGCGAGCAGAACGTGATACGCCTAGAGCACGGTGAGCCGGTCAGGTACGGACCGCACGGTGAGCACGGACTGCGCTTCAGCAAGCTCGGAACCATCGAGGCTGTAGATGCCGCCGCGGTCGACGCCGACTCGCTGATCGTCCACGACGCGCACGCCGATGACCCGTCCTACGCGTTCGCGCTGTCCAGGCTGGACAACGTCGACTTCGCGCATACGCCGATCGGCGTGTTTCGGAGCGTGGAGCGGGGGGCGTACGACGATCGCATGTCCGACCAGATCTCCGCGGTGCGGTCTAAGCAGGGGGATGGTGACCTGGCAGCGCTGCTAGCTGGGTCGGATACGTGGCGGGTGCCTTAGCCTTCGCTCGGGCTGCTAGCTGGGCGGCCGTGGCGGCCGGCCCCGGCACGGAAGCTAGTCAGGCCCGCCGTCAGCGCGGGGTCGCTGAGGCTTTGCTGGCCGTAGGTGAATTCGGCGTCTAGGGCCGCCTCTTCGCTCAGGGAGACCGACTCGAGGGCGGAGAGGCGGTCGTTCCGCAGGCACGTTTGCGGGAAGGCGGCCAGGTCGGCCGCTAGCTGCTCGGCGACCCCCCGCGCCTTGCCCCGTGGGACGACGCGGTTGGCCAGGCCCATATTGAGGGCCTCAGCGGCCGAGACGGCGCGGCCTGTCAAGATCATGTCCAGGGCGCGGCTTTGGCCTATCACTCTTGGCAGGCGGACTGTGCCGCCATCTATCAGGGGGACACCCCAACGGCGGCAGAAGACACCAAAGATGGCGTCCTCCTCGACGACTCGCAGATCGCACCACAAGGCCAGCTCGAGACCCCCTGCGACGGCATAGCCTGCTATCGCCGCGATGACCGGCTTGGACAGGCGCATCCGCGTTGGTCCCATCGGTCCGTCGCCGTCCGGCGCGGCCCGGTTGCCAGCCGGCGTCCCGATCGCACGCAGATCGGCCCCGGAACAGAACGTACCGCCCGCCCCGAATAGCACGGCGACAGCGGCGCCGGAGTCAGCGTCGAACTCACGGAAGGCTTGAGCTAGCTCGGCGGCCGTCGACCCGTCAACGGCGTTTCGCACCTCAGGCCGGTCGAGTATGACCGTCGTCACAGCACCAGCCCGCTCCACTCGCACGCTCATACGAAGACTCATATCACGGTGCGGTTTGGCGGGTATCACGGTGCGGTTTGGCGGGCTGGGCACGACAGCGCCGGGCGCTTTGCTGTCGTGCGGACCACGGCGTTGGACCGTTGCTGCTGTTGATCTCCGGTGAGCTACCGCAGCGTCGGCCCGTTGCTGCTGTCGGCGGCGGCCCAGCGCACGCGGCGCTTCAGCCGACAGCCTTTGTCCAGTGCGCGCTGAGGTATCGAGCAGCGGCGGCGAGCTGGCTGGGTGATAGGAACGTGGTCGCGCCGTCGATCGCCGGATACACCGATGCCATGGCGGAGTCGACGCTGTGGTCGGCCGTCATCGCCGCTTGCTCTACCGGCCGCACGCCGCCCTTGAGCCAGAGGTTCTGGCCGCCGCTTCGACCCTGCGAGTACAGGTACTCCTCCCACAACCGGGCGGCGGCCGGGTGCGGGGCGTCCTTGTTGACCGCCTGGGCGTAGAAGCTGCCTAGTGCCGCACCAGCCGGGATGAAAATTTTCCAAGTATTCGAAGAGCGCCCTACCACCGGCGCTGAGTTCAGGTAATCCCAGTTGATGACGACGGGGGTGGTACCCGACTTGATCGTCAGCGCAGTGGTGGCCGGCACCGAGACCAGGTTGCCGGCCATCGCGAGTTTGCGGAAAAAGCTGACGCCGGTCGCGATGTTGCCAGGCGCGCCGCCAAGCGCGAGGTTGGCCATCATCACGCCGTACAGCGCCGACGTGGCCTGGGCAGGGCTGCCGTCGAGCGCTATCGCGTGAGCGAACTTGCGGCTAAGCAATTGCCGCAGCGATGTGATCGTGCCGAACCTGGTCGGATCGTAGCCGACAGACATGTAACCGCCGTAGTCCTGAACCCACGCCCCATCTGGTGCCTTCTGGTTCGCGGGTATCGCTGACCAGGTGGCTACCTGGTACGGCGCGAAGAGGCTGGCGTTGGCGACCGCCACCGGAGCTTGCACGTCGAGGACGTCAGCGGCTTGCCCGCTGCCCCGGCGCTGCTTGATCTGGGTGATCTCCTGCTGACTGGTGACGTCGGGCTCGAGCTGATTGATCTTGATGTGGTAGAGCTTGCCGAACGTGCGCAGAATGGTGCCGTAGTTGGCGAACGTGGGCGGCAACGCGATCACGTTCAGCGTGCCTTCCCGCCGAGCCGCGGCGATCAGGGCACTCATGCCGCCGCCGGCGACGGCCGACGTGGCCACGGCCCAGGTGACCGGCTTACCGGGGGTCGAGACGGCCGACGAGGGCGACGATGAAACTCTGGGAGCCGGTGACTTGCTATCGGGTCGCGTCGCGGCCGGCGATGACGAGCATGCGGTGATGACTAATGCCAGCGCGGTGGCGCCGGCCCAGACGTATCCACGGGGCACGCCTGTAAATGTTTCCAATTCACCTGCGCCTCATTCTCGTGCCCCCTAACTCACTGCATCCGCGAACGACCGGCTACCCTACGTGTCACGTCGAACACCCACAATGAAGGGTCTACGTGAGTCGTTTTCAGCCAAGGCTCGGCCGTCCGCTGCTAGCTGGCACGGCGAGGCCGTGGGCTGGCACGGTCGTGGTCAGCTGCGCGATCCTCGTCGCCGTGCTCGGCGCGCTGTTCGCGCACAAGACCACAGCAGACTCGTTCGATAACGCCGTCGATTCGCCGATCATCGGGCTGCTGAGCAACCACGGCGGTCTCGCGTTCCAGCTCAGCTATCCCGGCACGCTGTACCCGGCCGCCGCGCTCTGCGGGATCACCGTGGTGATCTGCCTGCTCACAGGAAGGTTCAACGGGGTCGTGCTCGCGATAGCCGCCGTGCCGGCCGCCGACGGGCTCGACGACGGGCTGCTCAAGCACCTCGTTGACCGCACGTACTTTGGCCAGCTCACCTATCCCAGTGGCCACACGACCGCCGCGTTCGCCATAGTGACGACAATCGTCGTCGTGTTTCTCATCCCGCCGCAGCCATACGGGGCGCGGACCATCCGCGTGCTGCTCGCGGCAACCGGATGCCTGGTAGGAATCATCGTCGCGATCGCCGTTATCGCGCTGCGATGGCACACTTTCACCGACACCCTGGCCGGCGCCGCCGTCGGCATCGGCACCGTCTGCACCCTAGCCTTGATCCTCGACCTGTTCCAGCCCCGGGCTCGCCCAGACGACGACGCTTATCATCAGGTGCCGTCGCGCAAGAGCCGCACTCCAGACGCCGAGGCACCAATAAACGACGACGAGTGGCTTCGGGACTAACCGCGCCGCGTTGCCGACGCCTAGGTGAGCTTGGCGAAAGTAAAGCGGTGGTCTGGTCCGGCGGGGGTTGCGCTGGTGGCGGGCCGGGACAGCCCGGCTTCGTGTGCCGCTGCCATGTGACCGCCGTCATGTGACCGCTGTCATGTGACCGTGCGGGATAACCCCAGTTTCCTCCATGATCAGACGCCCGCTGCGATGGATTCGGGGATCCATCGCGCCCAGGCGCCTGGTCCCCCGTGGTTGGGTGCGATGGATTCGGGTATTCATCGCGCTCCGGCGCCTGGTCCCCCGTGGTTGGGTGCGATGGA
>DATNEK010000087.1:0-9861 GCA_035553055.1 Streptosporangiaceae bacterium | reverse complement strand
CCACCGAGGCCGCCGCCTACGCGTACGCGGCCGCGGTGCACGACGAGGTCGCCGACCTGTTCGCCGCTGGCGCCGACATCGTCCAGCTTGACGAGCCCTACCTGCAGGCCAGGCCAGACGCCGCGCGCGCATTCGGTGTCGGGGTGATCAACGCGGCGCTCGACGGCATCACCGGGACGACGGCAGTGCACTTGTGCTTCGGCTACGCGGCGATCATTCACGACCGGCCGAACGGCTATTCGTTCCTGCCCGAGCTTGCCGCCTGCTCAGCGGACCAGATCTCGATCGAGACCGCCCAGTCCGGCCTGGACTGCTCGGTGCTCAGCGAACTGAGCGACGCGGGTAAGACGATCGTACTGGGCGTGCTGAATCTCAGCGATCCGCAGGTGGAGACGGCCGACGTCGTGGCTGACCGGGTTCGCCGGGCGTTGCCCTACGTCAACGCCGAGCGCGTCGTCCTAGCGCCCGACTGCGGCATGAAGTACCTGCCGCGCTCTTCGGCGCTCGGCAAACTCAAGTCCATGACCGCGGCCGCCGCCCACCTCCGCGCCGGCTAATCCGGCTAGTCAAGCCCCGATGTGGCGGTTACAGCCCAGGCGCCCGGCTGGCTTTCGGGCTCGGCTGCTTGGTACTCGGGGGGTAGAGCCGTTCGTGCCTGGTCTTGCCGACGAACAGCACGACCTGGCCAGGAGCCCACGGATCGGCGTCGTAAACGAACCAGTTGAGCGGCACCCGGTGGGCCAGCACACCGCCACGCTTGGGAGCTTGGTAGTTGTACTCGGCCACCGTGACCTGCCGCTTCCGCAGCATGGCCAGCACGCGGGCAACCCGGCGACCGGCTATCCGCAACCCGTGGAGCACTTCGCCTGGCATGGTCGCAGACACCGTCGTCTCGTACCGCTCCCCTGACCGGGCGGCTCGGCCGAAGACCAGGGCCGCAGTGCCGCGGTAGCCGATAGGGACTCGGACCCCGACCGGGCACTTGCTGCCACCCCCGCCGGTCCAGCACTTACCTACGGCGGTGATCGGGTGGATCGCCGAACCGCCATCGAAGTACACCAGGGTGCCGACCAGCGACGGCGACGCGGGCACCAGGCTCAGCGTGATGTGCAGTCCGTGCGCCTTGAATTCGGCGTTGTACTTCTTCGCATCGGCCAGCGGGTTGCGCACGATCACGTCGATGTAGCGGCCGTGCCTGGTGAAGCTGAGCAGCTCCGCCTTGGTCGGCCTAACTCCGGTCGGCCCGAGGTGATGGCCAGGCTGACCGGATGAGGAGATGACGAGGGCGGCCGCCACAACGGCCGCGGCCGCTGGCAGCCCGATAGTGAGGCGGCGACGGGTCAGCGGGCGCGTCGCCGACGGTACTTCCGCCGAGCCGCTGCGCTCGCTTGCGTGGTAGCGGGTCGCGGTGATCCTGGCGATTAGATCGGCGTGCGTGCTGTCCGCCAGTAGGCGCGCTGCCTGCTCGTCCGACGTGGCGGCTAGCTGGGCGATACTGCTGAGGTCGTTCACGTGCGGTCTCCGATCGGGTCTGGGACAAAGGACTCGGCGTCGAGCTGAGCGACGGCGGCCGCGAACTTCGCTCGCGCGCGGTGCAGCCTGATCCGCACGGCGTTGCGCGAGCAGCCGAGCACGGCGGCTATCTCGGCGTGACCCAGCCCCTCCCAGCCCACGAGCGCGAGTAGCTCCCGGTCGGCCTCGGACAGGCAGCGAAACGCTGCGGCGGCAACACCCAGCTGGCCGGTGTACTCGGGGTCGCGGTGGACGAGCGCGAGGTCATGGCTAAGCCGGTCGCTGAGCTCAGATTTCCTCCGCTCCCCCCGATGATGATTGGCAAGCACCCGGCGAGCGACACCGTAAAGCCAAAGCCGTGCGGCGTCACCGGGCGGCACGTCATCAAGCCGCCGCCAGGCGGTCAGGAAGGTCTCGGCGACGACGTCGGCCGCGTCGTCGCCGTTAGACGTCCTGCGCAGCGCGTAGCCGAGTATCGGTGTGCAGTTGGCGGCATAGATTTCCTCGAACCGGCTGCGCCTGTCGCCGTCGCGGGCATGGTGCGCGGATCTCAAGTTCGCTCCTTTCGACACCCGCTACATGTCCGCACCAGGCAGCGCATTTCAGCCACCGGTCGCGACAACCACGCCCTCGATCGTGAACAGCCCGTCCTTTCCGGGCATCAAGAGCCCGGTTTGATCTTGGCCCGCTAATCTCCTAGCTCGGCGCGGCGGCGGGCGACGAAATCGTCAAGCTCGGCCCTGATCGCGCCGTCGAGCGGCGGCTGCTCGTAATCCGCGAGCGTCTTGGCCACGATGCCGGATGCCCGGGCGGTGGCGTCCTTGCCGCCGAGCTTGAGCCAGCGCTCGTAGTTCGCGGTCGATGAGAGCAGCGGCCGGTAGAAGCAGTCCCTGAACCGCTCCATCGTGTGCTCGGCACCGAGGAAGTGACCGCCGTGCCCGACCTCTTCATGCGCGCCGAACGCCAGTGACGCCTCGTCGATCTCCAGCGGCGTGAACTGCTCCCGCAGCATCCGCAGCAACTCGATGTCCACGATGAACTTCTCGTAGCACGACACAAGACCGCCCTCGAGCCAGCCGGCCGCGTGCATCACCCAGTTGGTCCCGGCCAGGAACGTCGGCAGCAGCGTCATCAGCGACTCGTACGCCGCCTGCGCGTCGCAGCTCTGGCTCGACGTCAGCCCGCCGCCGGTGCGGAACGGGAGTCCGTAGTACCTGGCGAGCTGCCCGGTGCAGAGCAGCCCGATCGCCGACTCCGGCGTTCCGAAGCTAGGCGAGCCCGACTGCATGTCGATATTAGACAAGAACGAGCCGAAAATTACCGGGCAGCCAGGCCTGATCAGCTGGGCCAGCGCGATCCCTGAAAGTGCCTCGGCCAGCTGCTGGGTCAGTGCCGCCGGAATGGTGACCGGTGACATGGCGCCCATCAGCAAGAAGGGTGTCAGCACTACCGGCTGGTTCGCCGCGCAGTACTCGAACTGGGCGTCAAGCATCCGGTCGTCCCAGCGCAGCGGCGAGTTGCAGTTAATCAAGGAGATCGTCGCAGGGACGGTCTCGATCGCGTCCCGCCCGCCGAACAAGATCTCCGTCATCTTGATCGTGTCGGCGGCATTCGGGCCCGAGACGACGTTGCCCATGTAGATCTTGTCGGTCAGCGTCTGCAGCGCGTAGACCATGTCCAGGTGCCGCGAGTCGAGCGGCGCGTCGTTCGGCTCGCAGATCACCCCGCCAGCCGAGTCGATCTGAGAGAACGACTGCGACAGCATGGCCAGCTTGCGGAAGTCGTCGAGCGTGGCGTCCCTGCGCACCTCGCCATCGCGTATGAACGGCGATCCGTAGACCGCCCCGAACACCATCTGGTCTGCGCCAATGTGCACATTGTTGGCCGGGTTCCTGGCCTGGACGTCGAACTCGCGCGGCGCCTTCGCGATCTGCTCGAGTATGAACTCAGGATCAAGCTTGACGACGTCGCCTTCGACCGACTGCCCCGCGGCCTTGAACAGCTCGACCGCCTCTGGCTTGGCGAACTGCACGCCGATCTCGGTGACGATCCGGCGCCAGCCTCTGTCGAGCACCGCCACGGCATCCGGAGAGAGGATCTCGTAGCGCGGCATCAGGTTACGGAACATTGGCCACCTTGACCGTTATGGAGGGGAAACCTAGGATCACATCGTAGAACAATGTTCCACAATGTGGGAGAGCGTCATCGCACAGGGGACTCAGGCGATTGACCGGGCCGCCTCGTTGCTCACCGCGGTCGTCCGTGGCGCCGAGCCGGCCAGCTTTGCCGAGCTGGCGGCCGCCAGCGGGCTGGCCAAGTCGACGACCTCCCGGCTGCTGACGGCGCTGGAACGACATCAGCTCGTGCGACGCGACCATGACGGTCGCTTCTCGCCCGGCGAGCTTTTTGTGCGGTATGCGTGGCAGGGCAGCGCCGATGCCGATCTCGTCGCGGTCGCGCAGCCGTTCCTTGATGAACTTGGCGAGCTGACCGGGGAGACGATCAATCTGGGCGTTGTCTCTCGTGCGGTAGTGCGGCAAGTGGCGCAGGTGGACAGCCGGTTCATGATCGGCGGGACCAACTGGGTCGGGCTCGATGTGCCGCTGCACTGCTCGGCCTCAGGCAAGGTGCTGCTCGCGTTCGGGGCGACCGCTGTCCCGCCAGGCCCGTTTGAGCGGCGGACTGAGCGCACAGTCACATCCGGGTCTGAACTTGAAGCGGAACTAGCGTCGGTTCGTGAGCGTGGTTTCGCGGTCACCAACGAGGAACTCGAGCCTGGGCTGGTTGCGGTCGCGGCGCCGATATTCGCTGGCGAGCTGACCGCGATCGCGGCGATCTCGGTGTCGGCGCCGGCTTCCAGGCTCACCGACCGTCAGATTCCGGTGACAGCAGCGAGTTGCGTCAACGTCGCTCGCGCGCTGTCGAGCGCTCTGGGAGGTGCTTCATGACCAACGACGAACTGCTCAAGGAGCTGTACGACTTGACCCTGGTCGGGAACAAGCCGGCGGTGCTCGAACTGACAAACGCCGGGCTCAAGGCCGGGCTCGGCCCAGAGACCCTGCTGTACGAGGCGCTGATCCCTTCGCTTGAAGAAGTCGGGGCGCGGTTCGAGCGCGGTGACTTCTTCGTGCCAGAAATGCTGATCGCTGGCAAGGCTATGGCCGGGGCGCTTGAGATCCTGCGGCCGCTGCTCGCGGAGACCGGCGCGGCGACGATGGGCACCGTGGTGATCGGCACGGTCAAAGGCGATGTGCACGACATCGGCAAGAACCTGGTGAACATCATGTTCGAGGGCGCCGGGTTCCAGGTCATCGACCTCGGTGTCCAGGTCGCGCCTGAGAAGTTCGTGGCTGCTGTGATAGAGCACCAGCCCGACATCGTCGGCTTCTCGGCGTTCCTGACCACGACGATGCCTATGTTCAAGGCCAATATCAACGCGCTCACCAAGGCGGGGCTGCGGGACAAGGTGATCGTGATGGTCGGCGGCGCTCCGGTCACCCAGGAGTACGCCGACGTAGTCGGCGCCGACGGATACGCAGCGGACGCTTCGGCCGCCGTGGTCAGGGCCAAGCAGCTGATCGCGGGCCGCCGGGCCGCGTTGCCCGCCTGAGGGCCAGCAGATGGACACCGTACTCAGGTCGGCTAGCAAGGAAGTCGTGATTGGCGCCGGGCAGCCGTTCTGCGTGATCGGCGAGCGGATCAATCCGACCGGCCGGCGGATATTCCAAGATCAGCTTCGCCGCGGGGACCTGTCCAGGGTCGAGATCGACGTGGCCGAGCAGATCGCCGGCGGCGCGATGGTGCTCGACGTGAACATGGGCGCGCCGCTGGCCGACGAAGCCGAGCTGATGGACAAGGCCGTGCGGCTGATCCAGTCGCTGACCGACGTGCCGCTGTGCATTGATTCATCGATTGTCGAGGTGCTCGAAGCCGGGCTCGCCGCCTACCAGGGCAAAGCGCTGGTCAACTCGGTCACCGCTGAAGACGAGCGGCTTGACGCGATCCTGCCCTTGGTGGCGCGCTACGGCGCCGCCGTGATCGGGCTGCCCAATGACGAGGAAGAGATCCCGGATGAGCCGCGGCGGCGGCTTGAGCTGGCTGCCAAGATCATCGAAACCGCGACCGGCAAGTACGGCATACCGATCCAGGACGTGCTGATCGACCCGCTGGCCATGCCGATCGGCGCGGACACCTCGGTCGTCGCGCGCACGCTCGAAACTCTGGCTCTCCTGCGCGAGCGCTACGGGGTCAACACCACGCTCGGCGCGTCCAACGTGTCGTTCGGAATGCCTGACCGGGTCGCGATCGGTGCCGCGTTCTTGCCGATGGCCAGCGCCGCCGGCCTGACCAGCGCGATCATGGACGCCCGCTCACCTGAGCTTGTGAAGGCCGCCCGAGCCTGCGACCTCCTGCTCAACAGGGACGAGTGGGGCGCGACCTGGATCGCCGCCCACCGCGCCGCTCTGGCCGCGACCTAGACCAGCCTGCTATGACGTCTGCTGAACTGGGTGGAGCGGGAGCCGCTGCGAGTACTCGAGTCGATTTGGCTTTCTTTCCGAGTGAAAATCGGGTCAGGGTGCCGGCGGGAGTCAGCGTCTTCGACGCGGCGAGCTGGAACGGCATAGCGATCGACTCCACCTGCGGCGGTCACGGCACGTGCAAGAAGTGCAAGGTTCAGATCACGGCGGGCACTGTGCCGGTGTCGAGCGTGGACGCGCGCGCGTTTTCGCCCGACGAGCTGCGGGCCGGCTGGCGGCTGGCCTGCCGGGCGGCCGCGACCGGTGACCTGAGCGTGCACGTGCCGCCGCTGAGCACGCGGCCGAAGGCGGCCACGGTCGGCGTCGGCAGGCAGGTGATCCTGCGGCCAGCGGTGCAGAAGCGGTACCTGGAGCTCGCCGAGCCGTCGCTGTCGGACCAGCGCAGCGACATCGAGCGGGTGCTTGACGGGCTCGACGACCTTGAATTGCGGGTCGACCTGGCCGTGTTGCGCGGCGTCGCGCGGGTACTTCGGGAGGCCGATTACCGGGTGACGGCGGTGGTTGTCGACGACGTGCTCGTGGCCGTGCAGGCCGGCGACACGAGCGAGCGGCGGTATGGGATCGCGTTCGACCTCGGCACCACGACCGTGGTCGCGACGCTGCTCGACCTGTCCACGGGAACGCCGATGGCGGTCAGCTCGATGCTGTCGGCGCAGCAGCCGCTCGGCGCCGACGTCATCAGCCGGATCAGCGCGACGATGCTTGACCCAGAGAATCTGAGCAGGCTGACCGAGCTGGCGCGGTCGTCGCTGAGCGAGCTGACCGCCGAGGTATGCGATCAGGCCGGGGTCGACCCGCTTGATGTGTACGAGATCGCGCTGGCCGGCAACGCGACGATGACGCACCTGGCGCTTGGCATCGACCCTGAACCGCTCGGGGTGGCGCCGTTCATCCTGGCAACGCGGCTGTGGCCGGAAGTGCTCGCCGCCGACCTCGACCTGCCGGTGCATCCTCGGGCGCGAGCGGTCGTGTTTCCCGCGTTCGGAGCGTACGTCGGCGGCGACATCACCGCCGGGCTGCTCGCCGCCGGGATGAACAGGGACGCTCGGGTCAGGCTTTTCATCGACGTCGGCACCAACTGCGAAATCGTGCTCGGCGGGCGGGACTGGCTGCTGGCGACGGCGGCCCCGGCTGGACCCGCATTCGAGGGGGCGGCGATCAGGTGCGGCATGCGGGCCGCCGACGGGGCGATCGAGGCAGTGGCGCTCAATTCCGATATTAAATATTCTGAAACCGAGATATCTAATATCGGGGTTTCCGGGTACGGAGTCGACCTGAAGGTCATCGGGGACTGTGAGCCGGTCGGATTGTGCGGGTCGGGGCTGGTTGACGCGGTGGCGAGCTTGATCTCGGTCGGGCTGCTCGATCGATCGGGGCGGTTCGTCCCGCCGGAGCGCGCGGCCGATGTGGCGCCTGGGCTGGCCTCCAGGCTGACCACGCTGGGCGACGAGCGGGTGTTCGTGCTGCACTGGGGCGGCGAAACGGGTGACGTCGCGCGCTCTATCTACCTCACGCAGCGTGACGTGCGCGAGCTCCAGTTCGCCAAGGCGGCGATCGCGTCCGGCTGGCAGGTGCTGCTCGAAGAAGCTGGCCTGGCCGCCGATGACCTGCAGCAGGTGCTGCTCGCAGGCTCGTTCGGCAGCTACTTGTCACCGCGCAACGCGATCAAGCTCGGGCTGGTGCCGAAGCTGCCGGTGCTGCGAGTGGTCAGCGCGGGGAACGTAGCAGGTGAGGGCGCGAAGATGGCACTCCTCTCGGTGCGGGAGCGGGCCGCCGCGCTGGCGCTGCTCGAGGAGGTGAGGTATGTCGAACTCTCTGACCACGCTGACTTCAACGACAGGTTCGTCGGGCAGCTTGAATTCCCTCCTTGAGGGCGGCGGCACCGTGGGGGAAATCGGGGCGTCGTCCCCCCGGACCAGCACGGACACCGCGGTCATAGCCTGCGGAGCGCTTGGTGCGCACATCAGGGAGATCGCTGAGCGCCGCCGCTGGAAACTGTCGATCCACTGCCTGCCAGCGAGCCTGCACAACGCGCCACGCTCGATCGGGCCGGCGGTCGAGCGGCTAGCCTCTGAGCTGCTCGCTTCCGGCTGGCGGGTGGCCATCGCGTACGCGGACTGCGGGACGTACGGGGAACTCGACGGGCTGTGCGACCGGCTCGGCATCCGGCGGCTGCCCGGGCTGCACTGCTACGACGTCCTGGCCGGGCCTGACCGGGTCCGCGCGATATTCGAAGCCGAGCCCGGCACCTATGTGCTTACCGACTTCCTCGTGCGGAGTTTCCGGCGCTCGGTGATCGAGCCGCTCGGGCTCGACCGGCACCCTGAGCTATGGGGCGACTACTTCGGCCACTATCGCCGCCTGGTGTGGCTCGCGCAGGCGGCGGAGCCCGAGCTAGCCGCTGCGGCGCAGGCGGTCGCTGACATGTTCACCCTGCCGCTGACCACGGTCGAGGTCGGGGTCGGCCGTCTTGAGGCCGCGCTTGAGTCGCTGGTCAGGTCGTGAGCGCCGGCCCGGCTTCGCGCCTGCCTGGGTCTGGCCTACGGCAGGCCTGGCCGCTGCTGCGCCTGGCCAGGTACGAGGTGATGCCGACGCGCGGCGCCGAGCAGGCAGTGCTTGACTGGGTGCCGCGCGAGGTCACGGTAACGGTGACCACCTCGCCGACGAAGGGACTGGATCAGACTCTCAACCTGACCGAGCGGCTGATCGCGGCAGGTTACCGGGTGGTACCCCACGTCCGCGCCCGGCTGGTGCGAGACCAGGCGCATTTCGACGACGTGGTGGCCAGGCTCGTGGCGGCGGGAGTCGACGACGTGTTCGTGCCAGCGGGCGACGCTGATCGGCCGGCTGGCAAGTTCACCAGCGCGCTTGACTTGCTCGAACGGCTGGCTGAGATCGGCAGTCCGTTCGGGCGGGTCGGCATCACCGGGTATCCGCAGACCCATCCCAAGATCGATGACGACGTCACCGTCCAGGCGATGTGGGACAAGCGCAGGCACGCGACGTACATCGTCAGCAACCTGTGCTTCGACCCCGCGATCCTTCGCAGGTGGATTGCCCGTATCAGGCGCCGAGGGGTCGCGCTGCCGCTCCTGGTTGGCCTGGCCGGGCCGGTCGAGCGCACCAAGCTGATGGCGATGGCGGCGAAGATCGGCGCGGCCGACTCGGCGCGATTCCTGTCCGGCCATTCCTCGGCATTCGTGCGACTGTCAGCGCCGGCCGCGTACCGGCCTGAACGCCTGCTCGGGCGGCTCGGGCACACCCTGACCGATCCGGCCTCGCTGGTCGAAGGCTTGCACATCTTCACGTTCAACCAGGTCAAACAGACCGAAACCTGGCGCCAGCGCCTGCTCGCTCAGCGAGCCTCGACCGGCCTGGACGGGTCATCTGCCCTGGGTCACGGTCACGTTGCCGAGCTGTGAGCTGGCTCTGATCGCGTGGACCGCGCTCGGCGAGGTCGGCACGCTGACCGTCGTGCTGCCTACTCGGTCGGCGGGGGTCACGTTTACTCAGCGTCCGGGCCTGACCCCCGGAGTTCCACATTCCGGCGAATTAGATCCGGCATTTCCGCCTGAGGACGGCTGCTTCCCGCTCGGAAGCAAGGTCGCGTTGGTTCGCCGGGTTGTTTCGATGCGGGTGCCGGGTTTGTCGTGGTGTGGTGCTGGCTGCGGCCGCCTGGTGGTCTGCCACGGGTGCGATGGGTTGCCGAATTCATCGCGCCGACCCGGCCAGGTGCCGCGATGGATACCCGAACTCACACCCGATTTCCCTGATGAAGCCCCGAATCCATCGCACCCAACCACGCAAGAAC
>DATNEK010000086.1:0-4631 GCA_035553055.1 Streptosporangiaceae bacterium | reverse complement strand
TAGGGATCGACTGGGGAAGGTGACAGGACCTGGCCAGCATCGTGAGCAGCATCACGTCCGCGCTCGACCAGATGAACGGCGGGCTCGCCATCGGCTTGATCGCCGCTTTGGTCTTCGGCGAGACCGCGATCTTCCTCGGCTTCGTGCTGCCAGGCGAGGCGGCCGTGGTCGTCGGCGGCGTGCTGGCCAGCCGCGGCCACGTGTCGCTGCCGATGCTTGTCACCGCGGTCGTGGTCACGGCGGTCACCGGCCCGCTAGTCGGCTACGAGGTAGGCAGGCGGCTTGGTGACAGGCTGTTCTCCGCTCGGGTCCTGGCCAGGATGCCTGGCGCCGTCGACCGGGCGCGTAGCGTGCTGCGGGATGCGGGCGGCGCGGCGGTGTTCGGCGGCCGTTTCGTCGCGGTTCTTCGGGCGCTCATGCCAGCCGCCGCTGGCGCGGCCAACGTGCGCTACCGGGTGTTCTTCATCAACAACCTGGTCAGCGGCATCGCCTGGGGTGTCGGCTACTGCTTGCTCGGCTATCTGGCCGGCTCGGCCTACGTCGCTGTCGAGCGGACCGTGGGCGTCGGGCTGGCCATCGCCGCCGTGGTCGTCGTGCTCGCCCTGGCGGCGACATTTGCCTGGCGTCGCCACCGGCTGCTGCTGCGAGTGCCGGAAAACACGACGGAGGAGGGCTAGCGGGTCGGCTACGACGGCGTCGCCAGCTCAAGTTCGGCGAATAGGTCGGGGCGGCGGTGCCGCAGCGAAGGCAGGACGGTTCGCACCTTCGCGGTCACTTCCGTGTCGACGACTCCGCTGCTGACCCCGGCCGACGAACCGAGGTCGAGCCGCGCGGTGCCCATCGGGTCAACAAGGAGGCTGCGGCCAACACCGGTCGGAGCTTTTGTGGCAGGCTCGCCGGGATCGGGAACTTGCCCGGCGGCCGCGACCCAGATGGTGTTCTCGATCGCGCGCGCTCGCACCAGCGTGACCCAGTGCTCCTCCTTGAACAGGCCAGCCGCCCAGGCTGAGGGAATCGCGATCATGTCGGCGCCGCGAACGGTGAGCGCCCTGGCAAGCTCGGGGAACCTGACGTCGTAACAGGTAAGTATGCCGACCCGCAGGCCAGCGAGGTCGGCGATGACGACATCGGATCCAGGCGCGACCGTCTCAGACTCGCGCTGCCCGAGCGCGTCGAACAAGTGGATCTTCCGGTACGCGGCCACGAGCTGGCCGGTGGCGTCGAATGCGACGGTGGTGTTGTACACCAGGTGGTCGTGAGCCGGCTCGAAAACGCCGGCGATAAGGGCTACGCCGCTTATTCGAGCCGCGCGCGAGAGTCCGGTGCAGAACGGGCCATCGAGCGGCTCGGCGGCTGCGCTGAGGTCGGCCGAGAAACGTACCTGGCTGCCCTCGGGGAAGATGGCTAGGTCAGACGCCTGCTCGCTCGCGCTGGTCAGCGCTGATTCGATGCGACTGAGGTTGACGGTTGGCTGAGTACTTACCGGGATCTGGCACAGGGCGACGCGCATGTACGAAGCGTACTTCGGAGTTGTCCGCTGCGGACGAGGCTGGCATCTGGCCTGGGGCAAGCGCCCCGATGTGGGCGGTGCGGAATCCGAGCAGCCAGCGAGCTACGCGCTCGCCTTGGCCGGGAGCCTCGCCGGAGAGGCTGTGTGCGGACTCTTCACGCAGGCTGGCCAGGCTGACCAGGATGATTGCCGCCATGGGCAGGGCCACGACGACGGCGACGACCGCGCCTACCGCGATCCAAAGATCTTGCAACTGATACTCCATTTCTACGGTCCGGTTGTTTACTGACGCCCATTTCTCCTACTAGCATCAGCCCGATGTTGCTGCTCATCTAACTCATACCAAACAGTTGGCCGTTTGAAACGATGTGTAAGGGTAGTATCTCTCTAACCAGTTGGTGAGAGTCGCGGTCAGCGAGGGAGGAGGGCATAGCGTGGCCCAGGCCAAGTACCAGGAAATCGCCGACCGGCTCCGCGATCAGATCGACGGCGGCACGCTGCAACCCGGCGATCGCCTGCCGAGCGAACCTGACCTGGTCAAGACGTTCGACGCGTCAAGGAACACCGTGCGGCTCGCGATCGCCCTGCTGACGAATCAGGGACTGGTGGTCACCAGGCAGGGCCTCGGGACCTTTGTCAGCGAGCCTGCCGTTCCCTTTACCGCCTTGCTGTCCAGGGTCAAGGCGCAGCCGGCCGGCCAGAGCCCATCGACCGTCCTGCCCGAGATCAGCAATATCGACGCCGAGCCTCAGACGACGCGGCAGGTCGTGGAGAAGTCTCCGGCCTCGGCCAGCGTGGCTGAGAAGCTTGAAATCGAGGCCGGGGATCTCGTCGTGGTCCGGCGCAGAACCGGCAGCATCGGCGGCATTCCCTGGATGATGATGGCTTCCTACTTTCCGCTCGACATCGCCGTCGGCACGCCGCTCGAGCAGGCTGGGGACATCGCGGGCGGCAGCATCAAGCTGCTGACCGACCTTGGCTACCCGCAGCTCGGCTTCGTCGACGAGATCGGCGCGCGCATGCCGAACGGGCGCGAGTTCGCGTTCTTCGGCCTGTCAACGGGAACCCCCGTGCTCGTGGTCAACCGCACCGCTTACGCGAAAGACCGGCCGATCAGGATGACCAGGTACACCTACCGGGGTGACCGGGTGCGGCTGACCCACGAGGTGGGCGGAGTGCCCGCCCGCTAGGCGAGCTGGGCTGGCAGGCTGGCGCTCTACTGGTGCGCCTTCCTTGCCATCGCCGCGAGTTCGGGGACGAAAAATTGCGCGTCGACGGTGCCGATGCCAGAGCTGAGGTCGTAGCCGCGGACCGCGTTCCAGCCGCGCACGGTGTACTGTTTGCCGCCCTGGTCGAAGGTGACTGTGTTGTTGCCGTGGGTGATGTCGACGATGCCGCGGTCATGGCGCGACGCCATCGCGTAGAGGAAACCGTTGATCGGCCCGACCGGGCGCCTGGCGACCTGGTCAGCGAGCGCCACGATGCCGGCGAACAGCGGCGTCGCCTCGCTAGTGCCCCCGAACGCGGACCAGCCCGCGCCGTCGAAGCTCTCGTAGATGTCGACCGCGTCGATGTCCGAGGCGCTCAGCGACACATCGGGAACGCCGCGGTGCCTGCCGACGACCGATGCGACGCCGTGCTGGAACGCTGGCCGGCTGAAAACGACCGACTTGCCACCGCCGCCCGCGTTCGCCGAGCCCGGATCGTCCCACACCTGATCGGGCGCGGTCCGTCGGCCCGACGGATCCAGGCTAAGGTCAAGGCCGCCAACGCCGGTCACCAGCGGATCGCTGGCTGGCCACTCGGTGACGCGGTGCGTGTACAGCAGCGACATGTCGGTCTTCAGGTCGGTCGCGCCGTTGTCACCTGACGCGGCAAGCACGGTGACCTCGTACCTGGGCCGCGCTGCCTCAATGTAAGCGCCGCGCAGCGGTCGCAGCGTGCCCTTGGGGAACGTTTCCTCGGTCGCGCCGAAGCTCTGGCTGATCACGCCACCAAGATGGTGCGCGAGCACGTACTTCTCGGCCTTGACGATCTGCGGAAAGCCGCTCGTTCCCTCGTTTTCCGAGGTCGGCGTCTCGACTAGGACGATCCTCGCGGCCGGTGCCATGACATGCGCCCATTGGACGTCGAGCGTGGTCTCATCGGCCCAGGCGACCATGTCCGAGTTCTGGATGTTGAACGGCGGTATGCGGCCAGCCGGGTGGATGATCATCAGCGACGGGGCTCGCAGCGCGAACTCGCGATCGAAGACCGCCAGGTCCCGCCTGATCGTCGGCGATCCGAAGCTGTCGACGATCACGATCGACGTGCCCTTGCCGTCGATGCCTCGGCGCAGCAGTGGCCTGACCGAGTAGGCCGCCCTGATCTGCGCGGGCGTATAACCACCGAACGGCTGGGACGCTGGATGGACACCAAGCGGCCGCCCCTGCTGGGACATGGCGACGGCTGGCCAGGGGGCCAGCCCCGAATGCGTCGCCGCGGCCGGCCCGACGGCGTGGAGCGAGGCGGTCGCCGCCGCCACGACGCAAGCCGCGGCGACGCCGGCGAACCTCGCGCCCGCCCGCCCGATCAGACGCCAGAACCGCATAGGCATGCCGCCTCCCTCGCCCGCCGCCACTCGTCGGCCGCCCGCCGCCACTCGTCGGCCGCCCGCCGCCACTCGTCGGCCGCCCGCCGCCACTCGTCGGCCGCCCGCCGACTTTCGCTTGCCGCCTGTTGCCGGCCGCCTGCCGCCCGACTTTCGCCCGCCGACTTTCGCCTGCGGCCCGACTTTCGCCTGCGGCCCGACTCTTGCCTGCGGCCCGACTTTCGCCAGCCGACTTTCGCCTGCCGAGCGGTGGAGGGTGCGGCGCCGTCGGCCGTCTACGTTCGACCGGCGCAACCATAGCCGCTGGCCAGCCTCGCCGCGTGGCAATCGCCCATGCTCAATCCGGGCGGATCGGACAGCTAAGTATTTCGCTAACGTTTAGTTATGCTCGCTTTGGCGCTGGTCGCGGTCTCTGTTGGGTTTTCTAACCTGGCAGCGTCGATCGGGCTCGGCGTCGGCGGCGTAAGCACGGCCACCAGGATTCGGGTGCTGCTCGCCTTCGGGCTCTTTGAGGCAGCGATGCCGATCGTG
>DATNEK010000085.1:0-9021 GCA_035553055.1 Streptosporangiaceae bacterium | reverse complement strand
TCGCGGCGCCGAGGCCGCCGCGGTGGCCGGCGCCTTCGATCCGGACGAGCTGACGCTGGCGAGAAAGTTCCGCGGGCTGCGCAAGAATGAACTGGCCCAGGCGGTCGGTGTGACCCCGGCGGCGTTGAGCCAGTATGAACTCGGCCAGTCACGGCCGTCGCCAGCCGTCCTGGCCAGGCTCGCGCTCGCGCTCGCGGTGCCGGTCAGGTTCTTCGTACTCGGATATCCCAAGCCGGTGACCCCGAGCGCAGCGCATTTCCGCAGCCTGCGGGCAACTACGCAACTTGAGCGCGATCAGGCCATCGCGTTCGGGCAGCTTGCCTGGCGGCTGATGACCGGCATCGAAAAGTACATCGAGTTGCCCGCATCCCGTATCCCGCACGTGCCGCTATCGGTTGATCCAGGCAGCGCCGAAGTCGCCGCGGTCGCGCGATATGCCCGTGATGCGATGGGCATCGGTGCTGGGCCGGTGCCGCATGTCGTGCGCCTGCTCGAGGCGCACGGAGCCGCGGTGATCGGGCTTCCGGCTATGTCTCGGCGGGTAGATGCGTTCTCGCACTGGTACGGGTCGCGGCCGCTCGTCTTCCTTAACCCGGCGAAGGACGACAAAGCCAGGTCGCGGTTCGATGCCGCGCACGAGCTTGGGCACCTGGTGCTGCATCATGACGCCGAGCCTGGCAACCGGATCGTCGAGAATCAGGCGCACGACTTCGCCGCGGAATTCCTGATGCCGCGCGAACAGATTGCCGGGGAGCTACCGCGCAGGCTCGACTGGGATCAGCTATTCCTGGCTAAGCGCCGGTGGGGAGTCTCGCTCAAGGCCCTGGTGTACCGGGCGCACAAGCTCGGCGTCTTCGGTGAGTCGACCTATCGGGCCGGCATGGTCAGCCTCGCGCGATGGGGCGACCCCGAGCCTGGCGATCTCGGCCAGAGGGAAGCACCCGTCCTGCTCGCCAAGGCCATCCAGATGCTCGCGGAAACCGGGGTCGATCTGGAGATGATCGCCAGGGACGCTGGCCTGGCGACCGACACCGTCACCGAGATCGTGCGCGCGGCAGATGGCGCCCGGCCGCGCGTGCAGGTGACCCTGGCCTGACCCGGCCGCTGGCTACCGCGAGGTGGTGACGCTTACCCTCGTGCCTGGCCCGCTCCATCGCCGGTTGTTCTCCGGCACGATCAGTACCTGGTAGCGGCTGCCTGACCTCAGTTTCGAGAGGGTTACCGACGCGGCACTGACGGTGCGGACCAGTGTGTATCCGTGACCAGGGCCGCGCAGGTAGATCTGATATCGCATGCCGGGACCCAAGGTCTGCCAGCGCAGCCTGATCCGGTCGCGGGTGCGGGTAACCGAGATGTGCCTGACGGAATGCAGCGGCGGGCAGCCGCCGCGATAGTTCCAGCTGTCGTACCAGGTCGGGTCGTGCCGGCCTACGAGCGAATAGCCTGATGATCTTGGCACTACCGCCGGAGGCCTGGCTGACCCCCGACCGGTGCCGAATGCCGCGCGGGGGACCGCGAAGAAGTGCGGCTGAATGGCCTCGTTGGTGAAGTCCGACAGCGGGAGGCAACCGGCGGTCACCGCCAGCGAGTTCACGTTGTAGCTGATCATCAGGGTGCGCTTGGTCGATAGTGCTGGTTCGGCTCGTGCCTCGTACATGACCTGGTAGTGGTCAGCCGCGGTCAGCCCGATTCCCGGTGCGCGATACAGCACGATGCCTGCCGCGGGATTGAACGGGCCCCACGGCGTCGGCGCAGGGTAGGCGTCGATGTCCGGGTTGCCAAGGGCGCCTGCCTGCTCGATCAGCCAGTACCGGCCGGCGGCACGGATCACGCTGAACCCGGTGTCGATGGTCAGCCCGGCTGGTATCGGCTGAGCGTTTTCCTGGCCGGGCACCCACCCGCGGCCGGCGTAGAACCGCCAGGCCCCCATGTCCTTCAGCCGTGAGGCTGGCACCCGCGCCAGGTAGCAGTTGATCGGCAGCCCAGCTCCCGGACTCTGCCAGCCGTAGATGTACACAGTGCCGCCTTGCCTGAGCATCGCCGCGCCCCAGACGATCAGCGTGCCGCCGCCGGGCGGGACGTAGGTTGTCAGCCTGGTGATGCTTGGCTGGATCACCGCGCCAAACGCCGGCCCGTCGCCGTCGCCGGCCAGCTGCCGCACGCTGAAGCTGGCGATGACCGTTCCGACCGCGGAGAGGCTACCTGGCAGGTACCTGGTGTAAAAGCGTTGCACCGCAGAGCCGACGCGGAGGCCGTCACCGGTCCAGTAGCGCTGGTCGTCCGGGCCGCCGGCATTGTCAGGCCTGACCACAGAAAGCGCGTGACCCGGAACGCCTGGAGCAGGGCATCCGTCGCCGCCCGTGATCGTCACGAGCTTGCTCCGGCCGCGTTGGGTGGTCTGCATGACCACCAGGTTGTGCACGAATCCGCTCTGCCGCGAGAACCCGATACGCGGGCCGGCCGGGCCCAGTGAGCTGTCAGAGAAGAACCAGGCAACCTGAGCTGAGCTGAGCCTGACCGCCGAGACGCCGTCGCCACCGGCCCGGTCCGCGCAGGTGGACTGGTCGGAGTAGGTGATCCACTGCCGGTCAAGCGCTGTCGGACTCAGATAGCCAACCGTCCCGCCGTGCACTAGGACCGGGCCAGGCGGCGGATCTGCCTTGCGGGCGCCGCTGTTATGACTGGTCACGAACATCGCCGCCGCCAGCGTGACGCCGAAAGAGACGGCGAAAGCGCCAAGCACGAGCGGCGTATCTACCTTGCGAAACCGTAATGCCATCGGGCGGCCTCCAGCTGGCCAGGCCGTCCCGCACTCCGCAAGCGTCCTCCGACCGCTACCGGACCGACCGTAGCAGACAAACTAGGTGCAATCAGTCGGCACTCCCTCGATTGGCCCTGGACATCACGCCTAACGGCAGACCCGCGAATCCTGCCCGGTGCGCTTAGAGTCGATGCATGGTCGAGACAACCGATAGCCGCCCGTCAAGTCAGGTGCCCTCGCACGAGTTGCCAGCCTCCGCGGCTGAGGCTGGACTGGCGCTCTGGATTCGTGAACCGCTCGATGATGCCGTCGACCGCAGGCGCCGGGTCATAGTTCCGCCAGCCGCGGCGAGAATGGGCACGCCGCTCAGCTCCTATCAGGGCCTTCTCATGGCGGAGTCGCGGCGGCCTGACACGGTCATCATGATGGGTGACAATCCCGAGCTGCCCAAGATGCCCGAGCGCCCGGTGCTGAGGGACTTCTTCGAGCTGCGGTTCGGCAAGACCGCTTTCAACCACCTCCTGCAAAGCGCCAGGCTGGCGCGCGAGCATGGGCTCGGCGAGAAGGTGATCATGGCGTGCTTGCTGCACGACATCGCCATCGCCGGCCTGCTGTCGGCCAATCACGGCTACTGGGCGGCGCAGATGGTCGCGCCCTATGTCGATGAAGAAGTGGCGTGGGCCATCGAAAAGCACGAGGCGCTGCGCTATTTCGCCGACGAGTCGGTCGGCTACACCTATCCGCAGGCATACATCGATTACTTCGGTGCCGACTATAAGCCGCCTGACCACCTCTGCCGAGAGCATGAGGCGGCGCGGCGCCACCGCTGGTACATGACCTCGCGCCTGATCACGATCAACGACGTCTACTCCTTTGATCCCAACGTGGTCGTGGATTTCGACGAGTTCGAAGACGTGATCGGCCGGAACTTCCGGCAGCCCTCCGAGGGCCTGGGTTTCGACGGCTCGCCAGTCGCGCACATGTGGCGGACGATGATCTGGCCGAACAACTTCCTCTGAAGTAACGCGCCGAGCGCCTGGTGCCGCTGGTTAATCCGCGGGATCGGGCGGCTCGCGGTGACACTTCACTCAGGCCGCCCGACCGGGGACCGCCCGACCGGGGACCGCCGGGCCGCGGGCGTCAGCCGATGGCGTACACGACGGTGACGGAAACGCTGAGCTGCTGAGTGCCTGGCGAGATCGGAACCGCCGCGGAGCGCGGTGCCGCAGCGGAGGGCTCCCCATAGACGGGGAAGGGCTGGGCGGGAGCCTGGTCGGTGATGCTCACTACCGGCCCGAGTGGCTGGCCGATGGCGCTGGCGTACTGTGCCGCCTTGTGCCTGGCGTCGGATACCGCCGCGGCTCTGGCGCGCGCGAGCAGGCGGCTTGTGTCGGTGAGGTCAAGGGAGATCCCGTCGATCGTCGCGGTGTTGCCCCCGGCCTGGACGGCGGTCTGGATCTGGGCGCCTGCCGTGCCGATCCTTCGCAGCGTGGCGGTGAGGTACTCGCTGACCCCGTAGCCATCGGGAGTCTGCGAGTTGTCGCGGTAGTTGGGCTGGATCGACAAGCCGGAGGTCGCGATGTCGGCCGCTGCGACGCCGCGGGACTTGAGCGCCGCCGTGACCCTGGCCACGGCCTGGTTGGCTTGCTGGAGCGCGGAGCCGACCGATCCGGCATTGACCTGTACGCCCATCGAGAGGGTGAGCTGATTAGGCGTGCCATTGACGGTTCCGGTACCGGTGACGGTAATCCGTCCCGACCCAGCCGATGTGACGACCGCGCGGGCTTCGGTCCCCGACGCGTTCTGCCCTTCGGATGATGGAGCGGCGCTGCCGGCTGTGATGCCCAGCGTGAAAGCACCGATCAGGATGGCCGCGGCAATGCCGCCGAATGCCACCGCCCGGTAGCGGGATGTGAGCGTTATAGGCATGACAACTCCTGGTCAGCGAGAAAGGACATGCCAATGTGACGCACCGCCGCGCCGCACGGTTCCACTCGCCACCCGAGCACCCGATTCGGCGGTTCATGTAAGTATGTCGGACATGGAATCAATCGACTTTCTCGCCCAGTTGGTCCGCACCCGTCGTTTCACGCTCGGCGTCCCGCACCAGTTCACGGTTACGCCGGATGAGTCCGCGGCGCTGTTCCTGCGCAGCCGTGCCGGTGATGATCCGGTCACTTGCCTGTGGGCGGTGGATCTGGGCTCAGGCAAGGAGCGCATGCTCGCCGATCCCGCTGAGCTGCCCGGGCATGAACAGGCTAATGAGCACGGCGGCGGAATTGCCAGTTACGCCGCGAGCCAGGGCACCGGACTGGTGGCATTCACGCTGGCTGGCGAGCTGTGGGTGGCCGACGTCGCGGGCGGCCCCGCACGTCGCCTGCCCGCCGCGGGCTCCGTGACCGATCCGCGGCCCGATCCGGTCGGCCAGCGCATCGCCTACGTGTCGGACGGCGCGCTCCGGGTGATCGACGCGACTGGCACCGATGATCGTGCCCTCATGGGACCGGATGGCCCGGAGGTCACATTCGGGATCTGCGAGCACACGGGGGAGACGTCGCTGGATGGCAGTCGCGGCTACTGGTGGGCGCCGGACGGAACCGCGCTGCTGGTCGCACGGGCCGACTTCGCCCGGGTCGCGCAGTGGTATATCGCCGATCCGGCCAGTCCCGATGCGGCGCCCCGAGCGATCAGGTACGCGGCGGCTGGCGAGGTCAACGCTGAAGTGACGCTCTGGATCGCGGGGCTCGACGGATCGCGGACGCCGGCGCGCTGGGATACGGCCGCCTTCGAGTACCTGGTGGGCGGGGGCTGGGATGCGCTCGGGCCGTACGCGCTCGTGCAGACCAGGGACCAGCAGTCAGTCAGGTTGCTCGAGGTCGACCCGGTCACCGGGCAGACAACGGTGCTTGCCGAGCAGCACGACGCGTGCTGGGTGCAGCTAGTATCCGGCTTGCCGGCCAGGACGAGATCCGGCGTCATCGTCGCGCACGCCGACCAGGCAGGCACCCGGCATCTGACGGTCGGCGGATCCCAGGTCACGCCGCCTGGTCTCCAGATTCGGGCAGTGCTCGGAGTCGGCGACGACGTAGATGATGACACCGTGCTGTTCACCGCGTCTGATGAACCGACACAGATCCATGTGTGGCGCTATCGGCCAGGCGAAGGCATCCGCCGGCTCAGCGCGGAGTC
Source organism: Streptosporangiaceae bacterium (assembly GCA_035553055.1). Taxonomy (GTDB): domain Bacteria; phylum Actinomycetota; class Actinomycetes; order Streptosporangiales; family Streptosporangiaceae; genus Chersky-822. The sequence continues at coordinate 3,071 of DATNEK010000085.1, read as the reverse complement.
CGGCGTGCACTACGCCGTGTGCCGGGGCGCGACCTTGGTGCAGGTGTCCTGCCGCGCGGATCGACTGGGCGGGCACGCCGAGGTGCGGCGAGAGGGCAAGCCGGCCATTCCCATCCTGTCGCTGGTCGAGCGTCCGGTGCTCGACCAGCACGCCACCCGCCTCGTCCTCGGGCCGCGCGAACTGCGGGCGGTGCTCTATTTCCCTTCCTGGCACCGTCCGGGCCGCGGCAAGCTGCCGGTACTTGCCGCTCCGTACGGCGGGGCGAGCATGCAGCTGGTGACTGCCGAGAATGACTGGTCTTCGGTGATGCCGCAGTGGTTCGCCGAGCAGGGGTTCGCGGTCCTGGTGGCTGACGGGAGCGGCACTCCTGGCCGAGGACCTAGCTGGGAACGGGAAGTCTACGGCGAGCTGTTCGGGCCGGCGCTCGATGACCAGGTGACCGCGCTGCACGAGGCCGCCCGCCGCTTTCCTGACCTCGACCTGACCAGGGTCGGCATTCGCGGCTGGTCTTTCGGCGGTTCGCTGGCGGCACTAGCTGTGCTACGCCGGCCAGACGTATTCCACGCCGCGGTTGCCGGGGCGGGAGCAACCGATCAGCGGCTGTATGAGGCGCGCTGGCGTGAACGTTTCCTCGGTCACCCCGACAAGTTCCCTGACCGGTACGAGGCGAACTCACTTGTGCTGGCCGCGCCGAAGCTGACCCGCCCGCTGCTGCTGATCCACGGTCTGGCCGACGGCAACGTGCACGTGGCGCATACGCTGCGGTTGTCAAGCGCGCTGCTCGCGGCCGGGCGACCGCACGAGGTGCTCCTGATGCCAGGCGTCGGTCACCAGGCGATGGACTCGACGCTCACCGAGAACATGCTGTGGCACCAGGTCCGATTCCTGCGACGGCACCTTGGTGCTAGCCGACCGGAATAGCGCGAGGGAACTCAGCAGGAGGTTAGCGTGGATCTAGGGCTGGACGGGAAGGTCGCGCTCGTCGCGGCCTCGAGCAAGGGCTTGGGCAAGGCGTCGGCGCTCGCGCTCGCCCGGGAGGGCGCGCGGGTGACGATCTGCGCCAGGACCTCCGCTGATCTGCAGGCGACCGCCGAGCAGATCAGGCAGGAGACCGGCGCCGAAGTCCTCGCCGTCCCGGCCGACGTGTCGCAGGCGTCGGACATCGAGAACGTGGTCCAGGCGACGGTCGAGCGGTTCGGCGGGGTTGATGTCCTGGTCGATAACTCGGGCGGCCCGGCGCGTGGCCGGTTCGCTGACCTGACCGATGACGACTGGCGGCAAGCGTTCGAGGTGGTCACGCTGAATTTCGTGCGCTTTGTTCGCGCCGTGACGCCTTCCATGCGGGCCAGGCAGTGGGGCCGGATCATCGGGATCCAGTCGATGTCGGTGAAACAGCCCGTGGACAACATTGACTTGTCGAACGGCATCCGTCCTGGTGTCGCCGGGCTGATGAAGGCGATCATGCCTGATCTGGCGAAGGACGGCATCACCATCAACCTTGTCCTGCCTGGCATGTTCGCGACCTCGAGGATCATGCCGAGCCTGGCCGACGGTGCGGGGCAGGCTGACCAGGCGGCCCTGGCGCATCTCGCGCGTGCCGCCGCCATACCGATGGGCCGTCTCGGCGAGCCGATTGAGCTCGGGAATCTCGTTGCCTTCCTGGCATCGGAGCGAGCCTCTTACATCACCGGTGCCGTGTACCAGGTCGATGGCGGCATCATCAAGTCCAGCGTGTAGCCGGCCTGGGGTAAGGCGATGAGCGAGGCTTTTGAGCATCAGGTCGATGTGAGGTGGCGGGACACCGACGCTATCGGCCACGTCAATCACGTCGTGTTCCTCACCTACCTCGAAGAGGGCAGGGACGCGCTCTACGCGCAGGTGCTCGGCAGTGACCCGATCTACGTGGTTGCCCGCCTTGAGATCGATTTCCGCGCCGAAGTTCGTCGCAATGACCGGCGAGTGACAGTTCGCATCGAGGTGGAGCGGGTCGGAACCACGAGCCTGACGACCAGGGAAACGATCGTCGGCCCGTCGGGGCAGGTGGTCGCCGAAGCGCGGGCAGTCACCGTTCGGTGGGATGCCGATCGGCACGAGTCGATCCCGTTCAACGACGTCGAGCGAGCGCGGCTTACGGCCTGGTCAAAGGACCGCTTGGGCGCGCGATAGGCTCGGGGATCTCGCACCAGGAGACGGGGGTAACGGTGCTCATGACGGAACGCCAGATCGACGCGGGGAATGTCAGCCTCGCGGTCTCCGAGTCGGGCGTGGGGCAACGTCCGCTGCTTCTCGTGCACGGATTCACCGGCGCCAAGGAGGACTTCGCCCCGTGGCTCGAGCCGCTGGCGGCGCAGGGCTGGCACGCGGTGGCGCCGGACCTGCGCGGGCACGGCTCGAGTTCGAAGCCGGCCGCTGAGTCGGCGTACTCTTTCGAGCTGATGGCCGATGACCTGGTCCGGCTTGCTGACGCGCTCGGCTGGGAGCGGTTCGTCCTCCTTGGGCATTCGATGGGCGGCATGGTCGCCCAGTACGTGGCGCTGGCTGCCGCGCCGCGGCTGACCGGCCTGATCCTCATGGACACCGCGCACGGCCCGCTTGAGCACCTGGATCCCGACCTGATAGACGCGGCCGTGTCCGTTGTCCGCGGCCAGGGAATGGACGCACTTGCCGCGATCATGGCCGAGCGGCAAGGCCCGTTGCATACTCCGGCGCACCAGCGGCTGCTTGACACGCGGCCGGGCTATGCGGAGTTCGGCGAACGCAAGTTGCGTGCGACCTCGCCGGCGCTTTACGCGGCGGTGGCGCCTGAGTTCACCAGGACGCCGGACCGGATCGAGTACCTGCGGCAACTGCCGGAATGGCTGCCGGTGCTTGTCATCGTCGGCGAGCAGGACGAGCCGTTCATCGGGCCATCACGGCAGATGGCTGCCGCGATAACCGGCGGCGCGCTCGCGGTGATCCCGGACGCCGGTCACAGCCCGCAGTTCGAGAACACCGACGCCTGGTGGCAGATCTTGACCGGCTACCTGACCGGCCTGATCCTCATGGACACCGCGCACGGCCCGCTTGAGCA
>DATNEK010000084.1:0-11209 GCA_035553055.1 Streptosporangiaceae bacterium | reverse complement strand
TTTCCCGACGGCGAAAGGAAGAACGTGACCGGCAGCGCGACCACGCCGTACTTGATCGCCGCGGTGCCGTCCGGGTCGAACCCGATCGGGTAAGGCACGTGGTACTTCGTGATGAACGCGGTCGCTGGCCCCTGCCGGTCGACCGAGTCGATGCCGACGAAGGTGACCTTGTCGCCGAGCGCGCGGGCGACACTGGCCAGGGCGGGAGTCTCCGACTTGCACACCTCGCAGGTCGAAGCCCAGAAGTTGAGCACGATCGGCTTGCCGGCCAGCCTCGCGACGCTGACGGTCCCCGAGCCGAGCAGGCTAGGCAGCAGCACGGCAGGCGCCTGGCGGTCGAGTTTGGTGAAGCCGAGCCCCTGAGTTCGCGCCATGGCAGGCGCCTTGGGGGACGGGGCGGTCGCCCAGTGCAGCCCGAGCACGGTCGCGGTCGAGAGCACCACCGCGCCGACGACAACGAGCGCGATGGCGGCCAGCTTGCCGCGCGGCGACCGCCGCCCGTTCACCCGATTCGCGAACACGTAGTGAACATACCTCCCTCCGCCCTTCCCGGCTCGCTTGGCCGCTCCCGGCCGACCTGCGGCAAGTGCACGCACAGTGAACAGCGCCTAAGGTCTGTACCACTTACGCACGTTCAGGCGAAGATTGCCGCCGTTGAACCCCCCAACTAGGCTGATCGTGTTTGTCGGCCGGTGCCATCTGCCGGCCCGCCAAGGAGGCAGCGTGACGCGGTACCTGCTCAGGCGGATTGGCCTGGCCATCGTCACGCTCTGGCTGCTCAGCCTGATCGTCTTCCTTGCCGGGCAGGTGCTGCCTGGTGACCCTGGCCGGGCGGTGCTCGGGCCGTTCGCGTCGCAGGCAGCTGTCCGCGCCTACGATCACCAGCTTGGCGTCGACCGGCCGCTGATCGTGCAGTACCTAGGCTGGATCGGCGGGCTGCTGCGCGGCAACATGGGGACCTCCTATACGTTCAGGTCGCCGGTCGAGCCGTTCGTCGTGGCCGCGCTCGGCAACTCGGCGAAGCTGGCCGTGCTCGCCTTGGTGATCATCATCCCGCTCGGGATCGCGGGCGGCGTGTTCGCCGCGCTCCACGTCGGCCGTGCCACCGACCGGGTGATCTCCCTGACCGGACTGGCGGCATCGACGGTACCTGAGTTCGTCTCGGGGATCGTCTTGATCATCGTCTTCGGCATCGCGCTGAAGGCGCTGCCATTCCAGGCGTCAACCAGCGCGGGCGCCTCGATTCCCGACCAGCTTGATCATCTGATCTTGCCTGTTATTCCGCTGGTTCTCGTCCTGTTCGGCTACATCGCCAGGATGGCGCGAGCGGGCACAGTCGAGGCGCTCGACTCGGACTACGCGCGCACGGCGACGCTGAAAGGGCTTCCGCGCAGCGTGGTGATCAGGCGGCACGTCCTGCGGAACTCGTTGCTGCCTACCGTCACCGTGATCGCGACCCAGACCGGGTACCTGATCGGCGGCCTCGTAGTGGTCGAGCAACTCTTCCGATACCAGGGCATCGGCGGGCTCATACTCACCGCGGCGAACGGCAAGGACTTCCCGATGCTCGAAGCCGGCATCCTCGTCGTCGGCACCGTCTACATGGTGGCGACGCTGATCGCCGACGTGCTTTACACGGTACTTAATCCCCGGCTCAGGGTCGGTGTCTCCGCGTGAGCGAGCTGACGGCGGCACCAGGCGAGGTAGCTGTCGCCCGCGCCCTCGCCGCCCCGCCAGCCCCGTGGCGGCTGCTGCTGCGCAAGCCGACCTTCCTCATCGGCGCGGCTGTGCTGCTGTTCTGGGTGATCTGCGGGATCTTCGGCCACCTCATCGCCCCGTTCGACCCGCTCGTACAGCAACTGATCGCCAAGAACACCAGCCCGTCGGGCGCTCACCTTTTCGGCACCGACCCGCTCGGTCGCGACGTGCTTTCCAGGGTCATCGTGGGCGCCAGGGACATCTTGCTGATCGCGCCGCTCGCTACCTTGCTCGGCACGGCCTGCGGCACAGCGATCGGCCTCGCGATGGGGTACCTCGGCGGCGTCGTCGACGCCGTGCTCGGGCGGATCGTCGAGGCCGTGCTCGCGCTGCCGGTCGTCATCGTGGCGTTCTTGTTCATCGTCGCTGTCGGACCGTCATCGCTGACGCTGATCATCGTCGTCGGTTTCATCTTCACGCCGCTGATCGCGCGCACCGTCAGGACGGCGGTACTGGTGGAAAGCCAGCTCGACTACCTGTCGTCGGCAAGGTTGCTCGGCGAGCGGCCGGCCTACATTATGTTCGCGGAAATATTGCCGAACGTGCTGCCTGTCATCGTCGTCGAGTTCACCGTGCGACTCGGGTACGCCATTTTCGCCGTCGCCACGTTGTCATTCCTTGGCTTCGGCGTGCAGCAGCCAACCCCGGACTGGGGCGGTGACATCGCCGCCAACTACGGGCTGCTCGGTGCCGGGTACTGGTGGGAGACGCTGTTTCCCGCGCTGGCAATCGCCTCTTTGGTGATGGCGGTAAACCTGGTCACCGATTCCATCGAGCAGGTGATCTCATCATGACCGAGGACACCTCCGCCGGGCCGACCTTGGCGGTCGAGCACCTGGAGATCACCTACCGGGTGCGCGGTCAGGACCGTCCCGTGGTGAGGGATGTGTCATTCCAGGTCGGCCGCAGGGAGTCGTACGGCCTGGTCGGCGAGTCAGGGTCAGGCAAGTCCACGATCGCGCTCGCGCTGACCAGGTACCTCGCGCGCAACGGCCGGGTCAGCGGCGGCTCAGTCAGGATCAACGGACTCGACCCGCTTGCGATGTCGACCTCCGCGCTGCGCGACCTGCGGGCCAGGACCGTGTCGATGGTGTACCAGGAGCCAGGACGCGCGCTCAACCCGTCGATGAAGGCCGGCCGTCAGATCGCCGAGGTATTCGAGATCGCCGGGCTCGACCGCGCGGCGGCGCTTGATCGTGCGCAGGACATGCTGCGCAGGGTCCAGATCGCCGACACTGGCCGGGTCATGAACGCCTACCCGCACGAACTCTCCGGCGGCATGGCGCAGCGGGTGGTGATCGCGATGGCGCTCGCCGCCGAGCCGGCGCTGCTGATCCTTGATGAGCCGACGACCGCGCTCGACGCCACCGTCGAAGCCGAGATTCTCGACCTCGTGGCTGGCCTTCGCGAACAGATGGCCACCACGGTGCTGTTCATCAGCCACAACCTGGCCGTGGTGGCCAAGATGTGCGATCGGGTTGGCGTGCTCTACGCCGGCGAACTCGTCGAGGAGGGCCCCGCCGACCAGGTATTCGAGGCGTCGCGCCACCCCTACACGGTCGGCTTGCTGCGCTGCATTCCACGGCGTGGCCAGCGCAAGGACCACGGCCGTCTCGACGCGATACCCGGGTTCCTGCCGCAGCCTGGAGCCGCGATTAGTGGGTGCATCTTCGCCGAGCGCTGTTCGCTGGCCATTGCCGAGTGCCGCGAGGCGCCGCCGCCGGCCTTCGACGTCGGCCCCGGTCACGCCGCCCGGTGCTACCGGCACGCGGAAGCGGCCGAGTTGCCAAGGTCGACGCCTGCCGACGTGTCGCTCGGCACTGCTGCCACCACGCTCGTCGAGCCGATCGTGACGATCAAGTCGCTCAGCAAGACGTTCGGCTCTGGTCGCAGCGCCCTGCGGGCGCTGACGAGCGTGGACATATCGATCATGCGGGGCGAGACTCTCGGGCTTGTCGGCGAGTCTGGCAGCGGCAAGACAACGCTGGCCCGCGCCCTGCTCGGCCTGACCGAACCCGATCAGGGATCCGTCGTTGAGTTCGACGGTCAGCCGCTCGCCGCCGGCGTGCGCGGCCGGCCGATCGATCAGCTCAAGGATCTGCAGATCGTGTTCCAGAACCCGGACTCGGCGCTGAACCGGCGTCGCTCGGTGCGCTGGCTGATCAGCCAGCCGCTGCGCAGGCTCGCCGGGTTGTCAGGCAGCAGGCTGACCGAACGCCTGAACGATCTGATCAGGTCGGTCAGGATGGAAAAGCGGCATCTGGGCCTTCGGCCCGGTCAGCTTTCCGGCGGCCTCAAGCAGCGCGTCGCCATCGCCAGGGCCTTCGGCGGCGGGCCCAGGCTCGTGGTCTGCGACGAGCCGACTTCCGCGCTCGATGTGTCTGTGCAGGCGGCGATACTCAACCTGCTGGCCGACCTGCAGGCTAAAGAGCAGGTAACCTACCTGTTCATATCGCACGACCTCGGGGTCGTGCGATACCTGTCCGACCGGATCGCCGTGCTCTACCTCGGCAGGCTGCTTGAACTCGGGCCAGCCGAGCAGGTGTTCGGCGGGCCGCATCACCCTTACACGGAGGCACTGCTCTCAGCTGTGCCGAGCCTGCACGGCCAACGCGCGGACCGCGTTAAGCTGGTCGGCGAAATTCCGTCAGCCGCGAACCCACCGTCCGGCTGCGTGTTCCATACCCGCTGCCCCCGACGGCTTGCGACAGGGGTATGCGAGTCAGTCGAACCGCCGCTTGCCGAAGTCGAACCAGGGCACTTCATCAGCTGCCACATCCCAATTGACCGGCTTAGGGAGCTGCAAGGAAACGTCGCGCTGAAGTGATGAGTAGATTGCGCGGCCGCTAAATCTCCGATTAGGTAGGAAATCTGTTTGCTGGGCAGATGATTCTCCGCCAGGCAAACGGCGGTGCCGCAAAACGTGGTACCGCGAACACCAGGGAGGCTTCTCGTGAACGTTGATCATTCTCGGCTCGATGAGTTGCGCGCGAGCCAGGGAGAGATCGCCAATCACGTCATCGACGAGTTCGTCGCCGGCCACCTCAGCCGTCGCGACTTGCTTCGGCGCGGCGCGCTCGTGGGGATCTCGGTCCCAGTGCTCAGCGGCATACTGGCCGCCTGCGGCGGCAGCTCATCGTCGCCGAAAACCGGCGGCGGCGGGGCGGCATCGAAAGCAGGCGCGACCATCAAGGCCGGCATCGCCACGCCAACTGGCGCCATCAACCCCGTCACCATCGCTGACCAGGGCGGGCTCGACATGCTCGCACAGACGGGCGAGTACTTGTGCCTATCAGACCAGAATCTGATGCTGCGGCCCGTGCTCGCCACAAGCTGGAAGTCGAACCCGGCCGCGACCGTGTGGACATTCAAGATCCGCCAGGGCGTGCAGTTCCACGGCGGCCGCCCGCTGACCGCCGACGACGTGGTGTACACCTACAAGACACTGACCAACCCGAAAGCTTCGAATCCGACGTTGGCCGGCGTGCTGGTGCCCGACGGGGTGGAGAAGGTCGATGACTTCACCGTCGCTTTCCACCTAGAGGCGCCGAACGGGAACTTCCCGTACCTGACGTCGTCGGACAACTACAACATGGTCATCATGCCGAACAACCTGGACCCGGCACAGTGGCAGAGCACGTTCCCCGGCACCGGACCGTTCGTACTGCAGAAATACACGCCGAACGTGGGCGCCTCGTTCGTCAGGAACGAGGCGTACTGGGGAACCAAGGCGCTTCCAGCCGCTACCCAGTTCACCTTCTACGAGCAGGAGACGCCATTGGTGCTCGCCCTTACCGGCGGCACGATCGACGTGGTCGGGCAGTTCTCCGTGGCAGGCGGCCCGCAGTTGCTTACCGGCCAGTACAACGTGATCAAGCTCAGGTCAAGCGCGCACCGCGAGTTGTCCATGCGCAATGACAAGGCACCGTTCAACGACCCGCGGGTTCGCCAGGCGATCGCGCTGACGCTCGATCGTCCTGCCATCATCAAGTCGCTGTTCAACAGCCTGGCCGACATCGGCAACGACAGCCCGTTCGCGCCGGTGTTCCCGTCAACCGATGTCGCGATTCCGCAGCGAGCGCAGGCGATCGCGAAGGCCAAGGCGCTGCTCAAGGCGGCCGGTCACGGCTCAGGGTTCTCCACCGTGATGTACGCCAACGCCACGCAGGAGATCCCGCAGTACGCCCAGATCGTCCAGCAGGCCGCGAAAGCCATCGGAGTCGACATCACCGTCCACGCGCAACCCTCTGCCGAGTACTACGGCAAGGGCACGTTCGGCGATTCGAACTGGCTGGACGCCACCATGAGCCTGGTGGACTACGGCCACCGCGGCGTACCGAACGCGTTCCTGACCAACCCGCTGCAGTCAATCAGCTCCAAGACAGGCACCGGCGCGTGGAACGCCGCTCACTTCAATAGCTCTCAATACGACAAGATGGCGGCGCAGTACATCGCAGCCGTCGATCTGGCCAGCCAACGGCGGGTCGCCGGGCAGATCCAGACGTTGCTGCTCAACGAAACCCCGATCATCTACGGCTACTTCTACAACTACCTGACGGCCTCGGCCAAGAACGTTTCAGGCGTCTACCCGACCGCGATCGGCCACCTGTTCCTCAACAACGCGACGAAGACCTGATCATCGCCGGAGCATTCGGGGCGCCGGCGGGCCGACACTCATCGCCGGCGCCCCGAATATCCTGGATCGATGACGTCCGGACGGGAAGGGAACCCAGCCACAGTCGCCGACACCGCCACCGGCGCTATACGCACCAGGCTGCTCGGGCTCGGCAAGCCTGAGCGAAGCCACCGCGGTGAGGCCCACGGTCATCATCACCGCGACGTGTCCGGTGGCTGGCTGCGTCCCGCCGTCTTCGGCGCGATGGACGGCCTGGTCACCAATGTCTCGCTGATAGCCGGCGTCGGCGGCGCAGGCGTGCAGGCCAAGGCGATCGTGGTCACCGGCCTAGCTGGCCTTGCCGCTGGCGCGTTCTCGATGGCGGCGGGTGAGTATGTGTCGGTCTCTTCGCAGAACGAGCTCATCGCGGCCGAGGTCACCAAGGAGAAACACGAACTCGAGCACAACCCGGAAGCCGAGCGCCGCGAGCTAGCGGCGGTGTTCCGGCACCGCGGACTCGACGCTGACCTCGCCGACCGGGTCGCCAGGCAGGTATCGAGCCGGCCAGAAGAAGCGCTGCGGATGCATGTGCGCGAGGAACTCGGCGTCGACCATCACGAGCTGCCTTCACCGTACGTCGCGGCGGCGGCGTCGCTCGTCACCTTCGCGGTCGGGGCGCTGGTACCGCTGCTGCCCTATCTGTTGGGCTTCTCGTCGCTGGCCGCCGCCCTGGTGCTTTCGGCGGTCGCCGCCTTGGCCGGCGGCGGCCTGGTCTCCCGCATCACCAACCGGCCGTTCTGGTTCGGCGCCCTTCGCCAGCTCGGGCTCGCGGCCGTGGCCGCCGGGCTCACCTACGTCATCGGCATGGGGGTCGGCTCAGCCTTCGGCACCTCAATCCGCTGAGCCTGCCCCTGGGGTCACCAGGTATCTATGCCGAACGAGTCCTCGGCGTGCCCGCCCGATGACAGCAGCGCCAGATCAGCCTCGACCATGAGCCCGACGAGCTCGTCGAAGCCGATCTTCGGCTCCCAGCCAAGCTTGTCCCGCGCAGCGGCAGGATCAGCGCAGAGCTTGTCGACTTCAGCCGGCCTGATGAACGCGGCGTCGGTCACCACATGATCGCGCCAGTCAAGCCCCGCCACCCGGAAAGCCTCATCAAGCAGGTCGGCGACCGAATGCGTGACGCCAGTGCCGATGACAAAGTCCGCGGGCTCGTCCTGGCCGAGCATGAGGTGCATAGCCCTGACGTAGTCGCCGGCGAATCCCCAGTCCCTTCTAGCGGAAAGATTTCCTAGCCGAAGCTGCCTTTCATAGCCGAGCTTGACCTTGGCCACGCCGAGCGAGATCTTGCGGGTAACGAATTCAGCGCCGCGCCTTGGCGATTCGTGGTTGAACAGGATTCCGGAGACCGCGAACATGCCGTAGGACTCGCGGTAATTCTGCGTCAGGAAGTGACCATAAGCCTTGGCCACGCCGTACGGGCTGCGCGGGTGGAACGGGGTCTGCTCGGTCTGCGGCGACTCCCTGACCATGCCGAACATCTCAGACGAGGACGCCTGATAGAACCTTATCTGGCCCCGCCCCGGGCTGCGCGACGCGCTGATCCCGCTGCATACCCTGATGGCCTCGAGCACTCTGAGCACGCCAAGCCCGGTGACCTCGCCAGTCAGCTCGGCCTGCTGCCACGACATCGGCACGTACGAGATCGCCGCCAGGTTGTACACCTCATCGGGCTGCACCCGCTCGACGGCGGAGATCAGGCTGCCCTGATCGAGCAAGTCGCCTCTGACCAGCCTGACCTCCGGCAGGAGCTGCCTGAGCTGGCGCACTCGCGGATTCTGCTGGCCGCGGACGAGACCCCATACCTCGTAGCCCTGCGAGGTCAGGTACTCGGCCAGATAGGAACCGTCCTGGCCAGTGATGCCGGTTATCAGTGCTCGCCTGCTCGGCGCTAGCCCGCTCAGTGCTGCCTCCACTCAGTGCTGCCTCCACTTGGCGTGGCCGGTCTGGCGGCGGCTACGCAAACCAGGCCTACCCAGTTCGCGCAGCATACAGCCGCCGCCGACCGCGTCAGGCGACATCCCCGGCAGACGGCGCGATGCCCGCAGCATTCGTAAAGACGCTGCTGTGGCATCCAGGCGCTCAAGTGAACAGTGATAATCTTCCCAGCCAGGAAGGTCAGCGGATCGGCCGAACGGCCCACACCGCCGTAAGGAGGCAGACCTGCGTGACCACAGCCCCGACGTCATCGCCGTTTTACCCGCCCCCCCGACAGGACCGACCGCTTCGAGTGGCGCTGCTCTCCTACCGCAGCAAACCGCATTGCGGCGGGCAGGGGATCTACCTGCGTCACGTTTCCAGGGAACTGGCGGCGCTCGGCCACCATGTCGAGGTGTTCTCCGGCCAGCCCTATCCCGAACTTGAGCCTGGCCCTTTGCTCCAAACCTTGCCGAGCCTTGACCTGTACCGGGACGAGGATCCATTCAGGACGCCCCGCCCGTCCGAATACCGTGACTGGATCGACCTGCTCGAAGTCGGCATGATGTGGACCGCCGCGTTCCCCGAGCCGCTCACCTTCAGCATCAGGGCATTGCGCGCGCTGCGGGCCCGCCGCGACGACTTCGACATCGTGCACGATAACCAGGTCCTCGCCTACGGCATGCTCGGCATCGAGCGCCTCGGCCTGCCGATGGTGACCAGCATCCACCACCCGATCAGCGTGGACAGAAAGATCGAACTCGAACAGGCCAAGGGCTTTTCGAAATTCACCAAGCGCCGCTGGTATTCGTTCGTCCGTATGCAGGCGAGAGTGGCACGCCGGGTCGGCATCGTGATGACGGGCTCGCAGTCGTCACGCGCCGACATCCTGCGCGACTTCAAGGTGCCAGAATCTAACGTCCGGGTAATACCGCTCGGCGTCGACACCAGGTTGTTCCATCCAAGGCCGGCGCCGCGGATTCCGGGCAGCATTGTCGCCGTGGCAAGTGCGGATTCGCCCGTGAAAGGGATACCGACGCTGCTGCGGGCCTTCGCAAAGCTCATAACAGAACGAAACGCGGTGCTGACTGTCGTCGGCAGGCCAGCCCCTAACGGCCCGACTGAAAAGCTGATCGGCGAACTGTCGCTCGGCGACAGCGTGCGGTTCGTGACCGGGATCAGCGACTCAGATCTCGCCGAACTGGTCGCTAGCTCCGAAGTAGCTGTCGTTCCCTCGCTCTACGAGGGCTTTTCGCTGCCCGCCGTCGAGCACATGGCGTCGGGAACCCCGCTGATCGCCAGCCGCACAGGCGCGCTGCCCGAGGTCACCGGCGACGCGGCCATACTCGTCAGCCCAGGAGACCCCGAGGAACTCGCTGCGGCGTTGCGGCGACTGCAGGACTCGCCGCGCGAGCGCCAGCGTCTTTCCGCGGCCGCGCTCGCCCGGGTGCAAGAACGATTCGCCTGGTCAGCGGTGGCCAAGGCGACTGTCGTCGAATACCACCGTGCGATCGCGGAGACTGGCGAGCCAGCGGTCGGCACGCCTGGAGCGGTCCATGCTCACGGTTGACTTCGGCCTGCTGCCGATTCAGCCGGGCGAACGGCTGCTCGACCTGGGCTGCGGCGGCGGCAGGCACGCGTTCGAGGCCGCGCGGCGCGGTGCCCGCGTCGTAGCGGTTGACACCAACCGCACCGAACTCGACCAGGTGACGGCCGTGTTCGCCGCGATGGCTGAGGCGGGTGAGATTCCCGACGGCGGCAGCGGGCAGGCCATCTCAGGCGACGCGACCTGCCTTCCGTTTGACGACGGTTCGTTCGACAAGGTGATCGCCGCCGAGATACTCGAGCACCTGCCCGCCGATCAGATCGCGATGAACGAGATCGCCCGGGTGCTGCGGCCCGGCGGTATGGCGGCGGTCACCGTGCCAGCCTGGCTGCCAGAGCGGATCTGCTGGCGGCTGTCCGAGGACTACCACAACAACCAGGGCGGCCACATCAGGATCTTCACGAGGCGGGAGCTGGTCACGAAGCTGACCAGGTCGGGCCTAGCGGTAAGTCGGCAGCACCGGGCACACGCGCTGCACTCACCGTACTGGTGGGTCAAGTGCGCGGTCGGCGTGCACGACGACGAGCATCCGCTCGCCGACGCCTACCACAAGCTGCTTGTCTGGGACATCATGGCCAAGCCGGCGATCACGCGCATCGCCGACCAGATGCTCAACCCGGTGCTTGGCAAGAGCCTCGTCGTCTACGCGGACAAGCATGCGCAGGTCTGATAGCTCGCGGGCGACCAGCTGGATCCCTGAGGTGGCGGGAATCCTCAGCGCGGATCAGATCATCGGCACCGGCCACGCGATCGCCGCGCAGCAGCAGAAGGACGGCTCGATCGGATGGCCTGACGGGCACGTAGACGCGTGGAACCACGTCGAGTGCGCGATGGCGCTGAGCGTGTGCGGGCTCACCGATGCCAGCAGGAAGGCCTACGAATGGCTCCGCACCAGCCAGCGCCCAGACGGCTCCTGGTACATGCAGATGCCGCCCGGCGAGATCGACCTGACGACGGAGAGCAATCATGCCGCCTACTGTGCCGTGGGGGTATGGCACGAGCTGCTGGTCAGCAGCGACGGCGGTTTTGCCGAGCGGATGTGGCCGACCGTGCGCGCGGCGATCGACTTCGTGCTCGGCCTGCAGACGCCACGAGGCGAGATCATCTGGAGACGCGACGCCGATGGCACGCCGGGCGAGTACGCGCTGCTGACCGGAAGCGCGAGCATGTACTCAAGCCTAAGGTGCGCGATCATGCTGGCCGAGTACCTCGCTGAGCCCCAGCCCGACTGGGAGCTAGCCGCCGGTCAGCTC
>DATNEK010000083.1:0-32674 GCA_035553055.1 Streptosporangiaceae bacterium | reverse complement strand
GAGGCCGCGAGGTGCACCTCGCCGCCTCCCGCGGTGATCAGGTCGACAAGCACCGCCGTCTCGGCGGTGACATGCAGGCACGCGGCAATCGTGCGACCGGCGAAGGGCTGCTCGGCGGCGAACTCCTCCCGCAGCAGCCCGAGCACCGGCATGGCCCGCCGCGCCCAGGCGATCCTGTCTATTCCGTCCATGGCCGGCGAACCAATGCCTGAAATGTCAGTAGCGGTACTGGTCGGACTTGTACGGACCCTCGATCGAAACCCCGATGTAGTCGGCCTGCTCTTTGCTCAGCTCGCTGAGCCTGACGCCGAGCGCGGCCAGGTGCAGCCGGGCGACCCGCTCGTCGAGCAGCTTGGGCAGCACGTGCACTCCGAGCGGGTAGTCCTCGCTCTTTGTGAACAGCTCGATCTGGGCGATCACCTGGTTGGTGAAGCTGGACGACATGACGAAGCTCGGGTGGCCGGTCGCGTTACCGAGGTTGAGCAGCCGCCCTTCTGACAGCACGATGATCGAGTGCCCGTCAGCGAAGATCCACTCGTCGACCTGCGGCTTGATGTTATTCCGCCGGATGCCGGGCAGCCTGGCCAGGCCAGCCATGTCGATTTCGTTGTCGAAGTGCCCGATATTACCGACGATGGCCTGATGCTTCATCCGGCTCATGTTCTCGGCAGTGATGATGTGCAGGTTCCCGGTAGCGGTCACGAAGATGTCGGCGGTCTCGACTACATCGTCAAGCGTGGCGACCTGATAGCCGTCCATCGCGGCCTGCAGCGCGCAGATCGGGTCGATCTCGGTGATGATCACGCGGGCGCGCTGCCCGCGCAGTGACTCGGCGCAGCCCTTGCCGACGTCGCCGTAGCCGCAGATAACGGCTACCTTGCCACCGATCAGCGTGTCCGTCGCCCGGTTGATGCCGTCGACTAGCGAGTGGCGGCAACCGTACTTGTTGTCGAACTTGGACTTCGTCACCGAGTCGTTGACGTTGATCGCGGGGAACCTGAGCGTGCCTGCCCTGGCCATGTCGTAAAGCCGGTGCACGCCGGTCGTGGTCTCCTCGGTCACACCGAGAATCCCGCTGGCTACCCTCGTCCACTTCCGCGGGTCGGCGGCAAGGCTGGCGGCGAGCACGCCAAGTATGACGCGCCACTCATCCGAATCGTCATCGGCCGGCGCGGGTACCTCCCCGGCATCCTCGAATTCCGCGCCCTTGTGCACAAGCAGAGTCGCGTCACCGCCGTCGTCCAGCAGCATGTTGGGGCCGGTTGACCCCTCACCGTCCGAGCCGGGCCAGGTCAGCGCCTGCTCGGTGCACCACCAGTACTCGGGCAGGGTCTCGCCCTTCCAGGCGAACACCGGGACGCCTCGCGGGTCATCGGGCGTGCCAAAAGGGCCAACGGCGACCGCGGCGGCCGCGTGGTCCTGGGTGGAGAAGATATTGCAGCTCGCCCACCGGACCTGGGCGCCAAGGGCGACCAGGGTCTCGATCAGCACAGCGGTCTGGATCGTCATGTGCAGCGACCCGGTGATCCGCGCACCGGCGAGCGGCTTGGCGTCCGCGTACTCTTCGCGCACAGCCATGAGGCCGGGCATCTCATGCTCGGCGAGCCTGATCTCCTTACGGCCGAACTCGGCAAGCGATAGATCGGCGACCTTGAACGGCGGCTGTTCCGCTGGCATCTTCGCTCCTCGTTGCTAGGCGTCCCGGCTAACGCTACGGGACTTCCTGCGCAGAACGCACCGGTTGAAGGCTGTTCTTGACAAGGATTTGTTAGATTAGTGCTCGTGCGTATCACCGAGGCCGCGCAGCGGCTCGGCATCTCACCGAGGATGCTCAGGTACCGCGAGTCGCTTGGCTTGCTGCCTGCCGTCCGTCCGCAGCCCGCGTCACGGCGATCCGCTGACGGCCAACGTCCTGCCGTCGCTTCCGGGCACCGGCAATTCGGCGTGGCCGATCTTGACGCGGCCGCGCTCGGCATCGCGATCGAGCGCCGCTACGACATCAGCCCCGCTGAGCTAGCGTTCGGGCTGCGGGTGCTCGCCGACCCCGCCGCGCGGGCTCAGGTGACCGAGCTCGGGCGCCGGATCGGCCGCATTCGGCCGCTGCCAGCGATGGCAATGGACTTCGAGAAGGAACGCGCCGCCAGATTCCTCGGCACGGGCTAGCCCAGCGCAACCCCAGCGGGGTCAGTCGACCCGCTGGTCCTTGCCCGGGACGCGGAAGCCTCGGCCGATCCTGGCGGTCCGGGCGGAGCGGACGGCGGGGTCGGTGACGTCTAGCTTGGCTGCCTGGTACAGGTCGGGCTCAAGGAAGATCAGCCCGGCGATCGGCACGGCTTGCCTGACCCTGCGCTCCGCGTCGTCGATGGCCGATGCGATGGCCTGCGCCGTCGCATCCCGGCGGACCGCCACCTTGGCCGCTACGAGCAGCGACTCAGGGCCGACGTGGAGCGTGCGAAGGTGGATAACCCGTTCGATGCCCGCCGCACGCTCGATGGCCGCCACGATCGAGCGCTGGGTCTCCAGCGTGGCCGACTCGCCGACCAGCAGGCTCTTCATCTCTACAGCGAGCACCGCGGCCACGCAGCCGAGCAGCAGGCCGATCGCGAGCGAGCCGACGCCGTCCCACCTACCATCGCCGGTCACCGTGGTCAGGATCACAGCGACAAGCGCGCAGCCGAGACCGATCAGCGCGGCGAAGTCCTCAAGCAGCACGACGGGCAGTTCGGGTGCCTTCGCGTGCCTGATGAACCCGCGCCACGAGGCCGCGCCTCTTGACCGGCCTGACTCCTTGATCGCCGTGCGGAAGGAGAACGCTTCAAGGGCGATGGCGACGCCAAGGACGGCGAAAGCCACCGCGGGAGACACCACTGATTCTGGCTGCCTGATCCTGCTGATGCCCTCGTAGAGCGAGAAGATCGCGCCGACGACGAACAGGACGACAGCGACGACGAACGCGTATACGTAGCGCTCGGCACCGAACCCGAACGGGTGCAGGGCGGTTTCCTCGCGACGTGACCTGACCCTGCCGACCAGCAGCAGTACCTGGTTGGCCGAATCGGCGACCGAGTGCACGGACTCGGCGAGCAACGAGGCCGAGCCCGTGATCACGAACGCGGCGAACTTGGTCGCGGCTATGCCCAGGTTGGCGCCGAGCGCGGCGACCACCGCACGCAAGCTGTCGGCGTGACCGCCGTGTGCGGGTTCAGCTGGCGGCTGGGTCACGCGCCTCGCTCACCAACAGCACCGGGATGTCGTCGCGCACCGGGTAGGCCAAGCCGCAGTCCGCTCCGGTGCAGACAAGCTCATTCGCCTCTTCGTCAACGCGAAGCGGCGCGTGGCACTTGGGACAGGCCAGGATCTCAAGCAGCCAGTCGTCAATCTTCACTAGGTCTCCATCGCGGTTCGGGGCTAACCGTCGCTTCTGACGATGCGCAGTACCTCGTCAGTTACCTTAGCCAGAATCGTCTCGTTGTCGGCCTCGACGTTCAGCCGCAGCAGCGGCTCAGTGTTGGAAGGGCGCAGGTTGATCCACCAGTCGGAGCTTGTGACAGTCAGCCCGTCAAGCTCGTCGATGGTGACGTCGGGCCGTCGGGCGAATTCCTGCTTGACTTTGGCGGTCGTCGCCGCCTGATCGCTGACCTCGCTGTTGATCTCGCCGGACGCCACGTAGCGCGAGTATTGCGCCAGCAGCTCAGAAAGCGGCCGGTCCTGCCGGCCGAGCGCGGCGAGCACGTGCAGGGCGGCCAGCATGCCAGAGTCAGCGAACCAGAAGTCCCTGAAGTAGAAGTGGCCTGAGTGCTCGCCGCCGAATATCGCGCCGCGCTCGGCCATGACGGCCTTGATGAACGAGTGGCCTACCCGAGTGCGCACCGGCGTGCCGCCGTGCTCGGCCACGATCTGCGGCACAGCCTTCGACGTGATCAGGTTATGGATGATCGTCGCGCCGGGTTCGCGCGCCAGTTCGCGCACCGCGATCAGCGCGGTGAGCACCGACGGCGATACGATCTTGCCGCGTTCGTCAACCACGAAGCAGCGATCGGCGTCGCCGTCGAAGGCCAGGCCGATATCCGCTGAGGACTCCTTGACCGCCGCTTGCAGGTCGACCAGGTTCGCCGGGTTGATCGGGTTGGCCTCATGATTGGGGAACGAGCCGTCGAGCTCGAAGTAGAGCGGCACCAGGTCTATAGGCAATCCGGCGAACACGTACGGCACAGTGTGCCCAGCCATGCCATTGCCCGCGTCCACCGCCACCTTGAGCCTGCGGATGGCGGAGAGGTCGACCAACCGCTTGAGGTAGTCCGCGTAGCTGGATAGCAGGTCCTGTTCTGTCACGCTGCCGCGCGCACCAGCGCTGGTCGGGGTGCCCGCGCTGGCCATATCCCTGAGCTGCGCGAGGCCGGTGTCCTGGCTGATCGGCTTGGCGCCCGCCCGGCACAGCTTGATTCCGTTGTACCTGGCCGGATTGTGGCTAGCGGTGATCATGGCACCGGGTATGCCGAGGCTGCCGCTGCCGAAGTAGAGCATGTCCGTTGAGCCGAGGCCGCCATCGACCACGTCAGCGCCAGCCGCTATGACACCCCTGGCGAAAGCGGCCGCAAGCGGCCCTGACGACGTGCGCATGTCGTGCACGGTCAGGACCGCGTTGGCCTCCGTCATGGTGGCGAACGCCGCTCCGATGGATTCCGCGACTGCCTCGTCGAGTTCGGCCGGGACGAGCCCGCGAATGTCGTATGGCATGAAAATTTTCGCGTAGTCGGCCACTGCCGCTTGCCTCTCCTGACCGTCCGATGCTCGCAGGCGCCCTGCCGTGCAGATCGCCAAGACTATCGGGAGACGCCTACCCCCGCTCGCCTCCGGGCGCTTCTAAGGCCGGTGCTAGGTCGGCCGGCCGCGCTCCTGCGGCGCCGACCGCAGCACGCGCAGGTGACCGCGCCTGCCGACTTCGATACCCTGGCCGACCGGTTCGGCCGGCTTGCGCGGCTTCGCGGCCTCGCGCACGGCGTTGGCCAGCGCCTCCAAGTCGTCAGCGGCCGCCTCCTGGCTCGGCCCGAGCGGCAGCCTGACGATGTCCCAGCCTCGCGGCGCGGTCAACCGATCGGCGTGCGCGCTGCAGAGGTCGTAGCAGTGCGGCTCAACGTAGGCTGCCAGGGGTCCGAGCACCGCGGTGGAGTCACGGTACACGTAGGTAAGCGTGCAGATGGCATCCCTTTTGCACGCGGGGCGAGAGCAGCGGCGAGCACTCAACGACCCACCTCGCTCATTACCCGGCTGAAGACGGCTGCGCGCCCCAGCGACCCGTACCAGGCAAGGCCGCGTAGTTCGCTCACAACCGCTGACGGTATCGGTATGCCAGGCAGTAACGCCATTACCCAGGGCACTGCAGGCGATTCGTGTCTCTATTTTTGCCCCCACTCGCCTCCGAGCGCTCAAGGCGTCGCGGCGACCCCGGTAGGCTGATGAGGTGCGCCCGGCTGATGGGCGGCCTTCTGGGGTCGCGAGGATCCGGCGGCGCGACAGGCATGGCCGTGGCCTACGCGGGCCGCTGGCTCCGGCCGGCTCGCCGTTGTACCGCAGTCGGTCCGAGCGCTTCGACGACCTCGTGCTCGCGGCGGTGGCCCAGCTTGAGGCGCAGTGGGAGGCTGAGCTTTCAAGTGTAGAGTTCGCGGTCGAAGAAGTTCCCATCGACGACCTACCACCTGGCGGCGCGCCGTCACAGTCGCCTGACCCGGTGCCGCTGGCGAGACTCGACCCGGCCAGGGCGGACATCGGCGACCCGGCCCGGCCGGCTAGGCCGGCCAGGATCGTGCTGTACCGACGGCCGCTGCTCGCCCGAGCCGAGGGCGAGGACGAGCTCAGCGACCTCGTGCTCGACGTGGTCATCGAGGAATTCGCCAAGCTGCTAGGCGTCGATCCGGAGGCGATCGATCCTGGTTACTCAGAAGATGACTGACTGACTGCCCTGGTCGGCATCAGGGGCCGAGCACGTCAAGCAGCGACTGGCGCACCGGGCCCAATTCGACTCTGGCCGGTGACGACACCACTGCCTGGACGGTCTGCACCGACCCGCGGATGACCGACACCCGGCCGCCGTAGACGGGCCCCGAGCCGGACAAAGGCGTCACGACGATGGCGATCACCGCGGCCGTCCCCGACCGCTTGCGCATGGTGAGCCGCACTTGCACGGCTGACTTCGCCGGTATGTGCACGATCTGGCCGTTCAAGCCGGTCAGCGGAGCCCCTGGGATCGCTTGGCCGATGCTGACGCTGGCCGCGCCCGCCGGTGCCGCCAGCACCAGTTCGGTCGTGCCAACCCGGCCGGCCGTGCTCGCGGCGAGTACCCCCTGGCCGATGATCGCGTCGCCGCCGACGATGAACGTGCCGGGCGCCCCTAGCGGACCACCGGTCAGCTCGAGCGAGGTCGTAACCGGGACATTCGACGTGACGACGATGGAGCCGACGGTGCCGCCGAGCGACGGGATCGATATCCCGGTGGTCTGATGCTGCAGCAGGTCGAGCCCGGTTCCGCCGGTGGGCTGATACGTACCACGCTGGCTGATCGCGCTGACCTTGACCTGCGCGGCCGCGTTGCCGGGAACTGTGACGTACAGCTCGCGCTGACCCGGGTTGGCCGGCAAGCCGGTCAGTACCTGCCTGGTCGATGGCGGAGCGGCGACTGGCAGCCACATGCCTTCCTTGGAGGTGCTTGTCGTGACCCTGACCGCGGCGACGACCCGGCCGGTGCTGGTCGTCACGTGCAGCGCCACCGCCTTGGCGGCGTGCACGAGCTTGTCCAGGTTCTGCACGATCATGCTGTGCGGCGGCACCGCGATGCCCGAGTCCTGGGCGCCGAGTAGCGGACCGCTGTCTGTCTGCACACTGACCCCGGCGTCGGCCTGCTGGCTGTCAGTGTCCATCAAGTACAGGTAGAAGTGCAGCTTCGGCCCACCAGGGCTGAGGAACCAGAAGTCCGAGCCCGCCGACTGGCAGCGGGCGGTCGGCTGACCGCCAGGGCCAAGCTGCTCGACGTCAAGGCCCTGCGCGTTCGCACCGGCCGCCGAGATAACCAGGCCTCCCCTGGCCGTACCCGTCGGCACCAGGCCGCCAGCCATCTTGGCCGTGACCCCCAGGTTCTTAGGCACCGCCGGTGCTGACTTGATCCTCTCGATGGTGAGCTGACCAGGCCGGGGAACCTTGCCGACCAGCGTCCCAGCTGATGCTGGGTTCAGCCTGGTGAAGGTGACCTGACCGGTCCCGACGGCGGCGGGCACGTTCGCGATCGCGACGCCGCCGCCAGTGCTGCCGGCCGAACCGGGAGCCGGGCAGCCAAGTAGCGCGTCGGTGACGGTCAGCTGACCGCCTGAGCTGGCCGGAGCGGCAGACGTCAGCGCGACCGGCCGGACGAGCTTGACCAGGCCATAAAGTGCGGCGATCACCACGAGTACCAGCACGGCCAGGATGATCCTGTTGGCGAGCAGCCGGTTCCTCGCCTGGCGGCTCTTGCGAGTCGTCACCAGCCTTCTCCCTCGTAGTCGGCCGATGACCACCGGCGGTCCCCGCCGCGATCATCGCCGTCCCAGTCACCCGGCTGCTCATAGGGATGGCCAGGATCGGCGTATTCATCCGCCTGTGAGCTGGCGCTCCTGGCCTCCGGCCGCCAGGCGGCGGCGCGATGTGAGCCGCCCTGCGACCGGCCGGTGATCGGCGGCAGCGGTTCGAGCGCGTCGCCACCACCCGGCCAGCCCGAACCAGTCAGCGGATCGGCGTGACCCGCCCGGTCTGACTGACCCCCGGCCGACCTGGCCACCCGGCTCGTCCCGGCTGACCGGTCCTCTCGATGGCGCCGACCCCAGCGGCTCGGCCGCTCGTACTGATCTGGCTCTGGTTCGTCGCGGTAGCCGGGCTGATACCGGTCAGGTTCGTAGCCCTGCTCGTGTTCGTACCGGCCGACCCGGTATGCGTCGTCGCGCTCATACCTGGCCGGCTGGTGAGAATCCGCCTCGTCCCGCTCGTGTCGCGCGTGCCGGTAGCGATCGGCATCCTGGCGGTCGCGTCGTTCTGGCTCATAGCGCGCTGACTGGTCTCGACCGACGTAACGATCGAGCTCATGGCGGTCTGGCTGACTGGGCACCCGTTGCTCAGCCGACTGACTCGACCATTGAGGCGGTGGCGCCGAGCCAGAAGGCGACCTGCCCGCCGGCCGCATTCCCGGCTGCTCCCACTCACCCGACGATGATGGTGGCCGCCGATCCGAGCCTGACCTGGAGATGACATCTTGCGATGGCCAGTCGCCGGTCTGGCCGGCCGCATCGTCGTCCTGATATGGCCAGGCCCTTGCCTGTGGCCCGCTCGCCCGGCCGGACCGGGCCGGTGACCGGTCATCGGAGCCGTGGCGTCGCTGCGGCCAGGAGTCAGCCCGGTCGCCGCCGGCAGGAAGCGGCTGACTGTCATCGAGTGCCCGCCGGGCAGGCAGGCCGGCCGGCTCAGAGCCTTGTCTGTCCCAGTCGTCGGCGTGCCTGGCCACGCCCTGCCTGCCGGCCTCATCTTCTCGACCAGACCTCGCGGCCATGTCCAGGTCCTGCCTAGTGTTCCTGGCCGCCCGCTCTCTGGCCGGCTTGCCCCGGCGAGACTTGGCTTTAGCTCGGCTCTTGCTCACGTTCCGGCCAGAGCGGGCAATAACCAGGCCAGCGGCACCCGCCGCAGCGGCAGCCCGTCCGCCAGCGACCCGCGACACCGCGGACCGTGACGCCGCTGGTGCCTGAGACCTGCTGCCCGCCGTGGCCGGAACACGGTCATCGCCCCCGTCGCCCGACGGCACAGCTCGACCCGATGGCGGGGCAGTCGCGGCCTCGGCACGCTGACCATCCTCAGAAAGGTGCACGCCCGGCAGGGCGAGCCCGATCGCAGCGAGCAGAGCGAGCGTTTCAAAAATGAGCCACAGATCGTGAACCAGGCCAGAGTGGCTCACGCTCAGCACGCCTCCGCCAGGCGGCAGCTTGAATGCCTGCGCCCAGCTGCCGGCGGGCGAGGCGACCGGCGTCAGCGGCTGACCATTCACCGACGCGCTCCAGGCACCCGCCGGCTCGGCGAGCATCAGCGTTCCGCCCGTGGCGGGCACCGACGCGGCCGAAACGCCGACCGGGTTGGAGGCGACGGGGAAGACCGTGCCGTTAGGCTCGAGCACGGTGACCCTGGCCGGGGCCGTGATGAGCTGCCAGATCGCGTAGTTGGACGTCGTGCTGTAAGGGCGAAGCCCGCTGACGTTGTCGAGCAGCCCGCTGAGCTGCTGATCGATGGGCGCCTCGACGAGCACGTAGCCGATATCGAAGTCGGCGAGCAGCTGGCTCTGGCTCACCGCCAGGCCGCCATCCGGCGTGGTAAGCGCGGCGACGACCCTGCTCAGAGTGGCGTCGGCGGCTGGCGGCGCGCTCAGCGCGGCGTCGGCGAGTGACGGACTCGGCCCGCGCAGCAGCAGGTAAGAGATACGACCATGATCTGAGCGCAGCACGAGCGTGCGGACCTGCCTGCTCTGGCCGTCGGCCACGGCAACAAGCTCAGGCACCACCTGTCTGGTGACCGGGTGGACCGGGCCGCTGACACCGGTGCTGAGCCAGGACGCGGCGGCGAGCAGAGGAGCGGAGCAGCCAACGAGCGCTATCAGCGCGGCCGCCATCCCCCGGCCGGTGCCAAGCGATACCGACGCGCCCTTGCGGCTTGCCACCATCCGGGTGAGCGCTTCGGCGCCGATCGAGGCGGCGAGCAGCAGCCCGAGCGCCGCGATGGCGAGCGGCAGTCCGGCCCACACCACGACCTTGCCACCGTCGGGCGGCGTTACAACCAGGTGGCTGGTCACGATCGCGAGCAGCATTCCGGCCAGGGCCACCCCCCAGCCCGCCGTGATGAGCTGACGCCGCCGCCCGGCGAACAGGGCCGCGAACGCGACGGCGAGCAGGCCCCCGGTGACCCAGTAAGGCGGCAGCCCAGGACCACCCGGGCTGAGCAGGATCAGCATCTTGCCGGAAAGCCCGCCAGGCGAGGTGCCAGGTTGCGGCAAGCCCGCCTCGAGCAGCAGCGCCGCCGGGTTGCTGATCAGCGTCAGCGTCCACGGCAGCAGCAGTACCGGCGCGGTCAACGCGACTATCGCGAGATTGCGCAGCAAACCTGGCCTGGTGGTCCGCAGCACGACGGCGGTCACTACGCAGCCGACAAGCGCCACCAGCCAGAGCAGCGGGACGAAAGCCGAGCCAATCGCCACAAGCAAGCCGGTAGCCCAGGCCGCCCGGCCGGCCTGCTGGCCCGACTGGGCGACGACTCGGCCAGCGGACAGTGCGATCAGTGGGAGCAGCACGAAGGCGACCGCGGAACCAAAGCGCCCGGCGGCGATGACCCCGGTGGCGACCGGGAGCAGCGCGTAGGTCACCGAAGCCCACACCCGGATGGATCCCGATGAGGTGAGGCGGCGAACGGCCAGCATCGCGGACATCCCGGCCAGCGGCACGCAGCCGATGAGCAGCACGTCGATCGCCAGCCACGGCTTGCCAAGCAGGACCGTCGCCAGGACGGCGAGCGCTGCGATGTAGGACGGCGCGGCGGTTGACGAGCCAACCCCAGACGGGTGGAACGACTGCAGGTAGGTGCTCCACAGATCGGATGCGCCGCCCCAGGCCGGAATCAGCGATCCGCCGCCGAGCGGACCAGGTCCAATCAGCGACCGGCAGGCCACGATCGCGACAAGAAGCAGCGCGACCAGGGTCAGCAGCGTCGGGCTGGTCAGCAGCCGCTTACCTAGGCCGATGTCCACGAGCATCGAGTCGTCTTCAGTCGGGTCGGCCGAGGCGTGATGCGCACCCGTCGCGTCGGCCTGCCCCGACTTCGTCATCGTGGACGCGGCGAACTCGGCCAGGCGCCGCAGCGAGTGACCTGGCGGCAGGTCGGCCTTCACCCGCGTGTAGGCGGCGCGCCTGCCTCTCGAACGGCGGCGCCGCATGCCGATCAGCCTGATCGGATGGCAGAGCACCGATGTCGCCGCGCCAGCCTCGTCCAGCGCGGCGGTGAGCCGCTTGCCGACGAGGAAGAAGGCGATCCGCAGCAGCGAGACCACGATGTTGCCTGCCGCGGCGGTGACCATCTGGCGGAACGGCAGGTTGCCGAGCAAGGTGAGCAGACCGTTACGCCGGTCAAGCATCCTGGCCCTGCGGCCGACGGAGATGCCGCGGCGGCGCTTGGTCGCGGCCTGGGCGTGGTAGCAGATCGCGTCGGTGATAACCCTGACCCGGTACCCGGCTGAATGCACCCGCCAGCAGAAGTCGATGTCCTCCATGAACAGGCCCATGCCGACGTCGAAGCCGCCGACTTGCTCCCAGACATCCCTGCGCACCAGCATGCCGGCGCTGCTCACCGCGAGCGCGTCACGATCGCCGTCGTGCTGGCCCTGATCGACCTCGCGCGGCTCTATCCCGGTGAGCCGCCGACCCGCCGTGTCAAGCGTGATGCCCGCCTCGAGTATCACCTCGCGGTTGGACCAGTCCCGAAGCTTCGGGCCGAGCACCGCTGCCGAGTTCGTCTCCGCCGCGCCACGCAGCAGCTGTTCGAGGGCGTCGGGCGCGGGCTCGCAGTCGTCGTGCAGCAGCCAGATCCACTCGTGCCTGTCGCCGCGCTGGCTGCCGGAGGCGCCAGGCACGGGGAGGTTCGCGGCTCGGTGCGTCAGCGCCTTCGCGACGGCGGTGCCGTAGCCCGTCGCCCGGTCCATTCCGAAAACGGCCGCCTGGCCGAATTTCGATGCGAGTACAGCGCCGCTGCGGTCCCTGCTGCCGGTATCCACGGCCACCACCCGCTGTACCGCGCGGGTCTGATCAAGCAGGGCGTCGGCGACGCTCGGCAACCACGTTGCACCGTCATGCGCGACGATGACCGCGGTCACCACGTATTGCGGATAAGACTCGTTCGACGACAAGGCGATCCGGTTGCTGCTCAGGGGGCTTCTGCGTGCGGGCCGGCCGCCTGCCACTTATTCACTGGCTCATGCGGCCCTGATTACCTTGTGAACGATACGCGAAGCTTGGGCACCTCACTGCCAGACGCATAGCTTGGCCGTGGCAACCTGTGGGGCTGGCTAGCCAGCCTGGCGCTTGAGGCGCCTGCGCTCTCGTTCGGACAAACCACCCCAAATGCCGAACCGCTCGTCGTGTGCCAGCGCATACTCCAGGCACTCGGCTCTCACTTCGCAGCTTCTGCACACCCGCTTGGCTTCCCTGGTTGACCCACCCTTTTCAGGAAAGAAAGCCTCGGGATCGGTCTGAGCGCACAGCGCCCGATCCTGCCACGTTGGCTCCGCGGTCTCATCCGCGCCGATGCCAAACGCGTCGTGCACAAGCGTGACGATTGCGTCAGTCACAGCGCACCTCCACCCCTCGCGACACCCCGGCCACTCTTCGACTCCCCGATGCCTGCCGAAGAATTACACACTTGAAATTACACTCGCGTGTCTTGCCAGGAGTCAAGACAGATTCGTGATAAAGCCCGCCTCGTTGCCCGCGATGACCGGGAAAGTCTGCCGGCAATCTTGGGATCCCAGGTTCTTGCCGGCCCGTCGCCCACCGCGCCCGTCGGCTCGCGCAGGCGTGCTGGCAGACTCGGGCGCATGCGGATCACGTTGCTGGCCGGGGGCGTCGGCGGTGCCAGGTTCTTGCGTGGGGTGCGCGCGGCGGTGCCGGAGGCCCAGATCACCGTCATCGGCAACACCGGCGACGACATCACGCTGTTCGGGCTGCACGTCAGCCCTGACCTGGATACGGTCATGTATACGCTCGGCGGCGGGATCAGCGAGGAGCAGGGCTGGGGCCGCGACAACGAGAGCTATACCGTGCAGTCGGAACTGGCCGCGTACGGCGCTGGGCCTGACTGGTTCAGCCTCGGCGACCGTGACTTCGCCACCCACATCGTCCGCACCTCCATGCTCAAGGCAGGACTTCCGCTCTCGGCGGTCACCCGGCAGCTTTGCGAGCGCTGGCAGCCTGGGGTAACGCTGCTGCCGATGACCGACGACGACGTGCAGACTCAGGTGCTGATCGACGAGGCCGCCGGCCGTAGGACGGTCCACTTCCAGGAATGGTGGGTGCGGCTGCACGCGAAGGTGCCCGCGCTCAGGTTCACCGCAGCCGGAGCCGAGCACGCGACGCCGGCTCCTGGGGTGATCGACGCTATCGCCGACGCCGACTTCGTGCTGCTGCCACCCTCGAACCCCGTCGTCAGCATCGGCATCATCCTGGCGATCCCCGGGATCGCCGACGCGATCGCTGCCAAGACCGTCGTGGGGGTGTCACCCGTCATCGGCGGCGCGCCTGTACGAGGCATGGCCGACGCGTGCCTCGCCGCGATCGGAGTCAAGACCAGCGCCGCCGCGGTCGCCGCCCACTATGGCGCCCACCTAATCGATGGCTGGCTGGTCGACGTGGCCGATGCCGAGGCGACCGCCGCGACCGAACTGAAGGGGATAACCGTGCGGGCCGTGCCGCTCTACATGACCGACCTCGCCGCCGCGGCGGCGATGGCGACTGCCGCGATCGAACTGGCAGCGGAGCTGACCCGATGAACGCTGACCCGATGAACACCGACCCGATGAACGCTGACCCGATGGTCGACACGCCAATCGGTCACGGCACGGTCAGTGTGATCGCCGTGCCGGGCATGCCGGAGATCACCGAAGGAGCCGACCTGGCCAAGTTGATCGTCGAGGCCGGTCCGGCGCTGCTCGACGGCGACATCCTGGTCGTGACCTCGAAGATCATCAGCAAGGCCGAGGGCAGGATCGTCAAAGAGGATCGCGAGGACGCGATCGGTGCCGAGTCCGTTCGGGTGGTAGCCAGGCGCGGCCAGACCACGATCGCCCAGACCTCGCACGGCCTGGTTCTTGCCGCGGCTGGCGTGGACCGCTCGAATACCGCTCCAGGGACCGTGGTGCTGCTGCCGACAGACCCCGACAGATCGGCGATCGAGCTGCGGGCGGCGGTCGGCGACCTGACCGGCACCAAAGTCGGTGTGCTGATCACCGACACGATGGGGCGGCCGTGGCGCAACGGCCAGACCGACACGGCTATAGGCGCGGCCGGCGTGCGACCGCTTCGCGATCACCGAGGTCAGCTCGACACCTTCGGCAACGAGCTGCTGGTGACCGTGGCCGCCGTCGCCGACGAGATCGCGGCCGCCGCCGAACTGGTCAAGGGCAAGACCGACCGGGTGCCTGTCGCGATCGTCCGTGGCCTGGCTGAGCTGGTCACCGGCGACCCGGGCCCTGGCGCAGCCGCGCTGATCAGGCCGGCCGATGAGGACATGTTCAGGTTCGGCGCCGCTGATGTGCTCTCCGAGCGTCGCACGGTCAGGGAGTTCAGCGCCGAACCGGTGGATGGTGCCGCGGTGCGGCGGGCCATCGAGGCCGCGCTGACCGCCCCTGCCCCGCATCACAGCCAGCCCTGGCGGTTCGCGATCGTCGAGTCGCCCGCGGCCAGGACGCGACTGCTCGACGACATGCTCGCCGCCTGGGTAAGCGACCTGCGCGGTGACGGCTTCACCGACGACCAGATCGCGCGGCGCGTCAGGCGCGGCGAGCCGCTGCGCAAGGCACCGTTGCTGATCGTGCCTTGCCTGGTCAGCGACGCCGCACACGAGTATCCCGACGAGCGAAGGAACGCCGCGGAGCGGGCCATGTTCCTGGTCTCGATGGGGGCTGGCGTGCAGAACCTGCTGGTCGCGCTCGCGGTCGAAGGACTTGGTTCTTGCTGGGTGTCGAGCACGCTCTTCTGCGGACCGGTGGCTAGAGCGGCTCTCGACTTGCCCGCGGGCTGGGAGCCGATGGGTGCGGTCGGCGTTGGCCATCCCAAGGCGCCACCAGCCCCGCGCCCGCCGCGCGACCCCGGCGAGTTCACCGTGGTGCGGTAGAGCCGCGTCAGCCGACGACGAGGGCCGCCGGATCCTGCGCCGGCTTGATGTTCGCCACGGCCACGGTGCCGCCAGCGACCGGATCCCAGGAAGCCATCTGCACCGCGGCGTCGAATCTGAACTCGGCCACCAGGTCATCACGGCTCCCTGGCCAGCCGAGGCCGGCGAGCGCGTCGCCGCTCACAAAGAGATGGGGCACCACCACGGCGCGGCCAGTCGCAGCCGACGCCACCTCGATCTGGATGGCGGACGCGCCGCCGTCGCCGATTTCGCCGTTGCCCCGGCTGACCTGGAGCGCGAGGAAACGCCCGTCCGGGCTGAACACCCCGGACGTCACCGTGTCAGTCGGCCTCATCATGATCGTGACCTCGCGGCCAGATATGACGTTGAACACGTGCACAGGACACGTCACGCCGCACGGCGGCGCGTAGGCGACGGCGGCCGCGTTCACCGCGACCACCCCATCGAATCTGCGCAGCACCTTGGCCGTCGCCGGGTTCCACAGCCGGACGGCGCTGACATCCCCGGTTAGGCGCAGCGCCTGGAGCAGCAAGCCTCGAGGCGTCCCCTGAGTGATCCCGTACCCGGTAGGCAAGGTGACCGGCCCGCCGATCTTGCCGCCTGACCCGTTGAACTGCTGCGCCACTCCTGGCGTCCGGTCCAGGTCGGACGCCAGGCGTGGCGGGTAGGTCGTAAGCCACATGTGGCCCTTGACCGCCGCAGGGGCGACCACGCTGGCGCTGCCGACCATGATCGCCCGCTGCGCGCGATCTGCCAGGTAGAAGACCGGTGTGAGCGGACCGGTACAGTCACCGCAGCCCGCCCGAGGCTGGATCGCCCAGCCACCGTCGACGCGAGTGAACACGTAGCCGAACCGGTCGGATGGCAAGCCGAGTATCGGCGCCACCCGCCCAAGCGCCGGCCAGAACCAGTCAGGATGCGCGCCGGCGCGCGGCAGCCTGGCGTCAAGCGCCCACGACGCTGTCTTGCCGACGATCCCGCTCGGCGGCAGCTGCGCCGGTCCTTCTACCCGCAGCCTGATGGGAGACGAGCGCTGTCCGGAATGACCACCCGACGCGTGCTCGACCACGACGAGCGTGCCCACCGCGGCAACCGCCGCGGCCACCAGGAGCCGTCGGCGCCAGCCAGCAGGCGGCCGGTCATCGCCCTGGCTGATGATGTCTTCCACCGCCGCACCGCCCAGCACACGCCGATTCCTGTACTAGACGATATCGCCGACAGAGCGCCAGGACGCGAGCCGGGAAACTAGATGCTCAGTCTCCTCGACAGGTCAGAGCCGAACACGCCGTCAGGGTCGAGCTTGGCCCGCAGCCGCCGGAAGTCATCGAGCCGCCCGTACATGGCGCTCATCAGCTCGGCCGGGATCCGCGAGTCCTTGGCCAGGTAGAGCCGACCGCCCGCGCCGACCACCATCTCGTCAAGCTCGCCGAGCAGTTGGCTAAGCCACGGTGTGCGCGACGGGAAGTCGAGCGCGAGCGTCCAGCCCGGCATAGGGAACGACAACAGGCCGGGATCACTAGCGCCGAACCGCTTGAGCACGGTCACGAACGACGGCGCGCGCAGCGCGCTGATCCGCTCGAGCGAGCGCCTGACCACGTCGCTGGCCTCGAAAGGCACTACGAACTGGTACTGCCTGAACCCCGCTGGTCCGTAGGCCCTGTTCCAGTTCTTGATCGCGTCAAGCGGGTGGAAGAACGTGCCGATGGTCTGGATCTCGCCGGCCCGCCGGCGCGGCGCCTTGCGGAAATACGCCTCGTTGAACAGCGCCACCGTGCGCCGGTTCAGCAGCCCGCTCGGGAGCACCGGCGGCGCGCCGATCAGCGAGGATGGCTTGAACGCCAGTGGCTCGCCCCGGTCGCGGGGTCGCAGCTCGCCGACCTTCGCGAAATTCCCGCTGGTGATCACCGACCGCCCCAGGCTGCCTCCAGTTGCCAGGCAGTCGGTCCACGCGACCGTGTAGTCGTAGTCGGCGTCGGTTTCTGACAGGTAGGCCATCGCGCCGTCGATGTCGGCTGTCCGCACCGTGTCGACGACCAGCCGCGAGGTCTCGACCTTCTTGAGCTGAACCGTCGCTCGCAGCACGATCCCGGTCAGCCCCATCCCCCCGGCGGTACCCCAGAACAGCTCAGGACTGCCGTCCGGCGTCGCCGTCGTCACGTCACCGCTAGCAAGCAGCAGGTCGAACGACAGCACGTGCCGCATGAAGCTTCCCGCGGCGTGATGATTCTTTCCGTGCACGTCGGCCGCGATCGCGCCGCCGACGGTCACCTGCCGGGTCCCCGGCGTGACCGGCACGAACCACCCGTCAGGCAAGCACCTCACCATCAGCTGCTCAAGGCTGACCCCGGCCTCGCACACCACCACACCGGACGCGGCGTCAAAGGAGAGCACATCGGCCATCCCGGCCGTGGAGACCACCAGCCCGCCATCGTTCTGAGCCGCGTTGTTGTAGCTGCGGCCAAGTCCGCGCGCGATCACACCGCCCGCCTGAGCCGCCTGCTTGACCAGGCCGGCGACATCATCAGCCGACTGCGGCGCAGCGACCCGAGCGAACGTCGGCTCGGTCATCCCCCAGCCGGTCAGCCGCGCCTGGACTTCGTCCGGCTTCGCAGGCATCGTCCTCACTCCTCGGTCAAGCTCCGGCTGTCGACCCTGCCAACCCGGGGGCGCGATCTCCCGGAACCTCCCGTTGATCAATCAACGGAAGCCTGCGACCTGAACCGCCACGAACGGACGCGCAGACGCCGTCTGAGGCACTGGCGGCCGCCAGTCTTTCAGCTGAAGGCCGTTCGTATGTTGTTGTTCGCGCGGTGAGCGTGCGACCGGTTGGCTCGACCATGGCCGCGAGCTGGCTGATCGTCTTGAACGAGCCGTTTTGCGAGCCTGCCATCCGGCTGATCGTTTCCTCCATCAACGTCCCGCCGAGGTCGTTGACGCCGCCGGCCAGCACGTCCCGGCACAGGTCGTCGCCGAGCTTGACCCAGGAGCACTGGATCGAGTCGATCGCGCCGTGCAGCATCAGCCGCGACAACGCGTGCACGGCCCGGTTCTCGCGCCGGGTCGGGCCAGGGCGCGCGAGGCCGGCCAGGTAGATCGGTGAACTCGCGTGCACGAACGGCAGCAGCACGAACTCGGTGAAGCCGCGCGTGCGCTCGGCGATGGAGCGGATCACCCGCAGGTGCCCGACCCAGTGCGCCGGGGTGTCGACGTGGCCATACATCATCGTCGCCGTTGTCGGGATGCCGAGCTCGTGCGCGGTCGTGATGACCTCGACCCAGGCCGAGGTCGGCAGCTTGCCCTTGGTGAGCACCCAGCGGACATCGTCGTCGAGTATCTCGGCCGCCGTGCCGGGGAGGGAGTCGACGCCCGCCTCGACCGCCCGCTGCAGCCAGTCACGCAGCGGCAAGCCGGTCCTGGCTGACCCGTTCATCACTTCCATGGGCGAAAAGGCGTGCACGTGCATGTCGGGGCACCGGCGCTTCACCTCGGCGGCGATGTCGAAGTACGCCGTGCCAGGCAGGTCAGGGTGGATACCGCCCTGCATGCACACCTCAGTCGCGCCAGCCTCCCAAGCCTGCGCCGCCCGGTCGCCGATCTGCTCGAGCGACAGCGTGTAGGCGTCGGCGTCGGTGCGGCGCTGCGCGAACGCGCAGAACCGGCAGCCGGTGTAGCAGACGTTCGTGAAGTTGATGTTGCGGTTGACGACATAGGTAACCGGA
Source organism: Streptosporangiaceae bacterium (assembly GCA_035553055.1). Lineage (GTDB taxonomy): Bacteria > Actinomycetota > Actinomycetes > Streptosporangiales > Streptosporangiaceae > Chersky-822. The sequence goes on along the minus strand of DATNEK010000083.1, from coordinate 14,003 downwards.
TCGCCGTTGACGTCGCGCCTGATCGAGTCGGCCAGGGCGGCCAGCGCGTCGAGTTCGGTGCCGTCGGCGTCGAGCAGCGCGAGCGCTTCGGAGTCAGTCAAGCCTGCCGGGTCGCGCTCGGCGCTCCGCAGCGCGGCGGCGACGTCTGGCCTTTGCCGCTGCGGCGCCGACCGCGTCGGGCTGATTCGCCCGGCGACCTGCGACCAGTCGCCGTATACCTCTTCGAAGTCGGCTCTGCGGTCGGCGGAACGGCCGGTCACATCGATGCTGACGTGCAGGTCGATCCGGCCGGACGAGTCGCCCCAGCCGCCGTCGGGCTCCTGCCACGGCAGCCCGGAAGGCATCGCGCCTTCGGCGGCCAGTCCCGTTGCCGGGTCGGCCAGCGCGGCCACATGCGCGGAAACGCGCGGGTCAAGCCAAGGCTCGCGTATATAACCGGGGTAAATCGTGAGACGCTCGCGCAGCGTGAACCCCGCGGCGGCGGTCCGCTCGGCCAGGGCGTCGATCTGCGGCCAGGGGCGCTCGGGGTTGACGTGGTCTGGCGTCAGCGGCGAGACCCCGCCCCAGTCGTCGATCCCGGCGTCCAGTATGAGCTGGTACTCATCGCCGATCAGGTTCGGCGGCGCCTGGATCCGCACGGCTGGCCCGAGCAGCAGCCTGGCCACCGCGATCGTGGCGGCGAGGTCGTCGAGTTCGGCGTCCGGCATCGCGCGCATCCTGGTGTCAGGCTTGGCGCGGAAGTTCTGCACGATGACTTCCTGCACCCCGCCGTACTCACGGGCTACCCCGCGGATCGCGAAGATCGAGTCGATCCGCTCGTCCGGCGTCTCGCCGATGCCGATGAGTATCCCGGTGGTGAATGGCACCGCCGAACGGCCGGCGTCTTCGAGCACCCGCAGCCTGACCGCCGGGTCCTTGTCCGGGCTGCCGAAGTGGGGGCCGCCTTTGTCGGTAAACAGCCGCGTCGACGTGGTCTCTAGCATCATCCCCATCGAGGGTGCGACCGGCTTGAGCCGCTGGAAGTCCCGCCAGCTCAGCACGCCGGGGTTGAGGTGCGGCAGCAGCCCGGTCTCCTCTAGCACCCGTATCGCCATCGCGCGCACGTAGGAAAGCGTGTCGTCGTAGCCGTGCGCGTCCAGCCATTCCCTGGCCGGCTTCCACCGGTCCTCTGGCCGGTCGCCAAGCGTGAACAACGCTTCCTTGCAGCCTAGGGCGGCGCCCTGCCTGGCGATGTCGAGCACCTCGTCGGGCGACAGGTAGGCGGCATCGAGGCGGCCTGGCACGGTGACGAACGTGCAGTACCCGCACCTGTCCCTGCACAGCCGCGTAAGCGGGATGAACACTTTGCGCGAGTACGTGATCACGCCAGGGCGGCCCGCCGCCGCCAGCCCAGCGTCCCTCGTCCGCGCCGCGTAGCCGAGCAACTCGGTGAGCTGCTCGGCCCTGGCACTCAGCAGAACGACGGCCTCGGCGTGGTCGAGCGGCTTGCCGTCCCGTGCCCTCGCGAGCGCTCGCCTGAGCGCGTTAGACGACTGCCTCTGATCGGCGGTTGGCCCCATGGCATTACCCTAGGCTGCCCTGCCGACTGGCCCATCCAGTACCCCGCGACGCCGCGCGCAGGACAAAGTCGATCGGCACCGCGTACCTGATGTGGCCCAGGTAGCCCGTCGTGGTCGTGGCCATGACAACCGAGTTGAGCAACGCCTCGCCGACCGCTTCGAGCGTCGCCGCGAACAGGGGGCCGAGCGCGGTGTCAGTCACCGGCTGACCGTGGCCGGTCGAGAACGCGATCGCGTAGTCGCCGCTGCCGGCCGCGAAGTCGGCGCCGACTAGGCCCATCGCGTATACGGCGCGTTTAGCGACCCTAGTGAGCTGGCGCGAGTCGAGCGCGCGGTCGGTCGCGAGGATGATCATGCACGAGTTGCCCTCGGGCTGGTCGCGCCCGGTCTCCCGCGGCCCGCCGCGCGAGGCGGCGAGCGCCTCGCGCGGGTCGATTCTCACGCCAAGCACCGTCAGCGTGCCCGAGAAGTTCGCCTGAACGAGCACGCCAACGGTCGCCGTGCTGCCGTCGGCCAGCCGGGCCAGCCGGGACGCGGAGCCGATCCCGGCCTTGAAACCGAGCGCCGCCGTGCCGGTGCCTGCCCCGACGCAGCCCTGCGGCACCGGACCGCCTCGCGCACCGGTCAGCGCCGCGAGCACGTGCCGCTCGGTGATCGGCCTAGCCCTGATATCGGAGAGGTAGCCGTCGTTGGTCTCGCCGACGACCGGGTTCACGGTGATCATGCGCTCGTTGCCTGGCAGGCCGAGCATGTAGCTCACCAGCGCGTCAGCGGCACGGAACGCGGACAGCGTGCCGGTCAGCACGATCGGTGTCTCGATCACCCCGAGTTCGACCAGTTGGGTGGCGCCGACCAGCTTGCCGAAGCCGTTCCCCACGAACAGACCCGCCGGGAGCTGCCCGCCAGCCCGGTCGACGCCATCGGGCACGATCGCGGTCACCCCGGTCCGGATGTCGCTGCCCTCGACCAGCGTCACATGACCAACCCGCACCCCAGTCACGTCCGTGATCGCGTTGGCCTCGCCTGGCTGGTGCCCCACCCCGGCGAGGCCAAGTTCACTCGCGGACAGCGGCGACGTGCACATTGCTTTCAGAACCGGCGGTAGTCGCGGGCGGGGATGCGGGGGGCACGTCTGGCTGGGGCGGCGCCGGCCATGACGGCTAGCAGGCTGGCGCGGTGCCGTTGGCCTGCGTAGGGCTCTAGCAGTTCAAGCATTTCGGCGTCATCCACCGGATGGCCGGCCAGCGCCCAGCCGACCTGGGCAGGCAAGTGATAATCGCCGACCGAGACCGCGTCGGCGTCGCCGCAGGCGCGCTGCCTGACCTCGGCCGAGGTCCACGGGCCGATCCCGGGCAGCGATCGCAGCCTGCGGTCGGCCTCGTCGGAAGGCAGCCTGACGATCTCGTCGAGCCGCTCGGCGACCCGCGCCGCGGCGGCGATCGTCCTTGCCCGCACCGCCTCGACCCCGGCCTTGTGCCACTCCCAGGACGGGATGCCAGCCCAGGTCCGCGCCCCAGGCGGGACCCGCATTCCGGCGGGCACCGGCCCTGGAGCTGGCTCGCCGAAACGGCGCAGCAGGGTGCGCCACGCCCTGGTGGCTTCCTTGCCGACTACCTTCTGCTCGAGCACCGCAGGCGCGAGCGCCTCGAGCACCAGGCCAGTTTTCCCGATCCGCAGCCCTGTGCGCTCGCGGACCACGGCGCGCAGCACGTCATGATGGGCGACGAAATCCTCAGGCCGGTCGTCCGCGCCGATCATGGCGGGAAGCTGCGCGACCAGCCAGCCAGCGCCTTCGCCCCAGGCGGAGGCGGTGACCAGCGTGCCGAGGCCGACGTCGGAGCGCCAGGCGACCCGTAGCGTGCCAGCGCCCTGCGGCGTCTGGCAGGCTCGCCAGATCGCGCCGGAGCCGTCAACGGCGTACGCGGGATCGCCGTAGCCCCGGCGGTGCACGCCGAGCGCCGACGTGATGTCGATCACATATGGAGCCGCCCACTGCCGCCGCGCAGGTGCCACAGCGGCTGACCTGACTTCGCCCGCCGTCATGGCGCGCCGCTAGGCGAGGGAGCCGGGCGAGCTTAGCCCGGGGTGGGGTGGGCTGGGCCGGAAGTTAGGCATCGGTGGAGAACCTGACCGCCGTGTGATCAAGCCGCACACCCGGCCACACCCGCAGTCCGTGGCGCAATTCGTTGCGCGGGCCGATCTCGGCCCGCGCCCCGATCACGACGCCGTCGAGAACCGCGCCAGCCCCGATCCTGGCGCCCGCGGCGATCACGCTCGCGGTGACCCTGGCGTTTTCGCCGATCGTCACGCCGTCGAATAGCACAGAGCCGTCGACGACGGCACCGGCCGCAACGTGCGCGTCGGCGCCGACCGCGGTACCGCCGATGATCCTCGCCGTCGGGTCGGCGCTCGCGCCAGGCAGCAGCAGCGCCTGGCCGCACTCGCCAGGTACGGCCGGCGAGGCGAGCTCGCCGAGCACCAGGTCACTCGAACCTCGCACGTATGCCTCAGGCGTGCCGACATCGAGCCAGTAAGCGGACTCGAGATAGCCCATCACCGTCAGGTCGGCGTCGATGAGCCCCGGGAAGGTGTCCCGTTCGACCGAGAGCACGATGCCCGGTGGCATCGCGTCGATGAACCGCCTGGTGAACACGTAGCAGCCGGCATTGATCTGGCAGGTCACCGGCTTCGGAGTCTTCTCGATAAACGCGGTGACGCGGCCGTCGAAGTCGGTGGGCACGCAGCCGAACCTGGCCGGGTCAGGCACCTGCACCAGGTGCAGCGTCACCGCCGCGTCCGCCTTGCGGTGCAGGTCGAGCTGGGCAGCGAGGTCGTGGCCAGACAGCACGTCGCCGTTCAGCACCACGACCGGGTCCTCTGGGCCGCTGCGCAAGCTGGCCGCCGCGTTCCTGATGCCACCGCCAGTGCCAAGCGGCTCGGCTTCGTGCACGTACACGATCTCAAGTCCGAACGCGGCGCCGTCGCCGAAGACCTCGGCGAACATCTCGGCCCGGTAAGCAGTCGCCATCACGATTCGATCGACGCCGGCGCGGGCCGCCTTCGCGATCTGGTGGGCAAGGAACGGCACCCCGGCGGTCGGCAACAGTGGCTTCGGCGTTCCGATGGTCAGCGGGCGCAGCCTGGTGCCCTGCCCGCCGACGAGCAGAATCGCCTCAAGCTGGCCCGCACTGTCGTAACTGGCGGCGCTGTGGTGGTTGTCTGCAACGGTCGGCATGACCAGGGAGACTACCCCTGCCCAGCCGATGCGGCGCGCTCATAGCACGCAAGGTGGGCTTGCGCCGAAGCCGCCCAGGTGAATTCCCTCGACCTGGCATAGCCAGACCGGCCGAGCGCCTCACGCTGACCCTGGTCGTCGATCAGGCCGCGCAACGCCGTCTTGATGCTGTCGGCGTCTGGCTCGGTGTAGGCGACGGCGTCGCCGCCCACCTCGGGCAACGAAGTGCGATGCGTGGTCAGCACCGGCGCCCCGCACGCCATCGCCTCGAGCACGGGCAGCCCGAAGCCCTCTCCCGTGCTCGGGAAGGCGACAACGAGCGCTCCGCCGAAGAAGCCAGCCAGATCGGCGAAGTGCAGGTATCCGGGACGCACTAGCCGCAGGTGAGCGGGCACAGCGGCGACCGCGTCGTCGACCTCGTCGCTCCAGCCTGTGCCTCCGGCGAGCACGAGGGCTGGCGGTTCCGCCAGGTCGACGACGGCGGCAACCCAGCCAGCGATCAGCGCGGGCACGTTCTTGCGCGGGGCCAGGCTGCCCAGGTAGGCGACGTACGGCCGACCGTGCAGGCCGAGCCGGCCGCCAACCCGGTCAAGCTGGGCCGCGTCCGGCTTGCGGAAGAGTGCGTGATCCACGCCGTGGTAGGCCACATCGATCTTGGTTGAGTCAGCCTCGAGCACGCGGACCAGCTCGTCCCTGGTCGCCTTCGAGGGCACGATAAGCCTGGTGGCGCGCCAGGTGGACGTGCGGATAGCCGCCTTGTAGAAGGTCGCGGTTACCGGGCTGTGCGTGTCGGGCGCGGTGAAAAAGGTCAGGTCGTGAGTTGTCACCACGGTAGGCAGGCCCGGCCGTAGCGGCATCGAGTAGTGCGGTGAGTGGATGACGTCGGCCCCCACCTGAGTGGCGGCAAGCGGCAGGCCGCTCTGCTCCCACGCCAGCCTGGCGGGCCTGTGTGCGATGGCGGGCGGCCCAGGTACGATCTTGGCGCCAGGCAGGAGCCTGCCGTAACGCTCTTCATCGGCACGCTGGCAGGCCACAGCCAGGTCGGCGCCGGCTGCGGACAACGCGCTGACCAGACCGTCTACGTAACGGCCGAGCGCACCGCGGTCAGCGGGCACGCCGGTCGCGTCAACGAGCACACGGGGGCCCACTACGCGTCAGGCTCCTTTCCGATGGCACTTCAACATACGTCCGGAACCCGGGGCTCCGGGGGTCTTTCCCCCGGGATGCAACCCGGGGGCTTCCGGAGGGTTTCGTCCCCCGGATCACGCCGGCCACGGCTGAATTCGCCTTCCCGGATGTCCCCGCTGCTTGAGAGCCTACGCCCTTGACGGGGGCGACGTGGCACGGCAAGCGCGACGTTTGCTACTTCCGCGTCGTCACAGGCGCGGGAACGCCAGATTGCCATCGAGCCGATGCCAAGCCGATGCGTAGTCGATGCCACCGCGACACCGCCAGGACATGACCTAAGGCGACGCGGACGGCGAGGGGGATGACGACCCGGAGGCTGACGGACTCGGCGACGCCTGGTGCTTGCCACCCTTTGACGTCCCGCCGCTCGCCGCCTGCTGCGCCTGGTCGAGCGCGGCCTTCATCTTCGCGATGTCCTCGCCGTAGAGCGTGAAGTTGGGCGGGTTCGCGTGCAGCGCGGCCTGCGCCTGGTTGTAGAACTTCTCCGCCTGTGCGAGGAAGCCGAGCACGACCGCGCTGAGATGACCGCCTGAGGCAGTTGGCCCGCCGCCCGATGCTGACGGGGGAGCGTTCCCGAGCGACTGCGCGAGCGAGCCGACCAAGTTACCGGAGAAACCCACATTCGGAGTGCCATTGAAGAACGTGAACACTTCCCTGAGCTGCGGGTAGGCGCCGCTGTTCGTCAGGGCCGACGCGGAGACGTAGACCGGCTCGACCGACAGCAAGCCGCCGCCGAGCGGAACGGTGACCAAGTTGCCGAGCGTGACCTTGGATCCACCCGTCCGCAGCAGGCTCAACTGCTTGGCTGCGGGAGGGAAGTTCTCGAAGTTGTTCTGCACCTGCTCAGGCCCAGGAATCGCGGTGTCCTGCGGTAGCTGAAGGAGCTGGATCTTCCCGTAGTCCGGGCTCAGCGGGTTGCTGTTCACCGCCATGAACGCGGCCAGATTCGGCCTGGCTCTCGGGGTGAAGAGCGTCGTCAGCGAGAACTCCGGCGTCGCCGCACCCGGCATATCCAAGGTGAAGTAGTACGGCGGCTGAGTGGTCTGAACGTCCCTCGGCACCGTCGGGTCGTTGGGCACCGTCCAGAAATTCTGCCCGCCGTAGAAAGCGGCAGGCTGCTGCACGTGGAACTGAGCGAGTATCTGCCGCTGCGCGTCGAAGAGAACTTCCGGGTAGCGCAGATGCGGCATCAGGGCCGGCGGTATGTCCTTGGTCGGGGATACGAGTCCGGGAAATGCCTTCATCCACGCTCTGAGCAGCGGATTGGCCGTACCCCACTGGTACAGGTGCACCGCGCCGGTGTACGCGTTCACTGTTGCCTTCACCGAGTTGCGCAGGTAGTTCACGTCGTTGCCCGACGGCCCCACGGCCAGGCCGTTCGGACTGTAGGTGTTCGATGTCGCCCCGTTCAGGTTGATTCGCTTGGAGTACGGATAGTTGTCGGTCCCTGTGTAGCCGTCGACCACCCACAGGATCTGGCCGTTCTCGACAACCGGGTAAGGATCGCCATCGAGGGTCAGGAACGGTGCGACCTTCGCGATCCGCTGCAGCGGATCCCTGATGAACATGACCCTCGACTTGCTGTCGATCGCGCTCGACAAGATGATGTTCAGCTCGCGGAACCTGATCGCGAACAGCAACCGCCTACCGAAAGAGCCGATCGATACCCCGCCGCCGCCGTTGTAGTGGTTGTTCTGCTGGCCGCCTGTGCTCTCGTTCGGGTAGTCGAGTTCAGACTGCTTGGTGTCGGCGATGACGTAGCCGGCGCCCTCGTGCCCGAAGTAGATGCGCGGCTCGAAGCCGGGAAGCTGACCGGTCGGCGGGATGTTTTGCTCGATGAAGTCCGGGTCGCCGTTGGGCTCCGCCGACGTCGCCGACGACGCGACGAAGCCGTAGCCGTGTGTGTAGATCAGGTGGGTGTTGATCCAGTTGCTCTGGCCGGCCGGCGGCCCGAGGATGTCCCTGACCCCCACGATCGTGTCCTGGGCGACCGGGTTGCTCCCGATCTGGTACCTGTCCATGGCGAGCACGCCGCCGAACTGGTAATAGCCCTTGACCTGCTGCAACTGCTGGAAGGCCGTGGAGATCACATCCTGGTCAACCAGCCTGAGGCTGGGCAGGCCGGCGGCCTCGGTGGCGAGCGTGGACACCTTCTGCGTCGATATGGCCCGGTAGTTGATCACCTGCGTGCCGTCGATGCCGTAGGCCGCTCGCGTGCTCGTGATCTCCCGCGCGATGTAGGGACGCTCCTTAACCTGCTCGTTCGGCTTGACGACGAACTGCTGGATGACGAGCGGGTACACCCCGCCGATCACCACCGCCGACAGCACGAGCAGGCCGAACCCGATCGCCGGCAGCAGCGAACTGCGCCTGATCGCGCCGGCCAGGAACAGCACGGCGCAGATGGCCGCGATCGCGGCAAGCACGGTCTTAGCTGGCAGCACCGCGTGCACATCGGTGTAGGACGCGCCGGTCTGCACCACCCCGCGCTGGCTGAAATCGATGGCGTACCTGTCCACCCAGTAGGCCACGGCCTTGAGCGCGACGAAGACGCCAACCAGCACGAACAGGTGCGCGCGCGCTGCCCGCGACGGCTGGGTGTGCCTGGCGATGCGCAGCCCGCCGTACAGCACGTGCACGGCCGCTGACAGCACGAGCGACAGCAGCACGGCGGCGAACAGGAAGGACAGTGCCATCCGCAGGAACGGATAGACATTGATGAAGAAAGATATGTCCAGGCCGAACTGGGGATCCTTGACGCCGAAAGGCACCCGGTTGATGAACAAGAGCCAGGTCTGCCAGTTGCTCGCCGCGGCGAGGCCTGAGATCAGCCCGACGAGCCCGAGCAGGACCACGGTCACCCCGCGCCGGTGCGGGTCGATGGCATGCCGGTAGGCCTCCACGCCCTGGTGCTCGGGTCCGGTCGGCGGCTCCGCGGGCCTGGTGCGATACGCGAGCATGAGGTTGGCGCCGATGATCGCCATCATCGCCGCCGCGGTGACCGCGAAGAGCAGCCACTTGGTGCCGTATGTGGTCGCGAAGACGCGCGTCTGCCCCACCGAGCTGAACCACAGATAATCCGTCCATATCCCGGCGACGACCGAGATCAGGATGGCGGCGGCCACGATGATGATGACCGCAGGTATGACGAACCTTGGCCAGCGTGGTACCACGACTTGGCGGCCGCTGCCAGCATGCTGCGGGCCAGGAACTCGGAAAGCCACCGGATTGTCCCTTCGTGAGCCTGGACGTACGCCTCGGGTGGGCCGCGAATGCCGCGGTCGCTAACCACGCGGACACGCAAGTCCTTGACGGCAACTTACCGGCAAGCGGGGTAGTTCCAGCCAATCATCCCCGCCTTGAATGAAGTAGCCAGCCGATACCGTCGCTAACAGCCAGGAACTGACTTGCCGAGTTTCAGCGCCCTGAGCGCCGCGAGCGCGCCGCGCAACGTGCTGACCTTCACAAGTCGCAGCCCGGCTGGCACAGCGCCGACCGCGTCCGCGCAGTTCGACGCCGGGGTCAAGAAAACCGTGGCGCCGGCAGCCCTGGCCGCCGCCATCTTCTGCTGTATCCCGCCGATCGGGTCGACCTGGCCGCCGACCTCGATCTCACCCGTCCCCGCGATGAACTTGCCACCGGTCAGGTTCGCCGGAGTCAGCTTGTCGATAATCGCCAGCGCGAACATCATCCCGGCGCTCGGGCCGCCGACGTTGCCGATATTGATCGTCACCTTGAATGGGAACACGAACGACTCAACGAGATTGACGCCGATCACAGGCTGGCCGTGGAAGCTGGCAGTGCGCAGGGTAAATTTCCGCGTCTTGCCTGCCCGCTTGACCGTGAGCGCGACCGGCTGGCCGACAGCCTTCGCCTTAATCAGGTCACCGGCGCTGACGCGGCAGGTGACCGGCACGCCGTTGACGGCGGCGATCTGGTCGCCGCGGCGCAGCACTCCCGCCGCCGGCAGGCCGCTTATGGTGCTCGACACCCTGTCGACGACGCCGAATTTGATGCCAAGCTGGCACAGCGCGGCGGCAGTCGCGGTCGATTGCGAGTTCACCATCTGCTCAGTGTCCTGCCGCTGCACCTGTTGCTGCGTCTGGCCAGGCGGGAACAGCTCCTGCTGCGGGACCACGGCGTCGTGCGGGCTGAGCCAGGACTGCAGGGCGGCGAAAATGTTGAACGGCGGCTGAGCGCCAGGGCCGCCGATGTACGACACGGTCACCATGTTCAGGTGGCCGTCAGCCCTGAACGTCGGATGTCCGCTGATCTGCACGATGGGCTTGTGGCCGAGCGGGCCGAGCGTGTTGTAGGTGGGGCCGGGCAGCAGCGCCACATAGGGCACCGGCAGCAGCGAGGCCACAAGCAGCGCACCGACAACGCCGACGCTCGCGATCAGCAGGGTTACCGCGCGACGTGACATGTGCGCAAGGCTACGCGCTGTTGACCCATTCGCTGGCGCCGCCGGCGAACCGCTGATGCTTCCAGATCGGCACCGTGCGCTTGATCTCGTCGATCAGCTCGCGGCAGGCCTCGAACGCGGTCGCCCGGTGCCCGCTCGACACGGCGACCACGACGGCCAGGTCCCCGATGGTCAGGTCGCCGACCCGGTGCACCGCCGCCACCGCGTGAACGTCGAATCTCGCGACGATGCTTTCCGCGACCTGGCGCAATTGCTCGGAGGCGGTCGGGTGCGCGGAATAGGACAACGCGGTCACCTGCTGGCCATTGTCATGATCGCGCACCACGCCGGTGAAGAGCGCGATGCCTCCCGCCGCGGGGTCCATGACCGCCTCGTGCACCTCATCGACGGAGAGCGGCGTGTCCCGCACCTCGGCGAGCCTGATCACATCCACGGCGCTCACGCTATCGTGCCGTATTTCCCCTTGGGCTAGGGATCGCGGCGGCGCTTGCGTACCTGGCGGACGATCGCCGCCGTGCCGATGACGGCCACGGTCGCGCCGGCCGCGGTGATCGTCGCGTCCTTCTTCGCCAGCCTGCGTCCGGCCACGGCGTGCCGCCCCGCCCGCTGTTCGAGCAGAGCGGCAAGCGCTTCGGTGTTGGTGACCAAGGGGCGCCAGCCGGCCTGGCGCAGCGTGGCGCAGTCGACAACCCACGGGTAGACCACGTAATGCAGGTCGGCTACCGGCGCCGGCGTGATGCCCGCCCGGTGCAACCGCTGCGCTGTGGCGAACGTCACGCCGGCGGGCAGCTCGATCCGCCGCAACCCGGACAGTTCCTCAACCTCGTCCTGGTCAAGCCATCCGTCGCAGCCGACGGCGAACGCGCCGGTCACCGCGCCGGTGGCGGCCAGCTCGACGGCCGACATCAGGTCCTCGACGTGGCAGAACTGCCAGCGGGGCGCGCAGCCCTTGACGGTGAGCAGCCTTGGCGCCTCGAAGTGCCTGGTAATGAGCGTGTCGATGCCCTCACCGACGAGCGCGGCCGGGCGGACTACGGTCACCGCCGTGCCGGGGTTCGCGCGCGGCGAACGCTCGGCGAGCTGCTCGATCTCCATGAAGTCGCCGACGACGCTGCCGTCGGGATCGGCGTTCAGCGGAGCGGTCTCGGCGAGTGGCACCGGATTGTCGTGGTGTGCACCGTAGACCATCGCGCTTGTGACGAGAATCACCCTGCTGACACCGCCCGCGGCGGCCGCGGTCAGCACAGTTTGCGCGCCGCGTATGTTGTATGCGCGCCTGGCTCTGACATCTGAGTCCGGCGCCAGGTCAAGATCGGTGTGCACGATGACGTCGATACCAGTCAGACGGGCCGCCAGCATCGGGTCGCGCACGTCGACCATGCGCCAGATCACCCCAGTCAAATCGCCTCTGTGATCATCGATGGCGATGACCCGGCTGAACCGATCGGACCGCGCCAGCCTCGCTGTCAGCGCGAATCCCAGGTCATGGGCGGCTCCGGTGACCGCCACGACCGGCCTGACCTGACGGCCGTCCTCGCTCCGCCCTTGGCGAACCTTGGCTACTCGGTCGCTCACCGCGAAGCGCTCCTGGGATAGCTTGACCAATGTGATACCTCCATCCTGCCCGAGAGGCCGCGGCGATGAGTGAGCCTCCCTTCGGCTTTGGCGTGCCTGGCGATCCCGGAGACGACCGCGACCGAGGTTCAGGCGCCGGTCAGGGCGGTGGCCAGGGAGGTCAGGGAGGTCGGGGAAGCGAGGGCGGCGCGCAAGGCCCATTCGGCCCGGGCGGACCGCTCGGCGACCCGCAGCAGCTCGCCGACGCGCTGCGCCAGTTCGCCGACCTGATGTCGTACCAGGGCGGCGCGATCAACTGGGATCTGGCGAAGAACATCGCCAGGCAGACGGTCGCGGCCAAGGGCGATCCGAGTGTGCTGACGAACGAGCGGACCCAGATAGCCGAGGCCCTCAGGCTCGCCGACCTCTGGCTCGAAGAGGCGACCACGCTGCCGAGCGGTAGCAGGTCGGCGGCGGCCTGGAGCCGCTCGGAGTGGGTGGAAGCCACGATGCCGGTGTGGACCACGCTCTGCGAGCCGATCGCCGAGCGCGCCGTCGACACGATGAGCGGGCTGCTTTCTGTCAGTCAGGACGACATCGAAGACCTACCGCCAGAAATGCGGTCGATGATGTCGGCGCTATCAGGTGGCGGCGCTGGCGGGCTCGGCGGATTCGGCGGGCTCGGCGAGATGATGCGCAGGATCGGCGGCATGATGGTCGGCGGTCAGGCCGGAGCCGCCGTCGGAGCGCTGGCCGAGGAGATCATCAGCTCGAGCGACATCGGCTTGCCGCTCGGGCCTGAGGGTACCGCGGCGCTGCTTCCCGCTGGCGTCGAAGCGTTCGGATCCGGGCTGTCGGTACCAGCCGACGAGGTCAGGCTCTTCGTGGCGTTGCGCGAAGCGGCGCACCACAGGCTGTTCAGCCACGTTCCTTGGCTGCGGGCCAGGCTGCTCGGCGCGGTCGAGGACTACGCCAGGGGCATCACGGTCGACGCCGAGGCGCTGCGCGACGCGATGCCGCAGATCGACCCGTCCAACCCTGAGGCGCTGAACGAGGCGCTGTCTGGCGCCGCGCTGTTCTCGCCAGAGGACAGCCCTGAGCAGAAGATGGCGCTAGCCAGGCTGGAGACCTTGCTCGCGCTGGTCGAAGGCTGGGTAGCCACTGTCGTCGCCGACGCGGCCAGGAACCGGCTACCGCAGGCAGACGCGCTCGCCGAGGCGATCAGGCGCAGGAGGGCAACGGGCGGCCCGGCTGAGCGCACCTTCGCCACCCTGGTCGGCCTTGAGCTCAGGCCACGCCGCCTGCGGGAGGCCGCGGCGATCTGGCGCGGGCTGACCGACGCACGCGGCGTCGAAGGCCGCGACGAGATCTGGGGTCATCCCGACCTGCTGCCTACCTCTGACGACCTAGACGAGCCCGAGGCGTTCGTCCGCGGCAAGCCAGAGTTCGACATCTCCGACCTAACCGGCGACCAGCCCGACCAGCCCGACAGCGGCGACCAGCCCGACAGCGGCAACCAGCCCGACAGCGGCGACCAGCCCGACAAGGGCGACCAGCCCGACAAGGGCGACAGCGAGTCCGACTAGGGAGGGATTGGCGAAACTCGGCGTATCGGGGTTGGCGGACCACTGGTGCGGTGTGCGCGGCGGTAGCGGGCCGGCTCTGCTGGCCGGGCGTGCCGGGCCAGGGCGGCGGGGTTCGGGCTGGCGCGGCCACGTCGCCGCGCTGCAGGATGCCCGGGTTTCCCCGCGGTGCCCGGGTGCTGGCGGCGTGCCCCTGGCGGACTGCCGCAGCCGCGATAGATTCCCGGATCCATCGCGCCAGCCCGGCCGGACACCGCGATGGATACCCGAATCCACACCCGATTGTGAACATCTCAAATTAACGTGAGTTTCCGGCGTGTCGGTGGCAGGATCGTGGCATGGCGGTGAACGAGGTGGTGCTGGAGGCGATGGGGCCGCAGCTGGAGCTGATGTTGCCGGTGCTGGATGAGAAGGGCAGGCGGCTGGTGCTGGGGGCGGTGGCGCGGGCGGCCGGGGAC
>DATNEK010000082.1:0-24623 GCA_035553055.1 Streptosporangiaceae bacterium | reverse complement strand
TGCACGTCGAAGGGCGCGCCGTACTGCGCGGCTTCGTCCTTCCACCAAGACGAGACCACGTTCAGTGATATCCGGCCCGGAGCGATCACATCGAGGCTCGACAGCGCCTTGGCGGTAAGTGACGGCGAGTGGTAGTTCGGCCGCACCGCGAGCATCAGCTCAAGGGTGCTTGTCACCGCGGCCACGGCCGGCGCCAGTGTCCAGCAATCAAGCGACGGCGCGCGGTGCCCCTTGATGTCGTTGAGGTTTAGCTCGGCGATCAGCGACAACTCGAAGCCATGCTGCTCGCTTTCGACGGCCAGGTCCCGCATGTATGGCCAGGCGATCGACATGTCCTCGTCGGTTACGTTACGCAGCCAGCCACCGAAGATCGGCATCCAGTATCCGAAGCGCATCGCAGCTCACGCCGCCCTTTCCATCTCTTCGTCGAGCAATCTGCCAAGGAAGGCCGCGACCGCCCGCTGGGCTGACCGTGGCGCCACTGCCTCGACTCCAGGGTTGTAGTTCGTGTTGGTGTTGATGTCGTAGGTGACGAGCCTGCCGTCATGCGTCTCGATGAACTCGAAGCCGGCTATCTCGACTCCATGCCAGCTCGCGAAGTCCAGATACTTTCCGATGATCGGATGGTCGAATCCCTCCCTGAGCGCGAACAGGCTGCGCTGCGGCGTCGGCGGCGCGTCGCCCACCGCGCAGGCGTCGGCCGGGCATAGCTGGAAGCCGCCGAGCTCGGTATCGGCCGTGATCGCGTAGACGAACTCGCCGCCGACAATCTCCGCCCTGGTGATGCGGGGCTGGGCCGCGCGCAGGTACTCCTGAAGCAGCGTGATGCCGTCGGCGGGGACTTCGAAGTCGGCCGAATTCAGGTACTCATCGAAGTCCTCGTGGCTGGCGAACAACCGCACTCCGAGCCCTTTTCCGCCCTGGTTGTGCTTGGTAATAAACGGAGCAGGCAGCCTGCGTGCCGCCTGCGCGAGCCTGCGCGTGCCAGCCACCGCGATCGTCCTTGGCACGTCGAATCCAGCCGCCCGCAGCGCCGCGTGCTGCTCGACCTTGCTCATTTCAAGTTCGATCACGCGACGGCCGTTGACGACCCGGCGGCCATGCAATTCGAGCCAGCTCAGCACGCCCCTGGTCTGGTCCTTGGCGTAAGGGTGATCCCTGGTGTGCGACGAGGCACTCATCCTCGACCAGAACACGCCGGCCGGCGGCTCCGAGTCGAGATCGATCACCTCGTCGCCGAGCAGCCACTGCTCGTGCCGCACGCCGATCGCATCGAACGCCGAGGCGATGGGCGGATACCAGTCGGGATTTTCGTGTATGACGTAAACCTTCATCCGCTCGCCACCCAGTTGGACGCGACCTCGAGGAACGCGTCGTTGGCCTCCTTCTCGCCGATCGAGATCCGCGCACCCTCACCTGGGAACGGCCTGATGCTTATGCCAGCGCTGCCGCAGGCGTCGGCGAAGCGGACGCTGTCGTCGCCGAGCCTGAGCCAGACGAAGTTCGCTTCGGTTGGCGGGACCGACCAGCCCATGGCGAGCAACTCCGACCTGACCCTGTCCCGTTCGGCCACCACGAGTTCGACGCGGTCGAGCAGTTCGCCTTCCGCCGCCAGCGACGCGACGGCCGCGGCCTGGGCAACGGCGTTGACGGAAAACGTGAGCATGGTCTTGCGGGCGGCAGCCGCCACCGGCTCGTGGCCGATCAGGAAGCCGACTCTGAGCCCGGCGAGCCCGTATGCCTTGGAGAACGTGCGCGACACGGCGACGTTGGGCCGGTCACGGTAGACCTCGATGCCGTCTCCGGCATCCGGGTCGCGTACATATTGCACGTAGGCCTCATCGATCACCACGAGGCAGTCGCCTGGCACCTGGTCGATGAAGCGGACCAGATCGGCGGAGTTCACCACGGTGCCCGTCGGGTTGTTCGGCGTGCAGATGAAGATCAGCCTGGTTGATCTGGTGATCGCGGCGGCCATGGCCTGCAGGTCATGCGTCTCGCCTCGGAGCGGCACCTGCACTGACCTGGCGCCCGCGAGATCGGCTAGATAGGGATAAGCCTCGAACGACCGCCAGGCGTACATCACCTCGGCGCCAGGATCTGCGACCGCCTCGAGCAATTGCTGCACCACGCCAACCGATCCGCAGCCGACGGCGACGTGCGAAGCCGGGACGTTGTACCTGGCAGCTATCGCCTCAGTGAGCTCGGAGGCGCCATTGTCCGGGTACCGATTGATGTCACCTGCCGCCGCCGCGATGACCTCGACTACCGACGGCAGCGGGCCGAACGGCGACTCGTTCGACGACAGCTTGAAGCTGCGTCCTGCGGTGCCGCCGGGCGGCTTACCTGGCATATAGGGCGAGAACTGGTCAAGTACAGGGCGGAAACGTGGCGTCTGCGTGGACATCGTCGTCCTCCAGGGCTGATGAGGTCCGGGGTACCTTGCCCGGTCAGGGTAGATTTAGTCACTGGTGGCCGCCCTCACCGGTCTGGGCAATATACGCTCTCCGTTGAGCTTGCGACTCCGGCGGCGAATCGAGCAGACCGCCCGGATAGTGCCTGACTGGATCGGAAGCGAGTGGCTGCCTTGGCCTCAGCATCGGCGGGTGCAACATCTCGGCCTCACCGCGCCGGTACAGCTGGGCCGGCCTGCCGCCTGAACTACTCGCCGAGCCGGTCTCAACGAGGAATCCATCCGCGCCGGTCACCTTCCTGTGGAAGTTACGTGGATCGAGCGGTGTGTCCCAGACGATCTCGTAGACCCTGCGCAGATCGGCGACTGTGAACTCGTCCCGGCAGAACGCCGCGCCCAGCGGTGTGTACTCAAGCTTCGCCCTCGCTCGCTCAACCCCGTCCTGCAGGATCCTACGGTGGTCGAAGGCGAGTTCGTTCAGGCCAGTGACCGGTTGCCAGCTCATCCTCGGCTGCTCAGGCGCGGGAAGATCGGGCGCGATGCCAAGGTATGCGACCGAGACCACCCGCTGCCTGGGGTCGCGGTCTGGGTAGCCGTAGGTCTGCAACTGCTCAAGGTGGACGGGGGCGTCAGGCAGGCCGGCCCGTTCGGCGAGCACCCGCCCGGCTGTGCAAGGCAAGTCCTCGTCGCCCCTGATGAAGCCTCCAGGGAGCGCCCACATGCGCACGTGCGGTTCGGCGTGCCTGCGCCAGACGAGCGCGGCGAGCTCATTGGCGCGCACCGTCAGGATCACCAGATCGACGGTAACCGCGACCCGTGGCACGTCCATGCTTGCAAGGTAGCGCGGACCGGCCCCGGTTGGCTAAGCGCATGGCGCCGCTACCGTCGATGCCGGCTGTGGCTGGCGCATTATTCTGGCTTATTGTGAATCCATGAATCGGCTGGGAGAGCTAGAGCGGGCGATCATGGAGGTTCTCTGGGAGTCGAGCGATCCGATGACTGTGCGGCAAGTCAGCATCTGTCTTACCGACAGGGACCTGGCTCACACCACGGTCATGACCGTGCTCGACCGCCTCACCAAGAAGGGGTTCGTGCGCCGTCAGCGAGTCGGCCGCGCCTGGCGCTACCAGCCGGCCGAGAGCCGGGAAGCTTACGTGGCTGAGCTGATGCTCACCGCGCTCGACCAGACGGGCGATCGGCAGGCCGCGCTCGCCAGGTTCGCGCACAGCGTCTCTGGCGCCGAGGCCGCCGCGCTCAAGGAGGCTCTCGATGCGCTCAGCGCCACGGGCGGCGCGGGGGGGTCGCCTCCCCGGGCCAATACCCCCGACCGGAGCTGATCGCGGTGCCACCCACAGTCGTCCTGCTCGGCGTTTTCGCCGTCGCCTGCGTACCAGCCGCCCGACGGCTGGCCGCCGCCGACTGGCCGAGCCGATGCCCGGTAGCGGCGATCGCGCTATGGCAAGCGCTCGGGCTCAGCTGGGGACTCGCCGCGGTGGCCGCACTCGCTGCCTTCGGTTTTTCCGGCCTGACCGCGCCGGGCGGCGCCAGCCTGAGGCGATGGGGTCCGCTTGTCGTCGTGCACCTGTTGTCCCTCGCCGCCAGCGCCGCACTGTTCACGCTGCTCTGCTGGATACTCGCGGCGGCGGTCGCCGCCGTGCTCAGGGCCAGGCACCGGCAGCGAACCTTGCTCGGGTTGCTGGCGCACGATGACCCCAAGGTGCCAGGCGCGCTAGTCGTTGACCATCCGGCCGCGGCCGCCTACTGCGTCCCCGGTCTGCGGTCGGCGATCGTCATCAGCGCGGGCGCGCTTAACCTGCTTGACACCGACGAACTCGCCGCGGTGCTCGCGCACGAGCGAGCGCACCTGCGAGCACGGCACGACCTAGTGCTGCTGCCGTTCACCGCGCTGCTGCGCGCGTTCCGGTGGTCGGCGACGGCGAGAGCGGCGAACGCCGAGGTAGCGCTGCTCGTCGAGATGCTCGCCGACGATCGCGCCCGCAAGCGCCGCCCGGCCAGGGAGCTAGCGACCGCGTTGCTCAGGGTCGGCGCGTCAGGCGGCGGGCTGGCGCCAGCCGGCGCGCTGGCGGCGACCGGTAGCGCGCTCGATGGTGAACTCGCCGCCAGGGTAGCCAGGCTGCTGAGGCCACCCCCTGGCCTCCCGACGCCCATGATCGTCGGCATCGCGTTGCTTACCGCGCTTGTGCTACTAGCCCCAGCCACAGTCTTCCTGGTGCCCCTCTAGTCTCAGGGACAGCGCCGCCCGCGGTACTTTCTACCCACCTAAACGCCGGGCCAGGCGGGCTCTGATTCAGCCTGGGACGCGGATTCGGAGGCGGCGGAAGCCTTTGCCTTTGTTCTCGATCTTGACGACCTCGATCCGCCCGATCTGCGCGGTCGATGCCACGTGGGTGCCGCCGTCGGCCTGCTGGTCGAGCCCTACGATGTCGACGATCCGCACCTCCTTGACGTCCGGCGGCACCAGGTTGGTCGCCGTGCGGATGATGTCGGGGATCGCGAACGCGTCGTCGCGCGGCAGTACGCGCACATCGATGCGGCGTCCGGCGGCGATCTCGGCGTTGCAGGCGGCTTCGACCGCGTCCCTGAACCCCTCGGGAAGCTCGGGCAGGTCGAAGTCCATGCGAGCGAGCCCAGGCTCCATGTTCCCGCCCGTCACCAGCGAGCCGTAGTCGCGGTACACCACGCCGCACAGCACGTGCAAGCCGGAGTGGGTGCGCATCAGCGCGGACCTGCGTTCGTCTTCGACCGCGCCGTTGACGGCGGTCCCGGGCGGCGGCAGCGGATCGCCCTGCGCCGGGATCAGGTACAGATCGTCGCCCTTGCGCGCGCCGACGATGCGGGTCTGCACGCCACCCCAGAGGAGCACGCCGTGGTCAGGTGGCTGGCCGCCGCCTCCTGGATAGAACGCCGACCGGTCAAGCACGATCCCGTCCGGCTCGGCCGCCAGCACGACAGCCTGCCACTCGCGCAGCGTCTGATCGTCAAGCTCAAGCCGGTGGGTACGCCAGCTCGCCTCAGCCACCGCCGCCTACCAGGGTCCGTACGGGCCATGGTGCGAAGAGCCGCCTCGGCCGATCTCGCGTACTTTAGGGCGCACGTCGGTCAGGTAGATGGCGGCCGCGATAAACGCGGCGACCGGCAGGATGCTGACCACGACGCCGATTCCCGAGACCCGGGTGGCGCTGTAGAGCCCGATGGCGGCTGCCACACCGAGAATGATTAGCCAGAGCGACTTGGTCTGCTTGTTCGCCGCGGGGAAGGCGGCGGTCGGGCGCCGAATCGCGTCGGCGAACGCCCACACCTCGACGATAAGCGCGGCGACTGCCAGCGCCCAGAAGAACCAGTTGAGCGGCGTGAATGCGTCCACGGGAACAACCTATCTGATCCGCGTTGGTCCGGTTCGCTATCGATCTGTTCGCTGCTGGCCTGGATCCAGGTCGGTCCAGGTGTCCACCTCGGCCTCGGCCGCCGCCTCCGCCTCGGCTTCGACCTGCGGGTCGGCCATAACCACCGGCTCGGTATCGGCGATGGCTTCCACTTTGGCGTGCGCGATGTCGTGCGCCTGCGAGTCGATCTCATCAGGCTCGTCCGCCAGGGATTCGCTGTCCGAGCGGTCCAAGCGGTCCAAGCGGTCCTGCGACTCCTCCGCGGCTCGTGCCTCAGCGTCAGCCCTGACCTCCTTGCGGAACGACTCGTAGATGTCGATGAGCATCTGCTTCTGGCGCTCGGTTATCTCGGTGTCTGCCATGATCGCGTCGGTTACGGTCCGTTCGCCTGGCTTGTCATCGAGTATCCCGGCCTGGACGTACAGCGCCTCAGCGGAGATCCGGAGACCCTTGGCGATCTGCTGCAGAATGTCGGCGCTTGGCCGCCGCAGGCCGCGCTCGACCTGGCTCAGGTACGGATTGGACACCCCGGCCGCCTGAGCGAGCTGCCTGATCGAGATCTTGGCCTGTTCGCGTTGCTCTCGAATGTAAGAACCGATGCTGCTGACGTTGACCGGACTCATGCTCCCAGTCTCGCCGCAAACGCTTGCAATTGCAAATCAGCTTGCAAGCACTTCGGCGAATATTGCTAACGACCCGGCAAAATCGCCCTGACCTCGCCGACCGGCTGACCGCCTCCGAGCACCGGCCCATGAGCCAGTTCGGCGAGCACTTCGACATCAATGCGTTTCGATGGGGCGCCTTGACCAGGTTCCGCCGCGACGAGTTCGCGCAGCAACGCGGCCATCACCGGTGCGACTGCCCGCTGCGCCCCGTCGTCTATCTTGATCGCGGCGGCACGGCCGTCGGCCAAGGCGAACGCGCAGACGCCGTCGGCCCCCGGCTTCATCAGCATCCCTGGCACGGCGCGCATCAGCGTCGCCTCGTACCGCCGGGTGCCCGACATCCAGGTTGGATGGCCGCGCATCGCGTCAGCCACCCGCGACTCGGCCGAGCCGGCGGGCGACCGCACGACCGTGGCGAACGCCCTGGCTAGGCCGGTCAGGGTCAGTGCCATCAGCGGCGCGCCGCAGCCGTCAACCCCGATGGCCGCCACAGGCTCGGCGGCTAGCCGCTCGATCGTGGCCTTGATCCGCCGCTGAAGCGGGTGGTCAGGGTCGCGATAGCTAGCGGTAGGCCAGCCGGCCGCGACGCACGTGGCGAGCATCGCGGCGTGCTTGCCAGAGCAATTCATGTGCACCCGGTCCCGCTTGCCGCCGCTGCCGAGCAACTCGGCTTTGGCCTCGTCATCGATCGGCAGGTCGGGCGGGCACTGCAGGTCAGAAGTGCCGAGCCCCGCGCTACTCAGGATTTCGCGTACGCCGGCGATGTGGAACTCCTCGCCTGAATGACTCGCGGCGGCCAGAGCGAGCAGCCTGTCATCGGCCAGGTCGAGGCCGCAGCCGAGCATGGCCGCCGCCTGCATCGGCTTGTTCGATGACCTCGGGAACATCGGCAGGTCGATGACGCCAGCCGATGCCAGCACCTGACCGCTCGCGTCGAGCACGACGAGTGAGCCTCGGTGCCAGGACTCGGTACGCCCTGACCTGATCACCTCGGCGAGCACAGGATTCGCGCGGCCGGTCTCGGCGCGCGAAGCCTGGCTAGCCGCGCCGATCGGGCACCCCGAGCATGGCCCGCGCCGCGTCGGGCGTCATCGCCGGACGTTGCACCAGCTCGGCCAGCGTCGCCGCGCGCTCGACAAGCTCGGCGTTGCTCGCGACCGGCCGCCCGCGCGCGAACGTGATCGTGTCTTCCATGCCCACCCTGAGCTGCCCACCCGCGGCCAGAGCGGCGAACATGACGGGCAAGGCCGTGCGGCCCACCCCGGTCGCCGACCAGGTCGCTCCCTGCGGCAGAGCCGCGACAGCCTGCACCAGCGTGGCGGCGTCACCAGCCATGCCGCCAGGCACTCCCATCACCAGATCGCAGTGCACGTGCCCGCCGAACGGTGCGCCGAACTTGTCGAGCAGCCGATGCAGCGCGGCCACGTGACCCATGTCGAACAGCTCGAATTCCGGCACCACTCCGAGTTCTTGTGTCTTGACGTACAGCTCGCACATGAACGGCCACGGGTTCATGAACACGTCATCGCCGAAGTTCACCGTCCCGCACGTCAGCGAGCAGCCGTCGGGTGCGGCGTCTAGCACAGCCAGCCGACGCTCGTACGGGTCGGTGACCGCCCCGCCAGTGGAAAGCTGCACGATCAGGTCAGTTCGCTCGCGGAGCGCGTGCACAGTTTCTTTCAGCCTGGCGATGTCCAGCGTCGGCTTGGCTTCGCCATCCCTGATGTGCACGTGGATCATCGCCGCGCCCGCTTGCCTGCATTCCTTCGCCGTCGTCACCAGCTCATCAAGCGTGACGGGCAGGGCGGGCACCGCCAACTTGTCAAGTTCAGCGCCGGTAGGCGCGACGGTGATCATCGTCCCGGTGGTTGCGGTAGGCCCGGTGCTGGCCATGCGAGAATGCCTTTCCGTGCGAGCCGTCGTTCAACGCGCTAGTGAAGCGAGCGTAACGGTATCTGGTACCGTCGTCGCCGAGCTGCCCGCCCCTGGCCTGCTAGTCCTGGTGGGCGTCACGCACGACGACACCCCCGCCACGGCTACTGCCCTCGCGAACAAGATCTATTACCTGCGGATACTCTCCGGCGAGAAATCGTGTGCCGAAACCGGGGCGCCGCTGCTCGTGGTGAGCCAGTTCACCCTGTATGCCAAGACGGACAAGGGCAGGCGGCCATCCTGGCAGGCGGCCGCGCCGCGCGAGGTCGCCGAGCCACTTGTGATCGCGTTCGCCGACGCGCTTGGCTCGCTCGGCGCTGATGTTCGAACCGGCGTCTTCGGCGCTGACATGGCGGTGGCGCTGGTCAACGACGGCCCGGTCACCCTCATTCTCGACACGGAAAATTAGCTCGGCCGACTCACCCTGGCCGAAGGAAGGTAGGCCTTGGCGAACCGCAGGGACTCGGCCAGATCGGCGTATCGCTCCTTGGCTGTCTGCGCCCGGCGGGTGCTGATCTCGACCACGACCACCCCGGAAAAGCCCATGCCGGGCAGCAGCTCAAGCAGCTCGCGGCAAGGCTGGCTGCCCCGGCCTGGCACCAGGTGCTCGTCGGGCAAGCCGGGCCTTGAGCCGTCTGTCAGGTGCACATGGGCGAGCCTGGAACCGAGCTGCTTGGCCATCTCGATCGCGTCAGAGTCGGACACGGCCGTGTGGGACAGATCGAGCGTGGCCTGGGCGACATCAAGCTCGACCGGATTCCAGTGCGGCGCGAATCCGGTCACCTCGGCGGAGCCGGCTCGGAGCGGATAGAGGTTCTCCACCGCGAACGTCATGCCGGTCTGTGCCTCAACCGCCGCCAGGCCGGTCTCGAACTCCCTGACGTAGTCACGCTGCCACCGAAACGGCGGGTGCACGACGACCACCTTGGCGCCTAGCCTGTGCGCCATATCCGCCGAACGCTCCAGCTTCGCCCACGGCTCCCTCCCCCAAACCCGCTGCGTGATCAGCAGACATGGGGAATGGACCGCCATGACGGGTATGTCATGATAATCCGATAGTCGCCGCAGCACCTCGACGTCCTGGCTCACGGGATCCGCGGTGACCATTACCTCGATGCCGTCGTAACCGAGCCTGGCCGCCAGCTCGAACGCATCCGCGGAACGCTCGGGAAACACCGAGGCGGTCGACAGCGCGACCGGCACCTCGCGCCCCTGTTGTGTTATGGCTGCCTCCCCCACGGCATCCCTTTCGCTGGGTGTCATACTCGCTGCCCACCTCGTAAGCGGCAAACCGGGCAGCGGCCTGGCGCATCAACGTTCCTAGCGCAGCATAGGACGCCGCGCCTTACCCGCTGCCAGCTTATTCGGTCGACCGTCCGCGATGCGCGCTTGCCAACCCCGCGAGCCGCAGGGCGCGGCACTGCCTGGACTGACGAGCGATCCCGAGCGGGCTAGCACAGCGAGCCAGCGAGCGGGCTAGCACAGCACTGTCAGCACCAGCCGATACGTTGCGGCCATGGCTAAGGGGTCGGCTGGCGCTCTCTATCAGTGCGCGGAGTGCGGTTGGCAGAGCGCGAAGTGGGCCGGCCGATGCGGAGAGTGCCAGGCCTGGGGGACGCTGACCGAGAGCGCCGCCGCGGCGGCCTCCGCGAGGTCTGGGCGAGCGCTGCTGCGCGGCCTGCCGACGGTGCGGCCAGGGGCGCCCGCGGTCCCGATCTCGCAGGTCGACGCGGCTGGCGCGGCGGCGAAGCCGACCGGCATGGACGAGCTTGACCGGGTGCTCGGCGGCGGTCTCGTGCCTGGGACTGTAGCGCTGCTGGCCGGCGAGCCAGGTGTCGGCAAGTCGACGCTGCTGCTCGAGGCGGGTGCGCTCGCCGCGGATCACGCGGCTGTGCTTTACGTCACCGGCGAGGAATCGGCCGCGCAGGTCAGGCAGCGGGCGGACCGGATCGGCGCGGTCAGCGAGAGGCTATTCCTCGCCGCGGAAACCGACCTGGCCGCCCTGCTCGCGCACGTCGACGCGGTGAACCCGGAGTTGCTGATCGTCGACTCGGTTCAGACCATATCCGCCGCCGGGATCGATGGCGTGCCTGGCGGCGTGACCCAGGTGCGCGAGATCACCTCCGCGCTGGTCAGCCTGGCCAAGCAGCGAGGCCTGACCACGGTGCTCGTCGGGCACGTGACCAAGGACGGCTCGATCGCCGGCCCGCGATCCCTTGAGCATCTGGTCGACGTGGTGCTGCACTTCGAAGGTGACAGCCGGGGACGGCTGCGCATGATCCGCGCGCTGAAGAACAGGTTCGGCCCGACCGATGAGGTCGGCTGTTTCGAACTTGGCGAGTTCGGGCTCATCGGCTTGGCCGACCCAAGCGGGCTGTTTCTGTCCAGGCTGCACAAGCCGGTGTCAGGGACATGTGTGACAGTCACGCTCGAAGGCCGCAGGCCACTGGTCGCCGAGGTGCAGACGCTGGTGTGCCCGGTCGCCGGCAACGAGCCGCCACGCCGGATTACCTCCGGCCTTGACTACGCGCGAGTGGGCATGGCCGTAGCTGTGCTTGAGCGCAGGGCGCACATCATCTTGGGCAGGTGCGACATCTACGCGGCTACCGTCGGCGGCGTCAAGCTCACCGAGCCCGCCGTTGACCTCGCTGTCGCACTCGCGCTGGCCGGGGCCAGGACCGACATCAGCCTGCCATCCGATACGGTCGCGTTCGGCGAGGTCGGCCTGGCCGGTGAGATCCGCAGCGTGGCAGGGCTCAGCCGCAGACTGGCCGAAGCCGGGCGGATGGGATTTCGCCGGGCGATCGTACCTGTCGGGAGCGATACGGTACCAGCCGACTCGTCTATGGACGTGCGGCAGGTAACCGACCTCGCTGGTGCTATCGCAGCAGGATTTGGCGGACGCGGATGACACGGTGGCTACTCGGGCCGTTCGCCTGGGCCTCCACTCGCCGGTGCTCGGCCGCGAATCCGCCTACCCGCTCCAGTCAACCACCGTCACAACTGTCCGGTACTCGGCTGGAGCGGGGCTTGCTCAGGCGGGGTCGAACTCCCCGTCCTTAACTCCTGCAATGAACGCATCCCATTCTGCGGTGGTGAAGGCGAGCTTCGGACCCTTCGGGTCCTTGGAATCGCGCAACAGGTACAGCAGATCTTGGTCGGCCTTATGGAGCACGCTAGCCGTGTCATGAGTCGCGGAGACTTCGACGCAACCGCCGCCGTTGCTGCCGCTGTAACTAGCCTTGCGCCACACTCCGACCTCGACGCAACCGCCGCCGTTGCTGCCGCTGTAACTGGCCTTACGCCACCTCACGGTTGTGAGGTCCATCTCTTTGCTGCTTCCTCCAGTCGGGTTATTGAGGCCCTTCTCGGTAGCGCCTCGGTGCCCAAGGTAGTCCATTTGGCCATGAGCGTCGCGACATCTTCTGCGTCTTGCACAATCTGGCCTTGCACTGCGGACTCCTGGTAGGCGATGCTCGGCGCGTCCTCGAAGTCAGCTATAGCGAAGCCAGCACCACACAGACCTTCGTGAGCGCCTGCATCGGAAGGAACGACCTCAAGTACGACGTTTGGCCGTCCTGCGACTTCGATAAGCTTGTTGACCTGTTCGAGCATGACGTGCTGATTACCAACAGGGCGTTTCAGCACCCATTCATCCATTATGACCCACAGCGCGGGCGGGCGTGGGCTCTTGAGCACTTCCTGTCGCTTGAGGCGCGCCGACACCAACTCGTCAATCTCGTCATCGGTGGCGCCGATCCTCGTGGCGAAGACCGCTCGCGCGTACATGTCTGTCTGCAGCAGGCCAGGCACGAGCAGCGGCTCGAACCACCGCAGCGTCGTCGCCGCGGCCTCCTTCTCCGGCCAGTCCTGGAACCAGTCGGGATAGACCTGGTAGTTCATGCCTTCCTCGAACTGATCCCATAGTTCGGTGAGCGCGCCGTGAGTGTTCAGCGCGGGCACCGAGTCGATCTCCACGGTGGCCGGCCTGGTCGGCACTCGCCGGCCGTTCTCATAGGCGCTGATCAGTTTGCCTGAGACGTGCGCGAGAGCACCAACCTGGTCCTGGGTAAGACCAGCCCGCACACGATAGTGACGTAACATTGCCCCGAATACCGCCCGCGGGGTCCCTTTCAGTGGATTCGACTCTAGTGCTGGCATCTGCGGTCCTTCCTGATGCGACTCTACAAACGCGGGGCCGAATCTACGACACGCGAGATGGTGCTACATCAGGGCTGTTCAGCGTTGTTCTATTACTAATCTAGCTTGCCTGAGACACAGTGTTAACAAAATAGCGGAAGCACAGCGAGAAAAGGATAGCGGGCCGATGATAGGAGCCAGGCTCGACCTCAAACCCATCGCACTCGCCGATACGGTCACAACCGCCGAAGAACGCATCCTGGCCCGCCGCACCTTCCAGGGCCTACCTGGCCAGGTATCAGTAGCCCGCCGGTGGCTGGCTCAGATGATCGACGGCTTCGCGGCCATAGACGACGTCCTTCTTGCCTGCTCTGAGCTAGCAACAAACGCCATCATGCACAGCGATTCCGGGCAGCCGGGCGGCATGTTCACGGTTAGGCTTGCTATCAGGCAGGACGTCGTCAGGGTCGAGGTGCTCGACCAAGGCGGCGCATGGCCGGGTCGGCGACAGGCGGCTGGTTATGGGGATGAACTAACCGAGGATGCTAGTCAGTGCGGGCGCGGGCTCACGATCGTGGCGGCCATCACCGACGCGTGGGGAATAGTCGGTGACCGCGAGGGCCGGACGACGTGGTGTGAAATTCGATCCGAGTGAACTCGAAATTCCGTGCTCTTCGGTAGCATACGAGTAAAGAAAGCGGTGGCATTAAGAATCAGGAAATATTGTTAATAATCCTGTAATTCTCGGACCAGACCGTCGAAACAAGCCCGGAAATCAATACGCGAGGACGCCGCAGTCCGACGTAGCGGCTAGCCGGGGCGACGGGGATGGCGCGGGCGCCGGGGTAGGCCGGGTCGACGGCGTGCTGTGGACGATCCGGCTCGCGCCAACGGCCAGCGCGTCAGACAGTCCCCAAGCGGCCCGGCCGGAGATCATGAGCCCGGCGACGAGCACGAAGAACCTCCGACGCCAGTAGGTGCTGACCGGGTCGCTGATCGTGGTTCCCCCCATGCGCGCCTAGTATGCGGGCCGCGCGAGCCAGGACCTGGTTTGCCCCGCCGACCTGGCTTGGACACGTTACCGCAGGTGGAGGGGTCGCGGCAGGCTTGACCCTGTTGGGTACGCGGTGCCGAGTGACGGGCGGCATGGCAGGATCGGTCCCGTCATGACCGCACTACTCGAAGAACCGATCAGCACCTGGTACGCCGAGCACCGCAGAGACCTGCCGTGGCGCCGCCCGGGCGTCGGCGCGTGGCCGATCATGGTCAGCGAGTTCATGCTTCAGCAGACACCTGTGTCCAGAGTGATCCCTGCCTACGAAGCCTGGATCGAACGCTGGCCATCGCCCAAGGCGCTGGCCGCGGCGACCCCAGCCGACGCCGTACGTCAGTGGGACCGGCTAGGTTACCCTCGTCGTGCCCTCAGGCTGCGCGAGTCAGCCGTGATCATCGCGGCGAACCATGCGGGCCAGGTACCACGCGACCTCGCCGCGCTAAGATCCCTGCCGGGCGTAGGCGCCTACACCGCCGCCGCGATCGCCGCCTTCGCCTACGGCCAACGGCATCCGGTGCTCGACACAAACGTCCGCCGAGTCCTGTCAAGGCTCATCTCAGGCACGCAGTACCCGCCCGGCTCGCTCAGCGTCGCCGAGCAAGCCCTAGCCGAGTCCCTGCTGCCCCCAGAGCACAGCCGCCGAGCCGCCACGTGGTCGGTGGCACTTATGGAACTGGGCGCACTGATATGCACGTCGACCCGCCCTTCGTGCGGCAGCTGCCCCGTAGCGGCTTCCTGCGCCTGGCTGAGAGCCGGCCGCCCACCAGGCCAGCCGGCGCGCCGCCCCCAGCGCTACGAGGGCAGCGACAGACAGCTCAGAGGCCAACTCCTAGCCGTACTGCGCAACGCCGCGACCCCCGTGCCGGTATCGGCATTCGAAACGGTGATCCCCGATGAGCGGCGGCGCAGTCGTGCCCTAGCGGCCCTGATGACCGATGGCCTGGTGACCCGCCTGCCAGACGGATCTATAGCACTGCCAGGTGACTGATAACCGAAGCCGGGCGGGTCATCCATCCGAGCCGGTGCGTTCCAGCACAGGCTTGGATGGGTGCCCGCCCGGCCCCGTTCCAAGTAGTTTTACTCGGCAGCCCGCCGATCACTCACCTCACCACGCCCACCGGCCGCTTCGGCGAGTTCGGCAGGCGGCGTGTCGGGAACAGCCTCAGGCTTCGGCACACCCTTGAAGCTAAATTTCCCGTCCTTGCCCTTGCCTTCTGAGTCGACCATGACGATCTGTCCAGCCTTGACTTCCCCGAACAAGATCTTCTCCGACAGGTGATCCTCGATGTCGCGCTGGATCGTCCGCCGCAGCGGCCGCGCGCCGAGCACCGGGTCGTATCCCCGCTCTCCGAGCAGCTCCTTAGCCGCCTGGGTGAGCTCGATGCCC
Organism: Streptosporangiaceae bacterium; assembly: GCA_035553055.1. GTDB lineage: Bacteria > Actinomycetota > Actinomycetes > Streptosporangiales > Streptosporangiaceae > Chersky-822. Next base: position 9,628 of record DATNEK010000082.1, on the reverse strand, counting down.
ATGTCGCGGTCCTTGAGCCGGTCCTCGACCTTGGCGATCATGAGATCCACGATCTGGAAGATCTCGTCGCGGGTGAGCTGATGGAACACGATCACGTCGTCGACACGGTTGAGGAACTCAGGCCGGAAGTGCTGCTTGAGCTCGTCCTGGACGCGGTTCGTCATCCGCTCATATGAGCCAGTCGACTCACCGGCCGAGGCGAAGCCGACCGACACGCCCTTGGAGATGTCCTTCGTGCCCAGGTTCGTGGTCATGATGATCACGGTGTTCTTGAAGTCGACCACGCGGCCCTGAGCGTCGGTCAGGCGACCGTCTTCGAGTATCTGCAGGAGCGAGTTGAATATGTCCTGGTGCGCCTTCTCGATCTCGTCGAACAGGACCACGGAGAACGGCCGCCGCCGCACCTTCTCGGTGAGCTGTCCGCCTTCCTCGTAGCCGACGTATCCGGGCGGTGAGCCGAACAGCCGCGAGACTGTGTGCTTCTCCATGTACTCGCTCATGTCCAGCTGGATCAGCGAGTCCTCGTCGCCGAACAGGAACGCGGCGAGTGTCTTGGATAGCTCGGTCTTGCCGACCCCGGACGGGCCAGCGAAGATGAACGAACCGCCTGGCCGCTTCGGGTCCTTGAGGCCGGCCCTGGTGCGCCTGATCGCCTGGGACAGCGCCTTGATCGCGTCGTTCTGGCCGATGACCCGCTTGTGCAGCTCATCTTCCATCCGCAGCAGCCTCGCGGACTCAGCCTCGGTGAGCTTGAACACCGGGATTCCGGTGGCGGTGGCGAGCACCTCGGCGATGAGGTCCTCGTTCACCTCGGCGGGCAGATCCATGTCGCCCGCCTTCCACTCCTTCTCCCTGGCGTCCTTGCGCTCGATCAGCTGCTTCTCGGTGTCCCTGAGCGCGGCCGCCTTCTCGAAGTCCTGGCTGTCGATGGCCGACTCCTTTTCCCTGCGGACATCGGCGATCTTCTCGTCGAACTCGCGCAGGTCCGGAGGCGCGGTCATCCGGCGGATCCGCATCCTCGATCCGGCCTCGTCGATCAGGTCGATGGCCTTGTCAGGCAGGAACCTGTCGCTGATGTAGCGATCGGCCATCTGGGCGGCGGCAACCAGCGCGTCATCGGTGATCGTCACCCGGTGGTGCGCCTCGTACCTGTCGCGCAGGCCCTTGAGTATCTCGATGGTGTGCGAGATCGTCGGCTCGGCGACCTGGATGGGCTGGAACCTGCGCTCGAGGGCGGCGTCCTTCTCCAGGTGCTTGCGGTACTCATCGAGCGTGGTCGCGCCGATGGTCTGCAATTCGCCCCGCGCCAGCATCGGCTTGAGTATCGAAGCCGCGTCGATCGCACCCTCCGCGGCGCCGGCCCCGACCAGAGTGTGGATCTCGTCGATGAACAAGATGATGTCACCGCGGGTGCGGATCTCCTTGAGCACCTTCTTGAGCCGCTCTTCGAAGTCACCGCGATACCGCGAGCCGGCGACCAGCGCGCCGAGGTCGAGAGTGTAGAGCTGCTTGTCCTTCAGCGTCTCCGGCACCTCGCCCTTGACGATGCGCTGCGCCAGGCCCTCGACCACCGCGGTCTTGCCCACGCCAGGCTCGCCGACCAGCACGGGGTTGTTCTTGGTGCGGCGGGACAGCACCTGCATGACCCGCTCGACTTCCTTCTCCCTGCCGATCACCGGATCGAGCTTGCCCTCGCGGGCCGCCGAGGTCAGGTTCCTGCCGAACTGGTCAAGCACCAGCGACGTGGACGGCGTGCTCTCCGACGCGGCACCAGCCGCCGCCGGCTCCTTGCCCTGATACCCGTGCAGCAGCTGGATCACCTGCTGGCGCACCCGGTTCAGATCCGCGCCCAGCCTGACGAGCACCTGCGCGGCAACGCCCTCGCCCTCGCGGATCAGCCCGAGCAGGATGTGCTCGGTGCCGATGTAATTGTGGCCAAGCTGCAGCGCCTCGCGCAGCGACAGCTCAAGTACCTTCTTGGCGCGCGGAGTGAAAGGTATATGACCAGACGGCGCCTGCTGGCCCTGTCCGATGATCTCCTCGACCTGCTGGCGGACCGCCTCCAGGCTGATGCCAAGGGACTCAAGCGCCTTAGCGGCAACGCCCTCACCCTCGTGGATCAGCCCGAGCAGGATGTGCTCGGTGCCGATGTAGTTGTGGTTCAGCATCCTGGCCTCTTCTTGCGCCAGCACCACAACTCGTCGCGCCCGGTCGGTAAACCTCTCGAACATTATCGTCGCTCCCTCACCAAAGCGGTGGGGACGGCGACCGCGTTGGCCCGTCCCTTCCGCGCACCAGCCCGCGTGCCGGGCAAGGCTCCCGCTACGATGTTCCGCTCACGCGAGTCCGCGCTCGCCTAAACGATCCACCGCTCCAGTAGAGCCTTCCCCGCCGACGGGGCGTTCACCCACATCCAACCTGCGGTAAGGGGGCGGTGTTCCCAGGTACGCCGGCAGCGAACGCACGCGGCTGACGGCACACCTGGAATCTACCGATATGGCATGCCGTCAGCCGCTTCGCGGACCGACAGTCGCGACTCACCCAAAGCAGCCCGGCGTGTTCGTGTCGGGGGAAGCGACTTCCCCGCTTCCCGGCCGTGTCGCTTCGGGGGAGCGATTCCCTCCAACCCTCCTGGCCGTGCTACCTCGGGGGAGCGATCTCCCCAAACCCCCTTGGCCGTGTTGCTTCGGGGGGAGCGGTCCCCCCAAACCCCCCTGGCCGCGCATCGGCTAGTGGGCTGCCTCGTATTCGGCGATGATTGAGGCCGGAATCCGGCCGCGCTCACTTACCTTGTGGCCGTGCTGCCTTGCCCAATCCCGAATCTCAGAACTGCGCTCGCGACCGGGGCCAGTACGAGCCTTGCGACGACGACCCGCGCCAGTAACCCGCCGAGCGTGATCGGCGAATGCGCCAACCTTCTCGCGGAGTTCCTTGCTGTGTGTCTCACATAGATCGATCTCGTACGCGTTGCCATCAAAGCCGAACGAAACAGACTCCGTTCCCTCGATCTCACCGTCGTGCGGCAGATCGCAGACCACTGTGACGACCGTCTTCTGCGCCATGCTGGTTAGCCTTTCTCTTACCACTGACTATTTAAGTAGCATAACCTATACCAGCAAGCCTGCGGTTGACAATTCGTGCTCTGAGGAAACGCGGCGCGCTAGAGCAAGTGGTGGCGACGAAGCAAACTGAATGACTGCGGTTACTCTTAGTAATCGGCCGAATCAGTGGACGGAACCGGAACCCCGACCTCCGATCTGGTCGCGGCTGCTTGGTTCACCGACTTCGTCGCCTTGCTCAGTGGGTTGCTTCTTCGCCGCGCGCATCTCGTGCCTGACGAATGCGCCGACTGCGATCAAGAACGCGGCAGCGACCAAAAACGGCGGAGTCAAAGCCGCCAGGTCAGTTAGCACGGTGGTCGCCTCCATCTCAAAGGGATTGCGCTCGCTGGGCGATGACCGGCCGACATGGCGCTCCCGGAGCAGGTTCCGCTATCCCGTACCAGGTCAGAGGGCATGTTCTCGCTCGCCGGGCGCCACCAAAGACTGTCTGAGCCGCTGCGGAGCGATCAGCACATACCTATCTTCATGGCGCCGCGGGCCAAGTTCAGACCCGCGGTCTCTTACTTGCCAGCCTACGCCAGCTGCCGCCATGAGCGCCGGACAGCCTGATTTCCATGCCGGTACGCAGATGGCTAATGTCAGCGCCGCGCGGCGATTGCAGCCGTAGCGCTCTCCGCCCGCCTGGCCGACTTGGTCAGCAAACGCTGAAAGACCCATGGTAGATCTAACCGGGCGGCCTCACCTGACACGATTTCGCTCCCGGTAAGGTGTCGGGGTGTCGAACACGGTGCGTAGCGTCGCCAGAGTAGCGAGAGAAACGGTCGCGAGGGGTTCGGCGCGATGGCAACTTCCGCGCCGAGGGCCGATGACTTCTGGCTACATCGCCGACGGCGGGTAGAATGAACCTGATGATAGTCACTGGCCGGTATGCAAAATAAATACGAGACGCACCGGATCGTTTTGCGATACCGAACAAGGGCGGCGGCTAGCTGACCTACTTTGCGGCCTGACCGAACGATGAAAATTGCACTGTATCGTGCGCAGAGAGATGTACGCGCCGTTGGCAACAAGCCGAACGGGTCGGTTAGGCCACTAGTAGGACAACGAAAACTTCCTGCTCGTAATCACCTCGCGTCGCGCAGTTACCGAGCGATGACGGAATGACGGAACGACGCACATCGCCGATTGCCGTACACTCAGTTACGGTTCCGTCACTCATCGCCAAGCGTCGGCGAGGGCGGCGCATAGCACATCACGGCCAGATCACGACCGCGTCATTTCGCTGGCACTGACCTCGGCACATGGCATCTGACCTGGGCGAACGCGGTTGACGCAGGTGCTGGCAAGGCAACAGAGCATCATGAATCTGGCCTACCAGGCACCTGATGTCTGCTAAAAGCACAGCCGATCCAAGGGGTGGAGCGCAGAAGTTTTCTGATCACCGGTGCACGAGGTAGTTCGGTCGGTTAATGTCCAATCGCGGTCATCTCGTTCCCGTTGGCACCCCTGCCGGGCAGGCAGGCCCGGCTCAGGAAAGGAGCGCGAACGTGGAGCGCTCGCCGGATGGTAGGCACTCCAGGCGGCGATCCGGGCAAAGTCGTGCGACACGACGCGTCCTGGTCGCAGGCCGCCTAGCGGTTGCGGTAGCTGTCGCGACCGCCGTTGGCCTCGCACTTCCAAGCTCTGCGGGCGCGGCCGGAAGCGACCAGGCACCGAGCCTCAAGGTCCTGCTGGCCCGTGCGGCCAAGATCTCTAACGAGATTGACGAACTTGGCCAGGAGTATGACGCTCTGCGGATCCAGCTCGCCGTCGCGCACGCGCAGCTGCGCATCGCTCGCCTGACCCTGCGCAGGGACAAGCGCCTTCTGGCCGCCGATCAGTCGGCGATCGCCGGCATCGCGGCGGCCGGGTACATGAGTGGCAGCGTCAACCCGACCATCGAGCTGCTCGAGAGCAGCAACCCGCAGGCCATGCTCAACCGAGCGTCCATACTCAGCGAGCTTCAGCAGCAGAACGGCACCAAGCTGAGCCTGGTGTCGGCGGCCGACGCGGCCGCGAAGCGGGCCAGCCTGATGGCCGTGCAGGAGGCTAGGCAGGCGGCGATCCTGTCCGCTGAGATGCGCGCCAAGGTAAACAAGATCCAGGCCAAGGAAGACGTGCTCAACAGCGCCGTATACAAGCGGGCGCTCGAGATCTACCAGCAGACCGGGCACTATCCGGTGCATCTGAATGGGGATTCCATCGGTGTGGAGGCGCTGCGCGCCGCGCTGACGAGGGTGGGTGACCCGTACGTGTGGGGCGCCGCCGGGCCGAGTGCCTTCGACTGCTCGGGCCTGGTGGTATGGGCGTACGCTCAGATCGGCATCAGCCTCGAGCACTTCACCGGCGACCTGTGGAACGAGGGCGAGCACATCTCGCGGTCCCAGCTTAGGCCCGGCGACCTGGTTTTCTTCTTCGCGGATCTCGGGCACGTCGGCATCTACGTCGGCGATGGGATGATGCTGGACGCGCCCACGTTCGGCCAGCCGGTCCAGGTGCAGGCGGTCTTCTGGAGCGCCTACGCGGGAGCCGTCAGGATCGCCTGAGGTCCCTATACCGGTGTAGGTTCTCATCTTTGATGTCGCTTTCTCATATCGCTTGTCGCTGTCGCTTGCGACAGTTCGGTGAGAAAGCGGCGGTCGGCGTGGTGTCGTGCTCGGGCAGCGCCGCGGTGACAGTATCAGGCCGTGACTCTCGGTCGTCAGTACCGAGCCGGCCGTGTCCGGGTGCGGTACCGCCGGGCGGACGGTGAGTTCGCTGAGACCACTTTGGACCGGGTCGCGGTGGATGATGTGGTGGCTGGGCTGCCGGTCCGGGAGTTCCGCTGGTATAAAGGCAGGCGTCACTACTCGGGCTGGTACTGGTCGTCGACGATGGCCGGGCTGGTCGCATACGAGAGCCGGCTGGAGCTGGCCCGGATTTTGCTGGCGGACTTCGACTCTGGTGTGACCGCGATCGCGGCGCAGCCGTTCCAGCTCACCGGCCCTGACGGCAGCAGTGTGCGGCGGCATATGCCCGACCTTCTGCTGGTTGCCGGTGGCGGCGAGGTGACCGTGGTGGACGTCAAGGCCGCGTCCCGGCTGGCGGACCCGCTGGTCCAGGCACAGTTCTCGTGGGCCAGGGAGCTGGCAGCATACTGCACCTGCTGTGGACTGGCCGGCTGCAGGCGGACCTGGCCAAGGTGCGCCGCGCTGCCCGCCCTGGGCAAGACCACCGCCGCCAACAGCTTCGCCCGTGCCTTCGACCGCCCAATACAACCGCGATCTGTCAGCCGAACTCGCCAGCCTGATCACAGAACCACTGGATGACGCACAAGCTGCCCCACCCCCAAGTGCTCGACGAGCCCGCCGCGGCTACATCCCCGCTAGTCCCCGGCCATCACGGTAAAGGTGAATCCGGCGCTCGTCGGACGGCGCAGCGGAATGTCGCACTTGACCCGGCGCAGCACCTCGTTCCTGCTGAGGCCGAGCCCTTGCGCGATGAGCCGTTCCGGGCGCACCGGTACCGGATCCTCGAAGACGACCCCCACCTGGACCGGCCGCGCCTCGACGAGCCATGCCGACGGGGTGTCCAGCCGCCAGGCCCCCGTCCAGTCCAGGGTGAAGCGGTTGCGCCGGGCGAGCAGCGGATCCAGCAGCCTGGAGGCCACCAGTTCCGGATCGTTGACGTGGTAGCCGTGGAGCTCGGCCGGATCGAAGGATCTGACCGGTGCTCGCTCGTGCACGGTGAGCTTGCTCGTCCGATCGCAGGATACGCAGCGGACCAGCAGCCACACGTCCAGCAGCTTGCCGTTGGCGTTGACGCGGAACCTGCCCTCGCCGGTGGTGGCCGACTCCGACCGGCAGTCCACGCACCGCAACGACAGCAGAGGCAGCCTAGTCCGACGAACGACCCAGGGCAGCACGGTATGAGGTTGTGAAGACATGATCTCTCTAGACCTGACACGAGGCCGATTACGCGCGGCCTCAAACGCTGTATGACCGGGCGCACAAGGGCAGCCCGGCAGAACCGACGGGAGCGTCGGCTACAGGCGAGCGGAAGAAGGTGTCAGGTCTAAAGAGCAGGCATGCGGTTTGTCCTCTGTCCTCACTGCGACGGGGCGCAGTCAACCTACGGGAACGCGGAAGGAAGGCTCAAACGGTTTTCCGACCGAAACTTCGTCAGTGCTACCCGAACCCCTCAGTTGCGAAGGCGATGGTGTCGTCGAGACCCGGCCGGTAGCCGTCGCTGGTGTCTACGGTGAGGGTCGGCAAGGCTCCGCGTCAGCCCGGGGTGAGCACGCAGAACTCGTTGCCCTCGGGGCCGGCGAGGCACGTCCACGGCACATCGCCCTGGCCGACGTCGGCGCCGGTGGCACTGAGAGCCCCCAGCCGGGCCACCTCCGCCGCTTGATCATCACCGGGATACGGCATCAGGTCGAGATGGACGCGGTTCCACACGGTCTTCACGCCGGGCGTGCGAAGGAACTCCAGATACGGCCCGACACCCTGCTGGCTAGCCCAGCCCGCTGCTAGCTCACGCCCGTTCCGCCACCGGCTCGACCTTGGGCAACCATCAGCTCAGCTGCGGACCCTGAGGAAAATGACAGATCGATGAGAAAGATCTGGCGCCAGATCGATGAGACAGTGCACATCCGGCCAGCTCAGCGAGGTGGCGGGTGTCAAGAAAGATGAGAACCTACACCGGCTTGACGATGGGGAACATGATCGTGTCCCTGATCGACGCGCCGGTCAGCATGATCAGCACGCGGTCAATCCCCATGCCCATGCCACCGCTTGGCGGCATGCCGTATTCGAGCGCGCGCAGGAAGTCCTCGTCGAGTTGCATGGCGTCCGGATCTCCGCCTGCCGCGAGCAACGACTGCGCCGTCAGCCGCGCGCGCTGCTCGATCGGGTCGACTAGCTCGGAGTAGCCGGTCCCGATCTCGGCGCCGAAGGCGACTAGGTCCCACTTCTCGGCCACCCGAGGATCGGTGCGGTGCGCCCGCGTGAGCGGTGACACTTCGACAGGAAAGTCCCGGTAGAACGTGGGCAGCACGGTACGTGCCTCGACGAGGTGCTCGTACAGCTCAAGCAGCACCTTGCCGGCGTTCCACGAGGGCTCGACTGCGATGTTCGCCTGCCCGGCCAGCTTCCGCAGCTGATCGAGCTGAGTATCAGGGGTGACTTCTTCGCCGAGCGCGCTGGAAACAGCGTCGTGAACGCCAACCCACGGCCAGTCGCCGCCGATGTCGTGCTCTGACCCGTCCTTCCTGCGCACGATCGTGCCGCCCACTCCGGCCTGCGCGGCGCGGAGTACCAGGCTCCTGGTCAGCGCGCCGATCGTGCGGTAGTCGCCGTAGGCTTCGTAAGCCTCGAGCATGGTGAACTCAGGATTGTGGGTGGCGTCGGCGCCCTCGTTCCTGAAGTTCCTGCCAAGCTCGTATACCTTCTCGATGCCGCCAACAACGAGCCGCTTCAGGTAAAGCTCAAGCGCGATCCGCAGGTAAAGCTGTATGTCGTACGCGTTGATGTGGGTCACGAATGGCCGTGCGTTCGCGCCGCCGTGCAGCGTCTGCAACATCGGAGTCTCCGCCTCAAGGAACCCCTGATCGTGGAGCTCTTCGCGGATCGCCCTGGTCACAGCGGCCCGCAGCTCGGCGAACTGCCGCGCGGCCGGGTTGACGATCAGGTCCAGGTAGCGCATCCTGACCCGCGTCTGCGGGTCGGAAAGCCCGGCGTGCTTGTCGGGCAGCGGGCGCAGCGACTTAGCCGTGATCGCGAAGGAGTCGGCGAGCACGGAGAGCTCTCCGCTTCGGGAGGTGATTACCTCACCGGTTACCCCGATCTGATCGCCGAGGTCGACGTCGGACTTCCAGGCGGCGAGCCCGTCGGCTCCGGTCCGGTCGAGCGAGATCATCACCTGGATCTCTCCGGTGCCGTCCTTGACGGTGGCGAAGCAGAGCTTCCCGCCGGTCCGGTAGAGGATGACCCGGCCGGTGACGCCGACCCGATCGCCGGTGGCGGTGTCCGGCGGCAGGTCAGCGTGCCGCGCCCGGACCTGTTCGATCGTGTCGGTGCGCGGATAGCCGATCGGGTAAGGGTCGACGCCGGCCGCCTTGAGCCGTGCCACCTTGGCCAGCCTGACCTGCTCCTGCTCAGAAAGCTCTGCCGAATCGTGCGACACGGACTCCGCCGGTTCATCCTCGCTCATCTGCCAGAGATTACCGGCGCCCCGCAATCGCCCGCGACAGAGATTAACCGCCCAGCGCGATGGATCCCGGGATTCATCGCATCCCGCGGGCAGGCCTGGCACCACGCGGGGACGGCTGGCGTCCCGCAGGGGCGCTAGGAGCGCACTGAACAAAGGGCCGTTGGGGCGAGAAGAGCGCCGACAAGGCCGTCTGTGCGGCGGTAGCGGGCCGGCTCTGCTGGCCGGGCGTGCCGGGCCGGGGCGGCGGGGTTCGGGCTGGCGCGGCCACGTCGCCGCGCTGCGGGATGCCCGGGGTTTCCCCGCGGTGCCCGGGTGCTGGCGGCGTGCCCCTGGCG
>DATNEK010000081.1:0-11812 GCA_035553055.1 Streptosporangiaceae bacterium | reverse complement strand
GGGGTCGCGGCGCGTTCGCCTACCGAGTGTCGTAATAATGGGGCCGTGACGACAGCACAAGACGCGCGCGTGGTGCCGCGGACACCCGCGAGCAGGCCCAACCTAGTCAGCGTAGGGACGATCGTATGGTTGTCATCCGAGCTGATGTTCTTCGCGGCGTTGTTCGCGATGTACTTCACCATCAAATCGGTGGACACCGCGCTCGGCAAGCCGTGGCCTGGCGCTCATCTCGACTACCCCCTGGCCACGACCAACACGATCGTGCTCATCTTGTCGAGCGTGACCTGCCAGCTCGGAGTGTTCGCGGTGGAGCGCGGCCAGATCAAGCGGCTCGGCCCGCTCTGGAACGTCGCCAGGTGGGGCCTGCGCGAGTGGTACGTGCTGTCTTTCCTAATGGGCTTGTACTTCGTGCTCGGCCAGGGTTATGAGTACCTGGACCTGATCTTCAAGCAGCACGTGACGCTCTCGGCGAGCGGCTACGGCTCTGTGTTCTTCCTCACGACCGGCTTCCACGGATTGCATGTCTCCGGTGGTCTTGTCGCGTTCCTCTTCCTGCTCGGTCGCACCTACGCGGCTCGGCGGTTTACCCATGAACAGCAGGTCAGCGCCATCGTGGTGTCGTACTACTGGCACTTCGTCGACGTCGTGTGGATCGGCCTGTTCACCACCATCTACCTGCTACCGCTGACCGGAAAATAGGGATCGCAGTGACACCGATGACCGCTAGGCGACGGCACCCGCTAGCCGGCTACGCCGTCGTTCTGTTCGGGCTGCTGCTGGCCGGCGTGGGCTACGCCGTCGTCACCGAGGCTGGAGCGGCCTCCGCTTCAGCGCCCGCCATCACCCAGGACGCCCAGATCGCCCAGGGCCAGGCGATCTTCCGCGAGGAGTGCGCGACCTGCCACGGACAATTCGCGCAGGGAACGCCAGGGGTCGCGCCGAGCCTGATCGGCGTTGGCGCCGCGGCGGTCGACTTCCAGGTCAGCACCGGCCGCATGCCAGCCAAGGAGCCGGTGGCCGAGAACGGCCGCAAGCCAGTCGGTCTGAACACTCAGCAGATTCACGCTCTCGCCGCCTACATCGAATCGCTCGGCGGCGGGCCTGCCATCCCATCGACGGCTCAGGTCAGCCAGGTCGGCGCCAATGCCGGCTTCGGCCAGCAGCTTTTCGTCGCCGACTGTGCCCAGTGCCACAATTTCCAGGGTGCTGGCGGCGCCCTTACCTACGGCAAGTACGCTCCGCCGCTCACTCAATCCACTCCCACCCAGATCTTCGAAGCCATGTTGACCGGGCCGGAGGCGATGCCGGTCTTCAACAACACCACGATCACACCGCAGGAAAAGCGCGACATCATCGCTTACATCGTGCAGACGCGGCAGGAGCCGAACCCAGGCGGGTTCAGCCTCGGCCGGGTAGGGCCGGTCACCGAAGGCCTGGTTGCCTTCCTCGGGCTGCTGCTCTTCATGGTGTTGGCGGCCTTGTGGATCACTGCGAAGCACAGGAAGACCCCCCATGAGTGACTCGACGCGTGGCCGCGTGCCAGGCGAGCCAGAAGAAGGCCCGATCCTGCGGGCCCAGACTGAGGGCAGCGCCGAGCCGGAAGGCGCCCCGCGCCGGGTGATCGGCACTCCGGCACCGGCTCAGTCCAGGATGCTTCTCGCGCAGACCGCGGCTGAATCGACCGCGGGGCTGCCGGCCGAGCGGGAGCGTGAGCTTCCTGCCGACCTAGCAGACCTGGACGACGCCAAGCGGGCCGAGCGGATCGTGGCGGGCTGCTTCATACTCGCGATGCTTTCTGGATTCGCGTTCATTGCCGCTTACGTGATCTTCCTGCCGCACTCCACCACCAGAGTTCTGCATTCGAACCTGGCGCTCGGTCTGACCATGGGCCTTACCTTCCTGTTCCTCGGGGTCGGCGCGACGATCTGGGTCAGGCGGCTGATGCCGCACGTGGAGATGACCGAGCAGCGGCACCCGATGCGGTCAGACGAAGCGGACAGGGATGCGTTCGTCGAGACCTTCAACGAGGGTGCCGACGCCAGCCAGTTCGTCAAGCGGCCGATCTTGCGGCGCACGCTCATCGCCGCCACCGTGCCCGCCGTCGTGGCGCCGATCTTGTTGCTACGCGACCTCGGGCCGCTACCGCGCACCAAGCTCGAACACACGGTCTGGCGGGACGGCATGCGGCTGCTGAACTACGGCGCCAACACGCCGATCAGGCCGGGCGACTTCAGCTCACCCGGCGGGATGATCAGCGTCGTGCCCGAGGGCTTCCAGGACAATTTCAACGCCCTGGCCAAGGCCGCGTGCATCATCATCAAGTTCGGGCCTGGCGAAGTCGTATACACCCAGCAGTCACAGCCCGCCGATGGCTTTACCGTGCAGAACTGGACCGTCGACAATATCGTCTGCTACTCCAAGATCTGCACCCACGTCGGCTGCCCGGCAGCGCTGTACGAGCAGACCACGCACCACATCCTGTGCCCGTGCCACCAGTCGACCTTCGACGCGGCGCGGGGCGCGAAGGTGATCTTCGGACCGGCGACGAGGGCGCTGCCTCAGTTGCCGATGACTGTTGACGCCGAGGGTTACCTGGTGGCTCGGAGCGACTTCACCGAACCAGTAGGCCCGAGTTTCTGGGAACGGGGAAATTCGTCATGATCGACAAGGCGCTAGGCAGTACAGGGAACTGGCTGGACGAGAGGTTCCACGGCGCCAGGGGCGTCCGCACCCTGTTCCGCAAGATCTTCCCCGACCACTGGACGTTCCTGCTCGGCGAGATCGCGCTGTACTCGTTCATCATCTTGCTGCTGAGTGGCACGTTCCTCGCGCTGTTCTTCAAGCCAAGCATGACCGACGTCGTCTACCACGGGTCCTACCTCAAGCTCGACGGCGTGCACATGAGCGAGGCGTACAAGTCCACGCTCGACATCAGCTTCGACATCCGTGGCGGCCTGCTGATGAGGCAGATCCACCACTGGGCGGCCGACCTCTTCGTCGCCGCGATCATGGCGCACATGATCCGGATTTTCTTCACCGGCGCCTACCGCAAGCCGCGCGAGGTCAACTGGCTGATCGGCATCGTGCTTTTCACGCTCGCTCTGCTCGAGGGCTTGTTCGGCTATTCACTGCCCGACGACCTGCTGTCCGGGGCTGGACTGCGGATCACTCAGGGCGTGCTGCAGTCCATTCCCGTGGTCGGCACCTACCTGTCGTTCTTCCTGTTCGGCGGCGAATATCCGGGCACCGACATCATCCCGCGCATGTATATCTTGCACGTGCTGCTGATCCCAGGGATCTTCCTGGCACTGATCGGCGCGCACCTGTTCATCATGTTCCACCAGAAGCACACCCAGATGCCGGGCAAGGGCCGCACCAACAAGAACGTCGTCGGCGCGCCAACGTACCCGTACTTCATGGCCAAGACCGGCGCGTTCTTCTTCTTTACGTTCGCGGCTATCGCGCTGGCGTCGGCCTTGGTGCAGATCAACCCGATCTGGATCTACGGGCCTTACAACCCGCTCGCGATCTCGGCGGGCTCTCAGCCGGACTTCTATATGGGCTTCCTTGAAGGCTCGCTGCGGATCATGCCCGCCTGGCAATGGGTGGTATTTAACCATACGTTCGCTTTCAACGTATTTATACCAGCCTTGGTGCCGCTCGGAATCGTGTTGACCGGGGCAGCACTGTGGCCGTTCCTCGAACAGTGGATAACCGGCGATAGACGCGAGCACCACCTAAACGACCGCCCGCGCAACGCCCCGACCAGGACAGCGCTCGGCATCGCCATGATCTCGTTCTACGGCGTGCTATGGCTCGAAGGCTCCAACGACGTCCTGGCCCAGCACTTCGATGTGCCGTTGTACACGATCACCGAGATCGCCAGGGTCGCCATTTTCGTGGTGCCGATTTTCGCGTACATCGCCACCAAGCGCATCTGCCTCGGCCTGCAACTCAAGGACCTGCACCTGCTTGAGCACGGCGTGGAAACTGGCATCATCAGGCAGCTGCCTTCCGGCGAGTTCATCGAGGAGACCAGGCCACTCGACGAGGATCAGTACGCCAAGATCGCCCGACCTGAGCCCTTGCCGCTGCCACCCGGCGAAGGCGATGTGGACGCCGAGGTGCCGGCCCCTGGCATGCGGGGTGGACTGGGCCGGGTCAAGACACGGCTGAACAAGATGGTGACCGAGAGCATCCCGGTCAACGGTCACGGCGCCAACGGTCGCGGCCCGAACGGCCACGCGCCCCAGGAGGGCGACGAGCACGCGCCCCAGGAGGGCGACGAGCACGCGGCACTCGGGTCCGGCTCACAGGAATCGAGCGGCTCAGGCGACCACCACTGACGCTCGCGGCCAGAGACCGGGAGACGCGCGCTCTTGAACTGCCTAGCCCGGGCTGTCGCCAGGCCAGAGCGGGTCGCGGATCTCCATACCGAGGTCGGTTCCCCACGTGTTGCGGTAGGCCACCTCGTGCGCTGGCCTTCTCGGGGCGATCCCCCACCGGCCGGTCGGATAGCCGAACGACACGCAGCAGACCATCTCCCAGCCGCGATCGGCGGGAACGTTCAGTATCTCCAGGGTCTCGGTGTTGCGGAAGGCGAGGATCGTCGTCAGCGCGCTGCCGACGCCTTCCGCCCTCGCCGCGAGCTGAGCGCTCCACACCGCGGGGAAGATCGAGCCGCCGCTGCGATCGTTCCTGGTGAACGCGAACAGGTAGAACGGCACGGTCTCGAAGTGATCGGCGAGGTACTGCGCCGACTTGGTCACCTTGAGCAAGGCCACGCTGGCCGGATCGTCAGGGTTGGCCGTTGCCCGCGCGATCCGCTCCGCGTAAGGCCCTGACCACAGCAGAGCCGCGCACTCACGGTACAGCGGCCCGAGCTTGCCCTTGATCTCGGGCGAGTCGACAAGGACGAACCGCCAGTTCTGCGAGTTACCACCGCTTGGCGCCCTGATGGCCGCGTCCAGAATCTTCGCCTGCACCGACTGAGGTATCGGATCGGGCTTGACCCGGCGCATCGCCCTAGTGGTGTACAGCGCCTCGTAAACGTCCACGGCCCGTCCTCTCGCCCAGAGCCCGCCCACCACCCCAGAGCCCGCCCACCACCCCAGAGCCCGCCCACCGCCTCAGAGCCCGCCTACCAACCCCTGAGCCCGTTCACCGCCCTAATGGGCGTAGTGGCCTCGGTAGTACTCGAAGACGAAGCCGACCACGCTGAGCACAACGGCGAGCATGCCCATCAGGAACAGCCACCAGCCGATCGCGACACCGACGGCCGCGAGCGCGGCCGACAGCCCGACGAAGAGCGGCCACCAGCTGTGCGGGCTAAAGAACCCGAGTTCGCCGGTGCCATGTTCGATCTCGCCCTGAGGGTTGTCCTCGGGCCGCTCGGGCAGCCGCCGACCGGTGAACAGCAAGTAGAACCCGATCAGGAACGCCAGCGCGACCGAGAGCGCGAGCGCCGTGCTGCCGGTCGGGTCATGCGACAGGTTCCAGTAGAAGATGTCCGCCACGCCGAAGAAGATCGCGCAGCCAAGGAACAGCCAGCCTTCGACCCTCATGCCGCTACTCCCTCACGCAAGCTCGTGCCGATCAATGATGTCCCCGATCCCGATCGCCTTACGCTCCTCCGGATCGCGCCCGGCTCTGATCTCCGGGTGATGCAGATCGAACGCCGGCCGCTCGGACCTGATGCGCGGGATCGAGGTGAAGTTGTGCCTAGGCGGTGGGCATGAAGTCGCCCACTCAAGCGAGTTGGAGTAACCCCAGGGGTCGTCGACCTCGACCTTCTTGCCGTGCTTCCACGTGATGTAGATGTTGTAGAAGAAGATCAGGTTGGACACGCCGAGTATGAACGCGCCGATAGATGAGACCTGGTTCAGCGTCGTGGCGAGATGAGGCAGGAAGGCATAGTTCGCCGTCCGCCGTGGCTGGCCCATCAGCCCGAGCCAGTGCTGCACGAGGAACGTCATGTTGAAGCCGATGAAGACGAACCAGAAGTGCCACACGCCCAGCGCGTTGTTCAGCATCTTGCCTGTCCACTTCGGCCACCAGAAGTAGAAGCCGCCGAACATCGTGAACACCACGGTGCCGAACAGCACGTAGTGGAAGTGCGCCACCACGAAGTAGGTGTCGCTGACCGCGAAGTCCAGCGGCGGCGACGCCAGGATGATCCCGGTGAGCCCGCCGAACAGGAACACGATCATGAACCCGAGTATGAACAGCATCGGCGCTTCGAGCGTGATCTGACCACGCCAGATCGTGCCGAGCCAGTTGAAGAACTTCACCCCGGTCGGAATCGCGATCAGGTACGTCATGAACGAGAAGAAGGGCAGCAGCACCGCGCCCGTGGTGAACATGTGGTGCGCCCACACCGTCATCGACAACCCGGCGATCGCGATCGTCGCGGCGACCAGGCCCTTGTAGCCGAACAACGGCTTCCTGCTGAATACCGGCAGCACTTCGGTGGCGATGCCGAAGAACGGCAACGCCACGATATAGACCTCCGGATGGCCGAAGAACCAGAACAAGTGCTGCCACAAGATCGCGCCGCCGTTAGCCGAGGTGAACACCTGCGCGTTGAACTTGCGGTCGATCTCAAGCACGAGCAGGGCGGCTGCGAGCACCGGGAAGGCCAGTAGCACCAGAATCGATGTCAGAAGGGCATTCCAGGTGAAAATCGGCATCCGGAACATCGTCATGCCGGGCGCGCGCATGCAGAAGATGGTCGTGACGAAGTTGACGCCGGAGAGGATCGTGCCAAGACCTGACAGCGTCAGGCCCATGATCCACATGTCCGCTCCCACGCCGGGCGAGTACAGCGCGCTGGTCAGCGGTGAGTAGGCGTACCAGCCGAACGCGGCCGCTCCGCCCGGGGTGAGGAAGCTGAGCAGCAAGATCAGGCCGCCGAAGGCGAACATGTAGTAGCTGAGCAGGTTCAGCCTGGGGAACGCCACGTCGGGCGACCCGATCTGGAGCGGCATGATCTCGTTGGCCAAGCCGACGAACAACGGTGTCGCGAACAGCAGCAGCATGATCGTGCCGTGCATGGTGAACAGCTCGTTGTACTGCTGGTCGGTGACGAGCGTGTTGTTCGGCTCGAAGAGCTGGGCCCGGATGATCATCGCCATCAGGCCGCCGACCAGGAAAAAGAAGAACGAGGTGATCAGGTACAGGTGCCCGATGATCTTGTGGTCGGTCGACGACAGCCAGTCGGCGAGCAGCGATCCCTTGCGATAGCCGGCAGGTGCAGTGATCACGCCATGTTCGTCGTGTGCAACCGCGGTCACTGAACACCCCCGGAGGCTGAGCTCTGCAGCGCCTGCTGCCGATGTATCCACTGCTTGAACTGGGCCGGCGTGACGATCTTGACGGTGAAGAGCATGCGGCTGTGGTACACGCCGCACAACTCGGTGCACCGACCTATGAAGGTGCCTGTCTTGATCGCGGTCACCGCGAAGTGGTTCGCGTAGCCAGGTATGACGTCGCGCTTGAACTCGAACGGCACGATCCAGAACGCGTGGACCACGTCGATCGAGGTCAGGTTGAACTTCACGACCTCACCCGTCGGGATCTCAAGTAGCGGCATGTGCTGCACAGTCGCCGTCGGGCTCCACATCGCGCCGGTCTCGGTCACCGGTGCGGTGGTGCCGTTCGCGCTCGTCACCTTGAACTGCGGGTACTGGAACTGCCAGCTCCACTGGAAACCGGTCACATCCACCACGAGGTGCTGCTGGTGGGATCCGGGCAGCCTGTTGATGTAGTTCTCGTCCCTGGCGGTGAAGTAGAAGAGCACGCCGACCATGATGAACGGCAGCACCGTGTACAAGATCTCGATCGGCAGGTTGTAGCGAACCTGCTGCGGAAGCTGATTGCCCCGCTTGCGGTGGAAGATGATCGCCCACAGGATGCCGCCCCAGACGACGATCCCGACCGCCCAGGCGGCGATCCACGAGCCCTGCCACATGTGCAGGATCACCTGACCCTGCTTGGTCACCGGGACGGGTAGACCCTGACGGGTGAAAGCGTTGGACTGACAGCCAGTGGTGACCATGGCCAGCCCGAACAGCACGGCCGCGAGCGGCAGCCAGCGCCTCGGTCGTCGTTGGGAACTCACGGATTGCCTTCCCGGCGGTGATCCGCCGACTTGCGAGCCAGTTGCCTGTCCTACAGGCTGTCGTGCAAACAGTACAACAGGCTTTGTGCCCCGGGGGGACGACCCCCCGGACCCCCGCCCCCCAGGGCAAATACAGTCGGAGTATGGCCTACTTCGACGCCGCGTCGGCTGAGCCCATCGCCCCGGCCGCGAGAATCGCGCTGCTCGCGGCGCTTGACGATGGGTGGGCCGACCCGGCGCGGCTGCACAGGGAAGGGCGGCAGGCCAGGCTGCTCCTCGATCGGGCTAGGGAACAAGTAGCTGCCCTGCTTGGCTGCCGCGCCGATGAGGTGTCGTTCACCAGCTCGGGCACCCAAGCCGCCCACCTGGCCGTGCTTGGTGCGGTGCATGCGCGCCGGTCGCCGGCGCGAGGCCAAGGGCACATCGTGGTCAGCGCGGTCGAACACTCAAGCGTGCTGAACGCGGCCGCGTTCGCCGAGGACTCGGGCTCGGCCGTAACGACCGTTGGCGTCGACCCGGCCGGGCGGGTCGACGTCGCTGCCTTCGCCGACGCTATCGGCCGGGGTCGGACCGTGCTGGCCTGCCTGCAATCGGCCAACCACGAAGTCGGCACGATTCAGCCGGTACCTGAGGTAGCCGCGGCGTGTCAGGCGGCCGGAGTTCCGCTGTTCGTCGACGCGGCCGCGTCGGCTGGCCGGATGCCGCCGCCGGTCGGCTGGTCGCTGCTCGCGGCCAGCGGCCACAAGTTTGGCGGCCCGCCTGGCGTTGGGATCCTCGCCGTCAGGAAGGCGGTGCGCTGGAAGCCGCCGCTGCCCGCCGACAACCGGGAGGGACGGCGCGTTCCCGGATTCCCCGACCTGCCTGCCATACTCGCGGCGGCGGCCGCGCTCGATGCGGCCGATGCCGACAGGCGGGAGGCAGACGCGGTCCTGCGCAGCCTTACCAGCCAGATCAGGGATCAGCTTCCCGCGCTCGTGCCTGACTGCGTGATACACGGCGACCCGGCAGCGCGGCTGCCGCACATCGTCACGTTCTCCTGTCTCTACCTCGACGGTGAGGCTCTCGTGATCGAGCTTGACCGGGCGGGCTTTGCCGTCTCGTCGGGCAGCGCCTGTGCGTCCGACACAGAACAGCCAAGTCATGTTCTGGCCGCCATGGGCGCACTTACGCACGGAAACGTCAGGGTTTCGCTGCCGCGAAACACGACAGAACAGTCTGTAACCGAGTTCCTCGCCGTCGTGCCGGGTATCGTGAGCCGACTGCGCGGCTCGGTTGGCCGCGTCGAGCAGAGCGGGATCTGGTAGGCGTGGCTGCTGGAGGTGATCTGTGACATCGCCGCGAGATGCCAAACCAGCCTGGGCCGCGCCAGGGCCCGCGCTCAGGATCGACGCGCTCGGCAAGAAGTGCCCGCTGCCGATCATCATGCTCGCGCAGCGGATCGGCGAGATCCCGATCGGCACTGTCGTCGAGGTGCTCGCCGATGACCCGGCTACGAAAACCGACGTCCCGGCCTGGTGCGGCCTCAAGTCACACGAATTCCTCGGCGCGGCCGATCTGGCGACGACCTCAGGCTGGGCCTACCGGGTGCGCCGCAGCTACTGACCCCATCGGACAACAACGGTTAAGCGCTGCTGTCAGCACGCCGAGTCAGGTACCCGGCTGGCCAGAGTCGGGGTCTGCCGGCGCGAACCTGCCGACGAATCGCGGGTCGTCTTGCCACCACAGCCGCTGTCCGGTGACGGGGACGTCCATAGCGCTCGCGTCGACCGGGCTGGCCCCAGCGCCACCGGCCGATCTCGCGGCCTGTTCGGCGTCAAGCTCGGCGTCAATGACCCGGGCGTCGGACTCGTCTTCTCTGATCATCGCGATCAGCACCGCGGCGAGGAACGGCAGGCCGATGATGTCGCCGAGCACCCAGAGCGCCCCGCCGCCGATCACCTGATCGGAAGCCAGCGACGGACCCCACGGCCTGGCCAGCGCGTGGTAGTAGCCGCCGGCGATCAGCGTGTGGTCGGCGATTATCGCGAGCCCGAGCGCGGCGTCACCCACCACTTCGGCAGCGGTGACCCACAGCGCGACCAGGTACGGGTACTCCTTCGGCACCGGGTCGATCCGCAGCAGTGTCCAGAAGAACACCAGCCCGGGCAGCACGAGCACCAGGCAGGTCAGCTCCCTGACGACCTGGCTGTGGAAGCCGGCCGCGAACCACGGGGAAAAGTACAGCACGAACGGGGTCAGCACCAGCACGAGCGCGGTGACCGCGGGGAAGGTAACCACGCGGGCGATCCGGCCGGTGACCGCGGCCTCGACGGCGGAGCCGATCCGGGGCGACGCGGCAATGGCCAGCGACAGCGGCCGGCCAAGCATGATGAACAGCGGCACCCCGAGCACCAGCAACACCGTCTGGAAGGCCCGCACATAGAAGAGCACGGGCCAGTACACGGCAAGAAACGAGCTGGTGGCGATGAACGCCAGGCCGGCCCCGCCGACGCAGAACGCGATGGTCCGGCCGACCGACCAGCTGCTACCGCCCCGCCGGACCCGACGGATGCCGAGCAGGTACAGCGCACATATCGCCGCGAGCACAATGAGCGGGTAAGGGTCGAGCACCCAGGAGCTGAGCGCCCGCGCCGGGGTCAGCTCGGGCGGACCGTGATACGCCGAGGCCAGCGAGCCTCCGTAGGCCAGGGCGAGCGCGACCACCATGGCTGCCACGCTACCAACAGGCCTTTGGCACTATGGAGCCATGACGTCAGGAAGCGCCTTCAAGATCGCCGGACTCCACCACATCCAGCTTGCCATCCCGCCCGGCCAGGAAGAAGCGTGCAGGCAGTTCTGGGGTGAGACGCTTGGCCTGGCCGAGCTGGCCAAGCCCGCGGGACTCGCGGGGCGGGGCGGATGCTGGTTCGGCGGCGGGGGCCTGGAGGTGCACCTCGGAGTCGAGGCCGACTTTACCCCGGCGCGCAAGGCCCATCCCGGAATCCTCGTGAACGGGCTGGCCGAACTCGCCGCCGCGCTCAAGGCCGCCGGAGCCACGGTGTCATGGGATACCGAACTCGACGGTCATGATCGGTTCTACGCCGCCGATCCGTTCGGCAACCGCCTTGAGTTCCTCCAGCCCAGGCCGCTCCCCTAGGAGAGCTTGGCGCAAGTAAAGCGGTGGTCTGGTCCGGCGGGGGTTGCGCTGGTGGCGGGCCGGGACAGCCCGGCTTCGTGTGCCGCTGCCATGTGACCGCTGCCATGTGACCGCTGCCATGTGACCGCTGCAAGTGACCGCTGTCATGTGACCGTGCGGGATAACCCCGGTTTCCTCCATGATCAGACGCCCGCTGCGATGGATTCGGGTATTCATCGCGTCCCGGCGCCTGGTCCCCCGTGGTTGGGTGCGATGGATTCGGGTATTCATCGCGCTCCGGCGCCTGGTCCCCCGTGGTTGGGTGCGATGGATTCGGGTATTCATCGCGCTCCGGCGCCGGTTCTGGCGTGGTTGGGTGCGATGGATCCGGGGATCCAGCAGGGAAATCGGGTGTGGATTCGGGTATCCATCGCGGTGTCCGGCCGGGCTGGCGCGATGGATCCGGGAATCTATCGCGGCTGCGGCAGTCCGCCAGGGGCACGCCGCCAGCACCCGGGCACCGCGGGGAAACCCCGGGCATCCCGCAGCGCGGCGACGTGGCCGCGCCAGCCCGAACC
>DATNEK010000080.1:0-4699 GCA_035553055.1 Streptosporangiaceae bacterium | reverse complement strand
TGGCGGGCCAGAGCCGATCTCGTGCGGGCCGAGGGCCTAGCCCCCCTCTCGGCGCCATCGGCTGGCCGGTGGTTCACCTCCGCGTTCGCCGATCGCGAGCCAGCGACGGTCGCGTCGTTCATCGCCGAACTCGAGCGCGCCGACCCCTCCGGCTATGCGGGCTGCTGCCTGGCCATAGCCGACATGGATCTGCGCGCCGATCTGAGTTCGATCAAGGCGCCAACCCTGGTGATCTCAGGCGCCGACGACCCGGCGACACCTCCCGAGCACGGCGCGGTCATCGCGGCCGGCATCGGCGGCGCCCAGCAAGTCGTCGTGGCAGGCGCGGCTCACCTAGCGAACGTCTCCTCGCCCGACGAGGTCACCGCCGCCCTGCTCGACCACCTGTGACACGTCCGTGTTCGGATGGCGCACACGAGCGTTACCATTCACTGGAGATGAGAACCTCTGGGCGCACAGCGAACATGCCAGGCGAGGCTGAGTACTACCAGGAAGTGGCGGACCAGGCTGGTGACGGGTCGACGGCCGATGAGATGAGCAGCGCATCGGCGGAAACCGCGGACCAGGCCGGCGCGCCACCAACCGAAGCAGGCCGGGCCAGGGACAGCGACTTCGTTCAGTCGCTCGACCGCGGGCTCGCGGTGATCAGGGCATTCGGCCCTGACCGCGAGCGGCTGAGCCTGAGCGAGGTCGCCAGGGCGACGGGGCTGACCAGGGCGGCTGCCCGGCGGTTCCTGCTGACCCTGGTCAAGCTCGGCTACGTGCGCAGCGATGGCAGGGAGTTCTCGCTGCGGCCTCGCGTGCTCGAACTCGGCTACGCCTACCTGTCGGGCCTGGCCATGCCCGAGATCGCCGCGCCGCACCTCGAGGAACTTGTCGCCAAGCTGCGCGAGTCCTCATCGATATCGGTACTCGACGGCCATCACATCGTCTACGTCGCCAGGGTGCCGACCAAGCGGATCATGACGGTCGCGATCTCGGTCGGTACCAGGTTCCCGGCATTCGCCACGTCGATGGGTCGGGTCCTGCTCGCCGCGATGAGCGAGGAAGAGTTCGAGCGCTACCTCGCCGAGGCGAATTTCGAGTCGCTGACCGATCGCACGGTGACCGATCCGGCCAATCTCAGGGAAATCGTGCGCGAAGTGGCCAGGCAGGGCTACGCGATCGTCGACCAGGAACTCGAAGAAGGACTCAGGGCCGTGGCCGCTCCGATCCGCGGGGCGAGCGACGGAGTTATCGCCGCTATTAACGTCTCGGCTCACGCCAGCAGGGTCAGTCTGGTGTCCATGCGCACCGATCTGCTGCCCGCACTGCTCGAAACGGCACGCCAGATTGAGCGTGACCTGAAGTCGCAAGGCGCGAACTGAAGGAACGTTGACACTGGCCGAGAAGGCTGGCTAAGTTCTACATTGCGTATAGTCGTACGCCAAGCGAACATCCTGCGGTACCTGTCCTGAAGTGTCGGCGGTGTCCCGGCCCCGTCCTTCAGCCCGCCGGCGTACCGTTGGCGCTTAATCAGAGGAGACGGAATGGACCGTCAGGAACCAGACCAGCCAATCTCGCTGGGGCAACCGATCTCGCGACGCTCGCTCATCAGGGGCGTGGGCGCCGGAACGCTCGCCGTCGGCACTGGTGGACTTCTCGCCGCCTGCAGTTCGAAGATCAAGGGTTCCGGATCTGGCAGCAGTACCAAGGCCATCACGATCGGCTGGATTCACCCGCTGACCGGTCCGCTCTCCGGATTCGGCGCGCCCGACAACTGGGTGATCAGCAAGATCAAGCAGACGACCCCGTACAGCAAGGGCTTCAAGATCGGCGGCAAGACCTATTCGGTCACCATCAAGTCCTACGACACCCAGTCGAGCCCCACCCGGGCCGGCGACCTTGCCAAGCAAGCCATCCTGACCGACAAGGTCGACTTGCTGCTCGCGTCGTCTACACCAGAGACCGTCAATGCCGTCGCCAGCCAGGCCGAATCGCTCGGCACACCGCTGATCTGCGCGAACATTCCCTGGGAATCCTGGTATATCAACCTCGGCGGCAACCCGCTGAAGCCGACGCTCAACCCCAAGTTCGTCGTGATGTACTTCCTCGGCGCCGAGCACCTGATTAAGTGCTTCATTCCCATGTGGAACCGGATTCACGATCAGATGCACACCGACAAGGTGGTGGCCGCCGCGTTCCCGAACGACTCGGACGGCAACGCGTTCCGGGCGGTGTTCCCGCCGATCGCTAAGGCTGCTGGCTACAAGTTCGACATGTCATCGGCTTACCCCGACGGAACCACGAACTACTCATCGATGATCTCGGCGTTCAAGTCAGATAAGGCCGACTTCTTCACCAACGTGCCGTTGCCACCGGACTTCGCCGTCATGTGGAAGCAGTCGGCTGAGCAGGGCTTCAAGCCCAAGCTGGCGACCGTGGCCAAGGTGCTGCTGTTCCCGCCGGACGCGTACGCCCTCGGCAGCCTGTCCTACAACGTGGCCACCGACGCCTGGTGGGCGCCTTCGCTGCCGTGGCAGTCATCGTTCACCGGCGAGAGCTGCCAGACGCTGGCGAATGATTTTGAGGCCGCAACGAAAGGTCAGTGGAACTCGAATATCAGTAACTACAGCTTGTTCGAGGCGGCTCACGCGGCGCTCACCGCGGTCAGTGACCCGCACGACAAGGCCGAGGTCGCCGACGCCATCCACAAGGTGAACCTTCCCCAGGCTGTCGCCGGGCCGCTGAACTTCGCCTCGGGCGGGCCGGCGCCTGGCGTGGCGATCACCCCGCCGGTCGGCGTGCAGTGGCAGAAGGGCACCAAGTTCCCGGTCGAGATGCAGGTCGTCGACAACACCCTGCAGCCGCAGGCGAAGATCACCGCAGACCTGAAACCGACCAACCCGTGACCGGATGACCAGCCCCGCACCCCTGCTTCACGTCGACCACGTGTCGAAACGGTTCGGTCAGGTCGTCATCGCCGAGGACCTGTCGTTCACCGTCGGGTCAGGGGACATCGTCGGGATCGTGGGGCCGAACGGGGCTGGCAAGACCAGCCTGTTCGGCCTCATTTCCGGTGATCTCGTCCCTGACGGGGGCGAGATCGGTTTCGCCGGGCGCGTGGTCACCAAGCTGGACGCGTCCGCCAGGTGCAGGCTGGGCATGGGTCGCACCTACCAGGTGCCGCGGCCATTCGGCGACATGACCGTGTTTGAAAATCTGCTCCTAGCCGCGCAGCAGGGCGGCGGAATGCGGCGGCGGGCTAGTTACACCGCCGCCGTCGAAGCGGTGGACCGCACCGGCATGTCCGGCCAGGCGAACGTGCCAGCCGAGCGGCTCGGCCTCCTGCAACGCAAGCGTCTCGAGCTGGCGCGTGCCCTGGCCACGCAGCCCAGGCTCTTGCTGCTCGACGAGGTAGCGGGCGGCCTCACCGACCCAGAGGTCGCCCAGCTTGTCGAGATCGTTCGCGGCGTGAACGCCGACGGCACAGCGGTGATCTGGATCGAGCACGTCGTGCGGGCGCTCACCGCCGTGGTCACCAGGCTTATCTGCCTGGCCGGCGGCACGTTCGTCGGCGACGGCAACCCGTCCGCGGTGCTGGCCAACCCAGCCGTCCGCGAGTTGTTCCTCGGCACCGACGTCACCGCAGCTCTCACCGGCGGGACCATGCCCAGTGGTATCGGGCCCGGTGGTAAGAACCCGGTCGACGGTGACGTGCCATGACCGCGAACGGCGACCGCACCAACGGCGGTACCCCGCTGCTTGAGGTGCGCGACCTCGTCGTGCACCATGGGCAACTCCGCGCGCTCGAGTTGATCTCGTTCGGGGTGTTCCCAGGAGAGGTCTACGCGATCATCGGCGCGAACGGCGCCGGCAAGTCGACGCTGCTTCGCACGATCGCTGGCCTGCACCAGCCCACCTCTGGCTCGGTCCTGTTCGACGGCCAGGACGTGACCGGGCTGCGACCCGAGCGAAGGGCCAGGCAGGGGATCGCCATGGTGCCCGAGGGCAGGCGGCTGTTCGGGTCGCTGTCGGTGCAGGAGAACCTGCAGGTTGGCGCGACGTACGCGCGGCCGGGCCCGTGGACGATCGAGCGGGTGTATGAGACGTTCGACTGGATGAGAGCGCGCCGTAACCAGCGGACCGCCCAGCTCTCCGGCGGCGAGCAGCAGACGGTCGCCATCGGGCGGGCTTTGCTCACAAATCCCCGCGTGCTTCTCCTCGACGAGTTGTCACTGGGCCTCGCGCCGGTGATTGTCCAGCGGATCTACGGCATGCTGCCGCAGCTACTCCAGACCGGTCTCACCGTCTTGCTGGTTGAGCAGGACGTGAGTCAAGCTCTGCGGGTGGCATCTCATATCCACTGCCTGCTTGAAGGGCGGACCACGCTGGAGGGCAGGCCAGCCGACGTCACCGCCGAACAGGTGGAGGCTGCGTACTTCGGGCTCGAGGACGCCGCGACGACGCCGCAGTCAGGTGAAGGGGCGCAATCGCCATGGCCTGGGTGAACGCCGTCATCCAAGGAATACTGACCGGCGGGCTCTACGCGTTGTTCGCCTGCGGTTTGTCGCTGATGTTCGGCGTCATGAAGGTCGTGAACCTCGCGCACGGCGACCTGGCCGTGGTCGCCGGCTACGTCGCGATCGGCGTGATCACCCTCACCCACGTGCCCGTGCTCTGGTCGTTCCTCATCGTGGTACCGGTCATGGCGGTTATC
>DATNEK010000079.1:0-24243 GCA_035553055.1 Streptosporangiaceae bacterium | reverse complement strand
CCGTGTCCAACAAGGCGCTCAAGCCCATCATGGCGATCGCCGCCGAGATGGCGATCACGCCCGGCAGCCGGACCGGCTACGTCGCCGACTGCTGTACGCCGATCGGCGGCAACTACGACTTCATGACCCCGATCAACCTGGTGACTGGCAAGCGCGGCAAGACGATCGACGTCGGCATCGGTCCATCCGATCTCGCCATCACTCCGAATGGCAGAACACTCTACGTCTCAGTTGTCGGCGTGGACTTCCGCAAGGACGGCGCGGTGACTCCGGTCAGCATCGCCACAGGTAAGGCGGGCAAGCCCATAAAAGTTGGTGCGAGCCCTGGTGACATCGCGATCACCCCGGGCAGCAGGCTCGCTTACGTGGCCAACAACGGCTCGGGAACGGTCACGGCCATCCGCGTCGCCACGAACACGGCTGTCAAGCAGATCAAGACCGGGGCTGACCCCGAGGTCATCGCGATCACCCCGAACGGCAGGACAGCGTACGTCAGCAACCACGGCGCGAACACCGTCACAGCGATCAGCACGGTGACCGACAAGGTCATCAAGCAGATCAAGGTCGGACCCGGCCCTGGTGCCATCGCGATCTCTCCGAACGGCGCAACCGCCTACGTTGCCGTGGGCAACGCGGTCGTCCCCATCCGCATCGCCACCAACACCACGCTCAAGCCGATCAAGGTCCGCGTACCGCCCGCCGCGATCGCGATCACCCCGGACGGCAAAACTGCCTGGGTGACGGGCGGCTGCACGTCGACAACTTCAAAAGGCTGGGTAATCGGGATCAGAACCGCGACGAAGACCGTCGGACCTTCGCTCAAGGTGGGAGTCTGCCCGAGTGCCCTGGCGATCGCTCCGTGAGCTTTTGATGTTCGGCATTTCCGAACATCGTTGCCTGTTGTTATCGTCTTCCTATATTGCGTTCGGTGCTGCCGAACGATGTTTATGACAAGGGGAGAGCGTGGGGGAGACGGCGCACCTGGAGCCTGATGACGAGCGCGGAGATGACACCGTGGACCGGTACACGGTGCGCAGCGTGGCTCGCGCGATGAAGCTGATCGAACTGGTGGCGAATGCGCCGAAAGAAGGGCTGCAACTCAGCGACCTGGCGCGGGATCTGGCGGCATCTAAGAGCACCACGCTGGCGCTGGCCAGGACGCTGATTAAGGCGGGCATGCTCAGGGACGCGAGGCCTGGACCCAGGTACTTCCTCGGCACCGCTCTGATCAGGCTCGGCGACATCACCCGCAGCCAGCTTGCGCTTGGCGACATCTGCCGTCCTGTGCTGGCTCAGCTCGCCGGCCTCACCAAGATGACGTCGCGGGTGGCGATTTACGACGCCGGCTATCCCGTGTTCATCGAACGGGTCGACGGGCCAGGCAGCGTGCGCTTTTACTCCCCACTTGGCCAGCGAGAGGCGCCGCACGCGTCGGCGGCTGGCAAGGCGATGCTCGCCACGCTAACCGAGGACCAGGTCAGGGCGATCTGCGCGGACCACGGCCTGCCGTCAAAGACCGGCCGCACCATCACCGACATCGGCCTGCTGCTCGACAGCCTGACTACGGTGCGGTCGAATGGGTTCGCGATTGACGACGAAGAGGACGCTGAAGGGATCTTCTGCGTCGGCGCCGCGTTCTTCGGGCACGACGGCGCCTGCGCCGGAGCGGTCAGCGTCACCGGCATCAAGAGCGATCTGCCGACGTGGCGGGTCAACGAACTCGGGCGCACCGTGCGCCGGGCCGCCGATCAGGTGACGCGTCTTCTCAGCGGCGGCAGGTACGCGAGCCGGACGTTAGCAGCCGGTGCGCTGGCGTGAGCTAGCTAACGCGGACTGCGCGGAGGGTTAAACGCCCGCGTAGCGCGGTGTGGGTATGGAAGTCTGTCCAGCTTCCCGCCAGGTGCGCGGTCGCGACCGCGACGACGAGGCCGATGGCGAGCGCGCCGGCCAGCAGCAGCCAGCGTTGGCCGGCACCAGCTAGCGCCTGCCGCGCCTGTGCGAGGTGTGGCGAGCTAGCTCCGAGCAGCCGGGGGAGCTGCGGCACGTACCAGGACACGTGCACGCTCATCACGCAGAACCAGGCCACGAAGAACAACTTGTGCGCGAGCAGCCACGGCGACGGCCCTGGACGGACCAGTGCTAGCGCCACACCGGTTCCTATCACGCCGATCGAGGTGACCATGACCATGGGCCCGAGCAGCCGGAGCGGCAGTGCTGGCGGGCCTTTTCTTAGGTAAGGGGCCGACCCGGTGTAGTACCGCACGAACCGGTATCCGGTCGAGCCGATCTTGAGCAGGACTGGCCCGATCAGCAGCATTCCGACGAAGAAATGCAAGGTCAGCATCGAGTGCAGCCGCAGCAGCGTGACCCCTTCGATCGCGAGCAGCACGAGCAGCAGTGCGCCCGTCATGGCGGTGAGCCGCTCGTTGCCGTTCACGCCGCCGGTTGAGTCCGTGCGCAGCGCCATGGCATGCCTCCAGGAGACGCGAACGAGAGAATTCGGATGAACGATATGAAGCAATAACGATCGAAGCTGGAGATCCGGTTCAGGGGAACTTCGCCGGTGAAGATCGACCCCGCGATGGCCTTATCAGCCGCCGAGGGTGCGCTTAGGCCTGACCGGCGGCGGCATTGGCGGCGGTATCGGTACGTGCAGGCCAAAAGCCCAGTTCAGCAGCTTAGCCGCGTCGACGAAGGTCATGCCTTCGTTGGTAGGCGCGCTGTCGAGTAGCACGCCGATCAGCACCTTCTTGTGATGCACCGCCTCGAACAGCAGGCACTCGCCGGCAACCGGTGTCCAGCCGGTCTTGATGCCGATCACGCCTGGGTAGCGCTTGAGCAGCAGGTTCGTGTTGCGCCACAGGTAGTGGTGGCGGTGCGGCCAGGCGTGCAGCCAGTACAACCTGCGCTTGACTACCGTGCGGAAGACAGTCTCGTGCATGGCTGCTTTGCCGAGCTTGAGCAGGTCGCTCGGCGTCGACTCGTCGGTCGACTGGAGGCCGTCGAAGTTGGTGAAGTGCGTGCGCGTCATGTGGAGCCTGCGGGCCAGTGCGTTCATCTTCCTGACGAACGCGTGGATGCCTGGCCCGTACCTGATCGCCAGCGCCATCGCCGCGTCGGCGCCCGATGGCAAGAGCGTCGCGTAGAGCAGTTGCCTGGCGTTCAGGATGTCACCCACGTGCAGCCCGGCGTTTGAGGCGCCGTAGGTCTGCACGTACTCGACTTCCGCCTCGGTGATCTTGATCCGTCGGCGCAGGTGCCCGGCCCTGATCACGACGAGCGCGGTCATGACCTTGGTCAGGCTGGCGATCGGCCGTATGACCGCCTGCTCACGACCCCACACGTCTTTGCCGGTTTTGGCGTTAACCATCATTCCGGCGACCGCATCGATCTCGGCAAGGCGGCCGCGGTCCTGGCCACCGGCGGTGACCGCGGCCTGCGCGAACGACGCCGGAGCAAGCGCGGTCAGTGATGATGCGGCGCAGATGGCAGCGCAGGCGGCGAGCATTCGGCGCGATCCGCGTCCTGGCATCGCACTCCTATATGGCATATCGGCACCAAGGTGGCCGCCGCAGCTTAGCAGGCCATAACGGCCGCCGGAAGCACCCGCGATGTCACCAGCCGGTCGGCAGCGGCATGCCCTCGGTGTAGCCGGCCGCGCTCTGAACCCCGACCACGGCGAGTTCGTGCAGCTCAGCGAGATTGGTGGCGCCCGTGTAGCTGCACGCACTTCGCAGCCCGGCGATGATCGCGTCGATCAGGTCCTCAACCCCGGGCCTGGCCGGATCGAGATACATGCGCGAACTCGATATGCCCTCTTCGAACAGTTCCTTCCTGGCCCTTTCGAATGGCGAATCGGCCGCCGTGCGCATCCTGACCGCCCGCGCTGACGCCATCCCGAAGCTCTCCTTGTACAGCCGGCCCTCCGGGTCCCTGAACACGTCTCCCGGCGATTCGCACGTTCCCGCGAACCACGAGCCGATCATGACGCTTGATGCGCCGGCCGCGAGCGCGAGCGCGACATCTCGTGGGTGCCTGACACCGCCATCAGCCCAGACATGCTTGCCTTGCCTATGCGCCTCTATCGCGCACTCGAGCACGGCACTGAACTGAGGCCGCCCCACTCCGGTCCGCATCCGCGTCGTGCACATGGCGCCAGGGCCGACGCCTACCTTGACGATGTCGGCGCCGGCTTCGAGCAGATCGGCTGTGCCTGCCGCCGTCACCACGTTGCCGGCAATGACCGGCACCGTCGGCGTTACCGACCTGACCGCTTCGAGTGCCCAGGTCATCTTGTCCTGGTGACCATGCGCGGTGTCCACGACCAGCAAGTCGGCGCCGGCGTCGAGCAGTTGCTTGGCTCGGCCTGCGACGTCGCCGTTGATGCCGAGCGCGGTGCCGACGGCCAGCCGGCCGGCCGCATCGGTGGCCGGCGTGTAGATGGTGGCTCGCAGCGCCCCGGTGCGAGTCAGGATGCCGACGCAGCGGCCGGCCTCGTCAACGACCGGGGCCAGCTTGTGCCTGCCCGTCTGCAGCAGGCCGAACGCCCGCTCGGGGTCAACTCCGGCAGGCAAGGTGAGCAGTTCACTCGACATCACCCGGTGCAGCTGGGTGAACCTGTCGACGCCCGTGCAGTCGGCTTCGGTGACCACCCCGACCGGATGGCCGTCTGACACCACCACGATGCCCCCGTGCGCTCGCTTGGGCAACAGGCTGAGCGCGTGCCCGGTTGTCGCGTCGGGGCCGAGCGTGAGCGGGGTGTCATAGATCAGGTGCCTTCTCTTCACCCAGGCGATGACGTCGGCTACCACGTCGACCGGGATGTCCTGAGGCAGCACGGCGATGCCGCCACGCCTGGCGACGGTCTCGGCCATGCGGCGTCCGGCCACCGCGGTCATGTTGGCGACGGTGATCGGGATCGTCGCGCCGCTGCCGTCGGCGCAGGCCAGGTCGACGTCGTTCCTCGACCCGATTGTCGACCGGTTAGGCACGAGGAAGACGTCGCTGTAGGTCAGGTCGTGTTCTGGAGCAGTGAGGAAGCGCACTTAGCGATTCTGCCCTGACTGCGCTCTAATCCACGTCGGCGGAACCATTGAGATTTGTCACGCTTGCGAAGTAGCATCCTGCAAGTCACCGAGCAGGGTACCTGTGGGGGTTAGCTATGGTTCGTAGAAGTGCTCTCGCGACAGTACTTGGCGGTCTCGCGGCCGGGTCGCTCGCGTTCAGCTCAGGAGTCGCCGCAGCCTCCGCGCCAGTCAAGGCTCGCGCCGCGGTCCACCACACCTACACGTTCATACTCGACATCAAGCACGGCAGTTACGCGTCTGAGCAGACTCTCGACGGGGCTACGCAGCACGAGAACGACAACTTCGGCGGGCAGTCCTTCGTCGGCGGCGTCGCCATCCCGGTAAAGCCCACGGCGTTCAAGATCCTCAAGCCGGCCACCAGGTTCAGCATGTGGCCGGACGAGAAGGGCACGCCACAGTGGCGGACATATGGCACGGGCGGCACGAACTGCACCGCCCACCTGACCAATAACGACCCGGATATCCCGCCGCCCATCCTGAAGGGGTCAGCAGCCAAGGGCGCGAAGACCCTGACGTTCAAGATCCAGCTCGGCGCCAGCATCATCGTCAAGGACGCCAGAGGCCATCACCCGTCCGCTCCGTGCGACTCGGTGTTCCCCGACGGCACGAAGGCCTTCGCGTCGGCTGAGCAGAAATACATGCCGGAGATGGTGACCGCCAAGCTGACCGTCTCGCTGAAGAAGATCCGCGCGCTCGAGGCCGGCAAGGAGATCGTGATCGACGTCACCGCTCACTCCGACGCGCTGAAGCTGCCGCCGGAGAACTGCTCAATCAGCTCGCTGAAGTGCAGCCAGAGCACGTCATGGAGAGGAACGCTGACGATCAGGCGTACCAGGTAAGCGCACTAGGCGTTACGACCCGAGCACCTGGCGCAGGTAGTCGTTGGCGAACCTGCGCTCAGGGTCGACCGCCTCGCGGACGGCGAGGAAGTCGTCGAACTTCGGGTAGACGCCGCGCAGGTACTCGGCGTCCCTGGTGTGCATCTTGCCCCAGTGCGGGCGCCCGCCAACGGCCGTCATGAGCGACTCGACGTCGCGGAAGTACTCGGCGTGCGGCGAGGCGAAGAACACGTGGATGGCGATGTACGCGCTGTCCCTGCCGTAGGCGGTTGACAGCCACGGATCGTCGGCCGGGGCGACCCTGACCTCGATCGGGAAGCTGATCAGCCAGTCCCTGCGAGCGAACAGTGCCCGCACCTCGCCGAGCGCGTCCGCCAGGTGCTCGACGCCGATCGCGTACTCCTGCTCCTTGAACCGCACCCGGCGCGGGCTGGTGAACACCCGGTACGGCGCGTCGGTGTAGCTGCGCGCGCTGAGTGCCCGGCTTGCCGCCGAGTTCACCCGCTTGATCACCGGCGGCAACAGATGGCCGAGCCTGCTGGTCGCGCCGAACACCGAATTAGAGAGAAATTCGTCGTCAAGCCAGTGCCGCCAAGCGGACAGCGGCTGCGCTGGGCCGGACGACCGGTTGTTCCGCTTGGTCAGGCAGCCTTCCGAGTGGGGGAACCAGAAGAACTCGAAGTGCTCGTTCTCGCTGATCAGCTCGGGCAGCCTTGCCATCACCTCGGACCAGCGCATCGGTTCCTCGCGTGCGTGCAGCAAGAACGCGGGCTCGACGCGGAAGGTCACCGCGGTCAGCAAGCCCAGTGCGCCGAGCCCGACCCTGGCCGCGGCGAACAGGTCGGCCGGCCCCTGCTCGGCCGAGCACGTGACGATGCTGCCGTCGGCGAGCACCAATTCAAGGCCGGCGATCTGCGCGGCCATGCCGCCGCTTGCCTTGCCCGTGCCGTGGGTGCCGGTCTGGGTCGCGCCCGCCACGGTTTGCACCTGGATATCGCCCATGTTGGTGAGCGACAGCCCGTTGGCGAACAGTTCCTCGTTGAGCTTGCGCAACGGGCAGCCCGCCTCGACGGTGACAAGCCCGGCGTCGGCGTCGATCGACCTGATGGCGGTCAGTCCCTCCGGGCGAAGCAGCACCCCGTCGGTGCAGACCGTCGGGGTGAACGAGTGGCCGGTGCCCGCCATCCTGATCGTCAGGCCCTCAGCGCCTGCCTTGACGACCTCGTCTGCGACTTCGGCGGCGGACCTGGGCATTCGAACCCGATTGGGATACGCGGCGACGTTTTCTGCCCAGTTCTGCCATATCGCACCCGACTTGGGCCTGTGCTGGACGGTCATGTGCTCACTCCCAGTTTTCGCCTGCCGGCCAGGCAGGTCGTCACGGCAAGCGCGCCGCAGCAGGCGGCGAACACATAGCCGGCCCTGGCGCCTGCGGCATCGATGAGGTGGCCGACGACCGATGAGCCGACCGCCACGCCCACCGAGATCGTCGAGCCAAGCCAGGCCATCGCCTCGGTCCTGCGGTGCGGCGGAGCCTGCTGCTCAAGGATCGCATAACCGGCGATTAGCGTCGGCGCTATCGCCATGCCCGCGAGCAGGCAGGCACCGTCGAGCGCGAGCAAGCCTGGCATCGCGATGAAGGTCGCGACGCCGGCCGCGGCCAGTCCGGTCGTGGTGACGAACCGTCGCCCGAGTGGAGCGCGCCAGTGCCGCGACCCGTACCACAGCCCGCCGATCGCGCTGCCGAGCGCGTACGTGCCGAGTATCAGCCCGGCCAGCGGCCGGTGCCCGTGCTCGGTGGCGAACGCGACCGAACTCAGGTCGACCGAGGTGAACATCGCTCCCAGGGCCAGGAATGCGGGCGACAGCGTGACCAGCCCGGCCGCCGGGAGGCTGGGTAGCTTCCAGGCCCGCCCGGCCCGCCCTTCCTGGCGAGGCGCGGGCCGCGGGTCGGGCTCGGTTCGGCGCTGCAGCGCGAATAGCAGCGTTCCGGTGATCGCGAGCAGGCTCGCCGTGCCGACGCCGCTCGCGGCGAACACCTGGGTGGCGAGCAGCGTGACTAGCGCTGGTCCGATGACGAAGATGAGTTCGTCGTTGACCGACTCCAGGGCGAACGCCACGTGCAGCCGCGTCGGATCTCCGCCGAGCACCCAACTCCACCTGGTCCGCACCATGCTGCTCGTCGACGGTATGGACGCGCCGGCGACGAGGCCGGTCACCAGCAAGACGGCGAACGGCGCACGCAACTCGGCGCAGGCGATGAAGGTGGCGAAAGCGAGCGCGAAGACGGCAACCTGGCCGAGCAGCACCCGTCCTTGGCCAAAGCGGTCAGAGAGGTTGGCGATATACGGGCCGAGCACCGAGTATCCGATGGAGCCCGCGCCAGCCACGGTGCCCGCGGCCCCGTATCGGCCAGTCAGCGATACCAGCAGGAGCACGGTTCCTAGCCCGTACATGGACATCGACATCCGGCCGACGAACGCGGTTGACGAGAAGCCAAGCGCGCCCGGCGTGCGCAACAGCGCAAGATAAGGGTTGCGGCCCTCCCGCACCGTATCGACCTGAGTCATCGCCGCGACCTCCCCAGCCGACCGTATCCGGGATGCCGAGTAATTTGTCCATAGGGCGCGTTATAGCCGAAGTTGACCAGGCACTCGGTTTTCGGTAGCCGCTCGGGTTACAGTTAGGCCGATGAGACGCTTGCCGCGGTTTGCCCGCCCGCGCGACGGAGCGCTGCGGCGCAGCCCGTGCTGGCCCGCGGCGGCGCGACTAGCCGCGATCGGTGTAGGCGCCTTGATGATCATCGCCCTGGCCGGGTGGGACTTCGTCGGCAGACCGGGTCCGGTCAGCCCGGATGACGGGGGAAAGGTCGCGTCATCGGTGGTGATGCAGGCGAGCGCGCGTTCGTCCTTCAGCGGCATCATCCTTCCTGACCTGCTTGTGGTGGTGCCTCGCGGGCTCAGCGCCGCCCAAGTCGCCAGGCTGCGGGTGATCAAGGGCGTGGTCAAGCTGATCACGTTCGACGGCGCGCAGATTACTGTGTCCGGGCAGCCCGCCAGCGTGATCGGGGTGAACCCGAGCCAGTTTAGATCCTGGGTACCGCTACGCACCGCGTCCGACCAGCCGCTGTGGGCGCACCTGGCGGCCGGCCAGTTCATCGCCGGGACCTCATCGGCGGCCAGGTTCGGGCTCGCGAGCGCGGCGACGTACTCACTGGCTGGCACGTCATCGCTCAACCTCAGATTCGGCGGCGCGGCGCGCCTTGACGTAGCCGGCGTCGACCTGGTGGTCGACCAGGCCGTGTCGCACGAACTAGGCCTGGTGCACCAGGTGGCCGCGCTGATCAGCGCGCCAGGGCCGAGCATCGCGACGCTGACAGCGAAGGTACGCCGGGTACTCGGAAGTGGCGTCCGGCTGGTAGCGCTGCGCGGACAGCAGGAGGCTGTCCCGGTAGCGCCAAGTCACATCACCAACTACCTGCAGCTCTTCCAGGCCTCTGCGGCCAAGTACTGCCCATCACTGTCGTGGACCGTGCTGGCGGCTATCGGGCAGATCGAGAGCGGCGACGGGCGCAACGTCGGCCCGTCGACCGCCGGAGCGCTCGGCCCGATGCAGTTCCTGCCGTCTACCTGGGCGGAGTGGGGCATCGACGGCTTCGGGCCGGCAGGCCCGCCCGACGTGATGAACCCATTCGACGCGGTGCCGTCGGCGGCCAGGCTGCTGTGCGCGGCCGGCGCGCTTACCGGCACGCAGGCCGGGCTTCGCCAGGCGATCTTCGCTTACAACCACGCGGACTGGTACGTCAACGAGGTGCTCGCGCTTGCCGCGCAGTACGCCGCGGAAACCCGCTAGCCCCTGCCGGGCTAGCCATGCTTGCCTATACCCGTGCTTGCCCGCAGCGGGTGTGCTGGTTGGATGACCTCATGCCGGCCGATACCGCGTTTCTGCTCGTCTCCTTCGGCGGCCCGGAAGGCCGTGACGACGTCATGCCGTTCCTGCGGAACGTCACCGCCGGGCGGGGCGTGCCCGACCACAGGCTTGCCGAAGTTGCCGAGCACTACTACGAGTTCGGGGGCGTCAGCCCGATCAACGCGCAGTGCCGCGACCTGCTCGCTGCCATCGAGCAGGACTTCGCGCGCAACGGCATCGACCTGCCGCTGTACTGGGGGAACAGGAACTGGACCCCGCACCTGGCCGACACAATGCGGGCGATGGCCGCGGACGGCGTAAAGCGCGCGATCGCGTTCGCTACGTCGGCCTACAGCTCCTACTCAGGCTGCAGGCAGTACCTGGACAACATCGATCAAGCCAGGGCGCAGGCCGGGCCTGGTGCCCCAGCGGTGATCAAGATACCGCCGTACTACCGACATCCAGGCTTCATCGGCTCGTTCACCGACGCCGCGGCGCGGGCGCTCGCCTCGCTGCCCGCTGGCCTCGCCGACCAGGCCGACCTGGTGTTCACCGCGCACAGCATCCCCGAGTCGATGGCCGCATCGAGCGGATCCTTCGGTTCCGGTCACGCCTACCCCGCTCAGCTCGCCGAGGTGGCCGGGCTCGTCGCCGCCGGGCTCGGCCGCACGGGCTGGCGGCTTGCCTACCAGAGCCGCAGCGGCCCGCCTTCTGTGCCCTGGCTCGGCCCTGATATCGGCGACTGCATCACCGGGCTCGCCGAGGCTGGCTCGGCCGCGGTTGTCGTGATACCGATCGGGTTCGTCAGCGACCACATGGAAGTCATATTCGACCTCGACGTCGAGGCGGCGCGGACGGCGCGCGAGCTTGGCCTGCCGATGGCCAGGGCGGCGACGCCTGGCACAGAGCCCGCGTTCGTGGCGATGGTATCGGCGCTGGTCAAGGACTTCGCCGCGGAACGGATGGGCGAGGCTACGCTGGCGCTAGGGCCTGGCGAGGCGTTGCTGTGCCGCGAGCTGTGCTGCGGCAGGGGCGAGGACCGCTCCGCTGCCTTCCTCAGCGGCGGCGACGGTGCCTGACCACGCGGATCTCCTGAGCTTGGCCTGTGCGGTGGCTCGGGAGGCTGGCCAGATGCTGGCCGACCGTGCGGGCCGCGCGGTCGTGGTAGCCACGAAGTCGAGCCCGACCGACGTCGTCACCGAGATGGACCAGGCCGCCGAGCGGCTGATTTCCCAGCGCATACTGGCGCAGCGGCCGTCGGACTCCATACTCGGCGAAGAAAGCGGCCAGACCGGTGAAGGGTCGGCCGTCCGATGGATCGTCGACCCGCTCGACGGTACCGTCAACTACCTGTACGACCTGCCTGACTGGGCGGTCAGCGTCGCCGTCGAGGTCCATGGCCAGGTGGTGGCCGGTGCGGTCTGCGTGCCGCGCAGGGACGCGCTGTACTTCGGGCGTCTGCGCGGCGGTGGCTGGGTGACAACAATGGCCGACCCGGACCCCGCCGCTGCGCTGCGGCTTCGCTGCAACGTTGACGTGCCGCTCAACCGGGCGCTGATCGCCACCGGTTTCGGGTACGAGCCAGGCAGGCGGCTGGTGCAAGGCCAGGTGGTAGCGGCGCTGCTGCCTCGGGTGCGGGACATCAGGAGGAACGGGGCAGCGGCCGTCGACCTGTGCTCACTCGCGGCCGGTAATGTCGACGGCTACTACGAGCGGGGCGTGCAGTACTGGGATATCGCAGCGGGTAGCCTAATCGCTCGAGAAGCGGGAGCGATCGTGGCTGGCCTGGCAGGCAAGCCAGCCAGCCCGGCGATGACAGTGGGCGGCGGCCCTGGGCTTTTCGCTGAGCTGGACGACTTCTTGCAGAGCCAGAATCCTGAGCGCGACGCCTGACCGCCCGTCTTGATGTCAGTTAGCAGGGATCTTCCGTATCGCGGGTGCGACACGAACCGAGATGAGGGCAGGTTACGTGTACGTGATGCGGGCGAGCGTGTCAGAATTCCCCCTCGGTTTCGGGCACAACCGGGCCCGCTAAAGCGTTGCACTCGCGCGACGACGTTTAACACGGAGGTAAGGCCAACCATGGCAACTGACTATGACAGCCCGAGGAAGACTGACGAGGAACTGACCGAGGACAGCTTGCAGGAACTGCAGGCGCGCCGGATGGACAAGTCGTCGACGGCGATCGACCTTGATCCTGACGACGTAGCCGAGTCGCTTGAACTGCCGGGGGCTGACCTGTCGAACGAGGAACTATCGTTCCGTGTCATCCCAAGGCAGGCCGACGAGTTCACTTGTTCGAGCTGCTTCCTTGTTCACCACAGGAGTCAACTCGCTGAAACCCGCGGCGGTGACCTGATTTGCCGGGAGTGCGCGGCCTAGCCCGTTGAGTCAGCCGGCTGGCCAGATCGCGCGCTCGTCGCCGCGTGGGTCGTGCTCGATCGAGCCGCCGTCCGCGTCGAAAATTCGCACCGGACGGCTGCCGTCGAATGCTGGCCAGCCAGGGTTCGCGGTCGTCGCGAATCTGACCCAGGTCGAGTTCATTTCGTCCGCTAGATCCTGTGGCGGATCGGCGCCGATGACGAGGTCAGCGGCGGCCGTCGCCAGATTGTCGAATACGAAGGGAATTTCCAGGCTGTGGCCAGCCCCGATGGGCGGGTGACCCCAGCCGAACTCATAGAAGTACGTGGCGGCTGGCCCGCCTGATCGCGCCTGGGCGACGGCCAGCGCCGGCAGCCGGAAGAACTTGTCAGTGAGCAGCGCGGCAAAGATGTCACCAGGGCTGGCATTGGGCCGATTGGCCTGATACGTGCTGATTACTCCTTGACCGGCCCCGATGGCGCCCGCCACGAACGGCAGCGCATCGGCCGTGATCTGGTCGGCGGTTCCTGGCGGGACAAGGAACAGCCTGAACTCCTCGGCGTTGGTGCCGATGAGCAAGGTCACCGTCGATCCCGCCCCGCCCGCTATCGCGGTCAGCGGGTGCTCGGCTATCAGATCGCCGTCGATCACCGGGATGAACGGCATCGAGCTGGCGACGACGCTGGCGCCGAACCTAGCCGGATTCGGATCCGCCCCGAGCGCGTCGCGCACCTTAGCCTGAGCAGCGATCAGCGCGTCGAGCCCGACCCCAGAAAGGCCGGCGGCGGTGACATCAGCGCCAGCAAGCCCCATGTCAGCAAGCCCCATGTCAGCAAGCCCAATGTCAGCAAGCACGGCTCTGAGTGCCACCCCGAGCTCGGCGGTGACCAGCGCGGCGTCGGCCGGATCGGCGGCGGCCTGGACCGCCCCGCTCTGCGCGATCGCTTTGGTGAACAGACCTTGGGCGCGCGGCAGCGACATCAGCGTGATCACGCTCATCGCCCCGGCCGACTCGCCGAAAATAGTCACGTTGGCCGGATCGCCCCCGAAAGAGCCGATATTGTCACGCACCCATTCGAGAGCGGCGATCTGATCGAGCAGACCCCGGTTCGCCGGGGCGTCGGGCAGCAGCGCGAACCCGTCGACCCCGAGCCGGTAGTTGATCGAGACCAGCACCACGCCCGCCTTGGCGAACGCGTGACCGTTGTACCAGGGAACCGCCGAGTTCCCGTTGGCGAACGCGCCGCCGTGTATCCACACCATGACCGGCAGGCGCGCGGAGTCAAAACCTCGGGCTTCGCTCGGTGTCCAGACGTTCAGGTTCAGCCACTCGTCGCCTGCGATGCTCGGCTCCTCTAGCAGCCGGTCAAAGGGTGCCGGGTAGGCGGGCTTGGGTGGCGTCGGGCCGAACGCGGTGGCGTCGAGCACGTCCGTCCACGGCTCATGCGGCACCGGGGCGGCGAAGCGCAGCTCGCCGGTCGGGCTGGCCGCGTAGGGAATGCCGAGGAAGCTGGCTACGCCGTCGTGGATCTGTCCGCGAACCGGCCCGGTCTTGGTCTGAACGAGTGGTTCCATGAGCGAACTCTGTCACAATCAGGCTGCGACGCAATCAGGAGGATAGTTGTCCAGCTACGCAGACGTGATCTTCGCTGGCGGCCCGATCTACACCGCGGACACGAGCGGCAGGCGCATGGTCGGGGCGACAACGCGGCGTGGACGCCCGGCCGAGGCCGTGGCTGTCGCTGGCGGCAGGATCGTCGGCGTGGCCCCGGCGGATGACGCTGAACTGCGCGAACTGCGCGGCCCTGGCACCGAGCTGATCGACTTGCGCGGTCGCGCCCTGATGCCGGGTTTTCAGGACGCACATGTTCATCCGGCGTTCGCCGGGGTCACGATGATGGGCTGCAACCTGATCGGGGCGACGACCCTGGACGAGGCGCTCGGCCGTATCAAGGCATACGGCGACGCGCATCCCGACGTCGAGTGGATTTCAGGTAGCGGCTGGCGGATGGAGTGGTTCGATCGGGGCACCCCGAGCCGGCATCAGCTTGATCAGGTGACCGGCACCCGGCCTGCTTTCCTGCTGAATCGAGACGGGCACGGCGGCTGGGCGAACACGCGCGCGCTTGAGCTGATCGGCTTCGACGCGCACACGCCCGATCCGCCGGACGGCAGATTCGAGCGCGAGCCTGACGGGACGCTGCAGGGTACGGTGCACGAAGGCGCGGCCGACCTAGTCGGCGCGTTCGTGCCCAAGCCGACGTTCGATGACCGGCTGGCCGGGCTGCTGCTCGCGCAGCGGCACCTGCACCAGCGCGGCGTCACGGCCTGGCAGGACGCGATCGTCGGTGAGTACCTCGGTTCGCAGGACCCCTTGCCCGTGTACCTGGAGGCGACGCGGCAAGGTGTGCTCACCGCGCGGGTGCGGGCGGCGTTGTGGTGGGATCGGGCCAGGGGCGGTGAGCAGATCGACGACATTCTCGGCCGCAGGGAAGCGAGCATTCCGGCCAGTCGGTTCAGCGCCAGGACTGTCAAGATCATGCAGGACGGCGTGGCCGAGAATTACACCGCCGGGATGCTCGAGCCCTACCTGGACTCGTGCGGCTGCCAGACCAGCGACCGCGGCTTGTCCCACGTGGACGCCGACGAGCTTCGATCGCATGTGACCGCGCTCGACGCGCTTGGGTTCCAGGTGCACTTCCACGCCATCGGCGATCGCGCCGTGCGCGAGTGCCTTGACGCAGTGACCGCCGCCCGCGCCGCCAACGGCAGTACCGGTCACCGGCACCACATCGCCCACCTGCAAGTGGTCCACCCTGACGACGTGCCCAGGTTCGCTCATCTCGGTGTGACCGCCAACATGCAGGCGTTGTGGGCCGCGCACGAGCCGCAGATGGACGAGCTGACCATGCCGTTCCTAGGGCCTGAGCGGTCCGGGCGGCAGTACCTGTTCGGCGATCTTCTCAGGTCAGGTGCCAGGCTGGCGGCCGGCAGCGACTGGGCGGTAAGCAGCGCGAACCCGCTGCGCGCTATCCATGTCGCGGTGAACAGGGCTTTGCCGGGATCGACCGGCGCGCAGGCCGAGCCGTTCCTGCCCGATCAGCGGCTGCATCCGGCTGAGGCGTTCGCCGCTTATACGGCCGGCTCGGCCTTCGTCAACCACTTGGACGACGTCACGGGCTCGATCGATCCTGGCAAGTTCGCCGACCTGGTCGTGCTCGACCGTGACCCGCTGACCGGCCCGCCTGGTGAGATCGGGTCAACCAGCGTGCTCGCTACCTACGTCGAAGGCGACCCGGTCTACCGGGCCGACTCGCTGTGATTCGACTGCCGGGCTAAGGTGATCGAACACGTGTTTGATTGACCGGGTACACTCGGCGGCATGACCGTTGCGTTCCAGGCGTCCCTGCTCGACATCGGCCAGGAGTTCGGGCTCGCTGACCTTGGCGGGGCGACCAGGACGAGGCTGGGTCACGGTGCCTGGCTCGATGTGCTTCCCGGCTGGGCGACCGGTGCCGATGAGCTGTTCGAGCGGCTGGCGCGGGTGGTGCCGTGGCGGGCGGAGCGGAGGCCCATGTACGACCGGGTGGTGGACGTCCCGAGACTGCTCAGCTTCTATGGCGAGGACGACCCGCTGCCCGACGGGGCTCTCGATGAGGCCATACGCGCGCTTAACGAGCGCTACCGGCCAGAACTCGGCGAGCCGCTGTGCACCGTCGGCCTCTGCCTGTACCGCGACGGCGCCGACAGCGTCGCATGGCACGGCGATACGTCAGGCCGGCGGGTGCGCCAGACGATCGTGGCAATACTGTCGCTCGGCAATCCGCGGGCTTTCCTGCTCAGGCCCGCGCAAGGAGGAGGCCCGACGCTGCGCTACCTGGCGGGCCATGGTGACCTGCTGGTGATGGGCGGCACCTGCCAGCGCACCTGGCAGCACGCTGTGCCGAAGACCGCCAAGGCGATCGGGCCGAGGATCAGCGTTCAGTTCAGGCCCGCAGGCATCCACTAGCAGCGATCAGCCCGCCGTCGAATCATCGAAGTACCGTGGATTGGCGACCGCTAGCCTGGCGGCGACCCTTTCCGCCAGGTCGGCGTCGCCCGGTATCGGGCCAAGGTCAAGCTCGCGGGCGACGACCGCCAGCGCGTTGGCGGCGACCCTGGCGTGGAACGCGAGCTGCCCGCTGGTGCCTGGCATCACCTGGTCGGTCAGGTATCCGCGCACGGCGTCGAGCAGTTCGCTGGCAGTCGGTCTTCCGTGCGCGGCGGGCGAGTGGCGCGGCTGCGCCGACGGCGTCGGCCTGCGGGCCGCGGCTCGCGCGGCTGCCTCGGGTTCGAGCAACGTAAGCAGGTCCCACTCCTGCTCGCACACCCGCCGCCCGATCGCGGCAAGCTCGACCGAGCGGTAGGCGCCCGATAGGTGCACCCAGGCCTGCGCCATGCAGATGACACCCCACCGCAGCGTGCCGAACGTCTCCCACCAGCGAAGCTCATCCGCGCTGATCTCGGCGCCGCCGGCGGCGCGGTAGGCGGCGAGCAACCGCTCACGGCTGCCCAGGCCGGCGGCCGCGCCAGCGCCACCGAACCGCCAGGCCCTCACGCACAGCCAGCCGAGGTCTTCGGCAGGCTGCCCGGCGTGGACAAGCTCCCAGTCGATGACCGCGGCAAGCCCGTTTTCGTCCACGATCAGATTGCCGAGCCGCAGGTCGCCGTGCACGACGACGGGCTCCCTGCGCGGCGGCCTGTTCTGGGCGAGCGCGGTGAACGCCCGTTCGAAGACCTCGCTCGAATCGATCTGGCCGTCTGCGCTCAGTTCGTCAAGCCGGGCGCGCAGGTCCGTGAGCGGGTCGGGCGCGGGCAGGTCGGACGGCGCGGGCAACTTGTGCAGCCCGGCCGCGAAGCCGGCGACCTGCCCGACTAGCACGTCGCGAGCCTGCTGGTAACGCTCGTCGCGGAGGATCCGCCTGGCGATCGTCTCACCAGGAACGCGCCGCATGACGAGGCCGGCGGAGCCGAGCAGCCCTGGCTCGTCGTCGGCGAGGAGAACCTCGGGCACGGCGAGGCCAGCGGCCCGCGCGGCGCTGATCGCCCGCGCCTCCCTGCCCATCGCAAAAGGCTCGCTCGGTCGCCCGGGCGGATCGCGGCGCAGCACCAGCTCGGTGCGCGTCCCGTCGGCCGCGACGGCGTCGAACGCCCAGGTCTCCCTGGACGCGCCGCCGGACAGCCTGGTGATCCCTTCGACGGTGACGTCGCCAATTAGGCCGCGCAAAGCGGCGGCGAGCAGCCCGGCGTCAGCCATTAGTGCTCGACGACGCCCTTGGGCGCCCGCTGTCGCATGAAGCCGAACATATACCCGGCCACCCGCCGCATCTGGATCTCCTCAGTCCC
This sequence comes from Streptosporangiaceae bacterium, assembly GCA_035553055.1. Taxonomy (GTDB): domain Bacteria; phylum Actinomycetota; class Actinomycetes; order Streptosporangiales; family Streptosporangiaceae; genus Chersky-822. The sequence continues at coordinate 6,662 of DATNEK010000079.1, read as the reverse complement.
TTCGGTGATGCGGTACCTGCGATGGTGCCGGTAGATGTGCTCGAACGGCTTGTGGCGTGAGTAGCCGAGGCCGCCGTGCACTTGCATGGCGCGGTCGGCCGCTTCGCAGCAGAGCCGATTCGCCCAGTAGTTGCACATGGACACCTTGTCAGATGCGGAGAACGGACCGTAGGTGTCCATCTGCCAGGCGGTCTTGTGCACGAGCGCGCGCAGCATCTCGCACTGCGTCGCGAGCTCGACAAGCGGGAACTGGATCGCCTGGTTGGCGGCGAGCGGCTTGCCGAACGGCTTGCGCTCTTTGGCGTAGGTCACCGCCTCGTTCACGCAGAACTGTGCCGCGCCAAGGCTGGAGGCTGCCTGCCTGATCCGGTTCTCGTTGAAGAAGTGCTGTACCACCTGCAGCCCCCGGCCCTCGCCGCCGAACACGGCGCTGGCCGGCACCCGCACGTCATGCAGGCTGATCCTGGCGTGGTCGGTGGGCATGTTGAACGTCCACAGGTACTCCTCGATCGTGAAGCCGGGCGAGTCCACCGGCGTGAGGAACGCGGTGATCCCGTCGGCGTCGCCCGGCTGGCCGCTGGTCCTGGCGAAGAGCAGGTCGTGCGACGCCGCGTGCACGCCGGTATTCCAGGTCTTCTCGCCGTTGATTACCCAGGAGTCGCCGTCGCGCACGGCTGTCGTTTCCATGAACGTCGCGTCGGAGCCGTGCGCCGGCTCGGTAATTCCGAACGCGAAGCCTTTCCGGCCGGCCGCCAGCCCGTCGACCCATTCGGCGCGCTGATCGTCTGAGCCGTAGTTGAGCATCAGCAGCAGCCCGACGTTGTTCCCCACGATCATGTGCTCGTTCTGCAGATCGCAGTGCAGGCCCAGACCCTTGCTCGCGAGGTGCTCCCTGATGATGGCCATGCCCAGATTGGTGCCGTCCCTGCCGCCGTAGGCGGCGGGAAACGCGTATCTGTAGTGACCGGCGGAGTCGGCGCGGCGCACCGTTTCGCGCAGCAGCGCCTCCCACTGCTGGTTCGGCAGGCCGCCGCGGTCCCAGTCGGTGCGGGCGTCTTCGCGCCGGTAGTCGAAGAACCTGATGTTGTCGTCGGCCTGTTCGAGCGGCCGGATTTCGCGCTCGATGAACTCGTCGAGTTCGGTGAGGTAGCTGGCCAGTTCGGCCGGGATCTCAAAGTCCACCCGGCTTACGGTAACCGCTAGCCGGTGATGGCGGCGGCTTGCTCGCGCAGCGCGGCGTGCCTGCCGCCCATCACGTCCCCGGCTGGCAGGTATCGCTTGGGCATCTTGGCGATGCTCGTGTAGTTGACGTCGACGACATTGGCGAGCGGTGCCTGCACCGCCTGGCTGATGAGCTGGTAGGCGTCCATCGGGTCCATGCCGTACTGGCTCGCCAGCCACAGCACAAGCTCGGTCTGGGCGATCCTGAACGCGTCCTCGAGCGGCCTGGCCGAACCGGCGGTCATGATGTAATCGTCGGTTTCCAGCCGGGGCCACGGGCAGGGCGTGTCCTTGATGAGATCGACGATCATGACGGTGTTCATCGCGGTCTCCACGGCGACGCCGCAGGTCTCGCCCTCGCCCTGGCGTGCGTGCCCGTCGCCGAGCGACAGCAGCCCGCCTTCGACGTTAACGCCCAGGTAGCACGTCGTTCCGGCGCGCATCTCCGGGGTGTCCATGTTGCCGCCGAAGGCGTCAGGCACCAGGGCGCTGCGCGCCTCAAGGTTGGCGGGCGCGACCCCGACGGTGCCGTGCATCGGGTCCATCGGGAGGTCCACGGTGAAGCCGCCGTGCCGAGCCGTGAAACGGCAGGTGTCCGCCGCCGTGTCGAAGTGGTACATCCACACGAGTTCGGGCAGCGGTTCGTTAAGCAAGGCGGTCAGATGGGTTGACGTCAGCGCGCCGAACAGCGGGATCGTCGTCGACGCGCCCCAGTCCCTGGCCGGGGTAATCGACACGAAATGCACCGCGATCGTGTCGCCAGGCTGGGCGCCCTCGATGTAGAAAGGGCCGGTCTGCGGGTTCACGAACGGGAACTCGCACACCTGAGAGACCAGGTCGTTCTCGCTGCGCACCCGCCCGAAGAACGCGTCTTCTGTGAACACGTCGAGCACGACCGGCGGCTTGATCCGCCGCACTGGCCGCACACCGCCGAACGTCCAGGCGTACTGGTCGCGCTCGGGCACGAACTTGACTACCTCAAGGTCGGTCACGCGTTCACCTTAACGGCGCTTGACCCGTCGATGTGGACCAGGCCGACCTCGGTCACCCGGCGCGGGTTGGTGATGTACAAGACGATCAGGTAGATGACGCCGAGGCCCATCCAGATCGCTACCGCCGGGCCCATGTAGGAAAGGGGCGGAGTCAGCGGGCTGATGAACTTCAGTCCCGGAATCTTGATGCCGGCTCCCGCGCACCACGCCGGAATGAAGGCAGCGATGCCGAGTATCGGGTTGATCAAGTGCGAGAGCGGGTTGAACTTATGGTCGCGGCTCCGGGAGAAGAAGCCGATGCACGAAGCGTTCATGAGGATGTAGACGCCGACGATGAGGATCACCAGGCCCGTGCCGACCATCTCGAATGCGATCACCGGGTCGTAGTGCAAGCCAAGGCCGAGCATGACCGCGAGAGAGATCACGGCACCGACCGCGATCGCGATGACCGGTGACTTGTGCCGCGAGTTCAATTGCGCGAGCGGGGAGGGGAAGGCTTTGATCCGGCCAAGGGCGAACGTCATGCGGCTGGAAACGTTCACCCCGGCGTTCGAGTTCGCCAGCGTGGAGTTCACGATCGCGAGGAAGACCAGGATCCAGAACAGCGAGTAGAGCGTCCTGGCGACACCCTCCCACGAATCGCCGGTGTTGCCGGTGCTGAAGTTCTTGAACCCGCTTGGCCCGGTAGCCACGTCGATCGCGTAGGTGGTGAACACGTACAGCGCGCCGATCAGCAAGGTGGAGAGCAAGACGGCCTGCTGGATAGTGCGGCGCGGGTTCCTGGCCTCCTCGGCCAGCGGCGCGGCGCCTTCGAAGCCGCCGAATGCCAGAATCGTGAAGACCGATCCGGCGATGACGCCGTTGATGCCGTGGAAACCGGGAGTCGTGTACCTGGTCGTGAACACCGACGCGGTGTTGTGCCCGCCGGCGTGGATCACCAGGAGTATCCCCATGATCAGGAATACCGCGATCTCGAACACGCCAAGAATGGTGCCGAACCTGGCCGATGTGCGGACGCCGAAGTACCCGGTCGCGCAGATGATCGCCAGGCCGGCTATCGACCATATCCACCATAGGTTCGCCGGGTAGCCATGGAAGTCGAAGTGCAGCGTGGCTGCCGTGGTGAATCCAAGCTGCAGGAGCACGAGCGGCGGGATCAGCCAGCCAACCATCGTGTAACCCCAGGCGACAAGGAAGCCGGCTGCCGGGTGCAGGCCGCGCGCCGCGTAGGTCGCCATGGAACCCGCCGACGGCAGTTCCTTGGCAAGCTGGCCAATGGCCCATGCCGAGAAGAGGCACGCCACCAGCGCGAACACAACAGCGAGCGGCAGTGAGCCGCCGGCGAACGCCACGCCAGCGGGGATGGACGCGGCGATCGCCGCGCCTGGCGCCATGTCGGTGATGCTCTGGAATAGGACTTCGCGCAGACCGATCGCGTCGGACCGCAGGGCGGTATCGGCCACCGTTGCCTCCGTGACAGGTGGGACGTTTGGGCAGATCATGTCACAGGCAAGTGGGCTGACAACAGGCCTAGCAGCCCGCAGGCGAAGGGGCTCGTGACCGGAGAGGTAAACTCTCCGGTCACCGAGGATCTCCCACTTCACGGCGAAATGGTGGTCGGCGATGTTAGAAGCTGCGGCGCGGTATCGGGCCAACGGCTGGTGGCGTGACGAGACCTTCCTCGACGACCTGCGGCGGAATGCCCGTGACCTGCCAGGCAGGACGGCGGTGATCGCTTACCGCATGCAGGAGGGAACGTCGAGCCAGATCGACTATGCCGAACTAGCCAGGCTCACCGGCAGGTTCGCTTCGACGCTGCTGACCCTCGGCGTCAAACGCGGCGATACGGTCGCCGCGCAACTGCCAAGCCGGCTTGAGTCGCTGCCCATCGCCCTAGCCTGCGCGCAGGTCGGTGCTCGGTTCTGCCCGCTGATGACGATCTACCGCCGCTACGAGATGTCTCACATGCTGCGGCTGACCGGGGCGCGCGTGTGCATAACAGTGACCGAGTGGGACGGCGCCAGGCTCGCCGAGATCGTGACCGGGCTGCGCGGCGAGCTGCCCGAACTCGAACATGTCATCGTGGCGGGCACTGAACGCCCGGCGGGAACCCTGAACTTCGCTGACTACTTTCCGACGACGCCGACCGCGAACGAGCAGGAAGCTGACTTTGGTGATCTCGCGCTCGGTCCCGACGAACCCTTCCTCATCCTGTTCACCTCCGGCACGACCGGCGAGGCGAAAGGCGTGCTGCACAGCCAGAACACGCTGTACGCGGCCATCAGCGCCTACACCAACGTGCTTGGCATGGATGACTCGGTTGTCAGCTTCGTCTCGCATGCGGCCACTCACTACACCGGCCTCGTGCTTGGCTTGATCATCCCTGTCATGTTGGGCTGCACCGCGGTCATACAAGACTCCTGGGATCCCGATCACGGTCTTGAGCTCATCAAGCGGCATGGCGTCACGACGTATTACGGCTCACCGCCCTACTTGCTCAAGCTGCTCGCGGCCCAACGATCAAATCCGCGTGACGTCGCCGCGCTCAGCACGGTGGTTACGGGCTCGGCGCCAATCCCGCCGCACATGGTCGCCGAAGTCCGCGACTTGCTCGGTGCGCGGTTGTTCGCGCTCTGGGGCATGTCAGAAAACGGCTCGGTGACGATGACGCGACGAGACGATCCTGCCGATTGGGCCGCGCACAGCGACGGCAGGCCCGTCGATTGCATGCAAATACGCATCGATACTTCGGCCATTCCCGGCAGTTCAGACGGCTCAGGGAAGTTGTGGGTCCGCGGCGCCACTCAGTGCCTTGGCTATTACAAGCGCGACGAAGCCTACGCGGCCCTACTCGACGCCGACGGCTGGTTCGATACCGGCGACGTGGCCAGGCCTGACGGCCGTGACGGTCTGCGAATCAGCGGCCGAGTCAAGGACATCGTGATAAACCGCGGCTTCAACGTGCCAGTCACGGAAATCGAGGCCATCCTTGGCAGGCAACCGCAGGTCGAGGACATCGCGGTGATTGGCCTGCCCGACCAGAACCTTGATGAGGTCATCTGCGCCGTGATCGTACCCGCGCAGCGGCCGCCCTCGCTCGATGAACTGACCGAGTACCTGTCCGCGACCGGCGTGACGCACCGGTTCTGGCCGCAGCGCCTGGAGATCGTCGACTCGTTGCCGCGGACCGTCACAGGGAAGGTCAGGAAGGCCGAGCTGCGGCAGCGCTTCGGCCCTGATCACTGACTGCGGCAGCCGCCCGCGTTCCGCGAGCGGCTGCCGTCGTTAGCCGCTAGCTATCTGTCACGTATCACCCCAGCTTGAGAAGTGCAGCGCGACGCTGCCCATGCAGCCTGGCTTCGGCTTGGGCACCAACGTCGTGGCCGGGCAGGGGTTCAGGATCAGCGGCGGTCTCGCGGCCTGGCTGAAGTTGAAGTCCTGCACCAGGTTGTCGGTCAGGTTCTCGCGCACCACGGTCCGCGAGTCAGGGCGGCCGTCGGTCATCGGGTTGAGCCTGGCGCCGTGCAGGAAGTCATCCTCGATGAACTTGAGGTAGGAGTCGGTCGAGCTGACGGTGTGGTCGACGAACCCGTGCTTGGCGAACGGGCTGATGACGATGTTCGGCACGCGGATCCCGTAGCCAAGCGCGTCCTTCTGCGGCGGCACTACCTGGTCGTAGAAGCCGCCCCAGTCATCCCAGGAAAGGAAGATGGCGCTCGAATCCCAGTCCTTGCTCCGCATCACCGCGTTGATGAGCCTGGTCACGTAGGCCTGACCGCGGCTGACAAGCGCAGCCGGGTGTTCGCTGTCGGCCGGCTTGGGCACGATCCATGAGACGGCCGGCAGGTGGCCAGACGCGGCCTCGCTCATGAAACTGGCCAGCGGCTGGACGTTGCCGTCCTGGCCGTCATGGTGCACGTCCCTGAACCCGGGCAGGGTGTTCCAGATCTCAGGAACGCCGCCCTTCCCGGCGCCGCCGTCGAGGAAGTAACCCCAGCTCACGTGGTCGCGGTTGAGCAGCCAAGTGAGGTCGGTCCAGGCGAACGGCCTCGGGTCCGACGCTGTCCTGTCTCGTGGATCGTCGGTGCCCGTGCAGCTCACCGGGCTGGCCGTCTTGCAGCTCGCTGACCAGCCCGAGACCAGGAAGAGGTGAGCGGGGAAGCTCCACGAATGATCTGACTCGAAGAAGTGGTCGCTGAGCACGAAGTTCTTCGCGTAGGCCCAGTAGTCCGGGATGTCGGACTTCGTGTGGTAGCCCATGACATCGGTCGGGCATGGCGCCACGCCATGGCAGTGCAGTTCAGCCTGCCCGACGTAACCGTTCATCATGCCTTTGTTGATGTCGGCCAGGGCGTTGGAGTTGTCGTGTGGGCCGCCTTGGTTGGAGTCCTTGTGATCGACGAATGGCTTGACGCAGCCGCCGTTCACCGGGTCGGGCACGCACACGCC
>DATNEK010000078.1:0-14091 GCA_035553055.1 Streptosporangiaceae bacterium | reverse complement strand
CCCGGCAGGACGGTCACGTCAACCCCGGCCGCGACCGCGGCGACGACCAGGCGGTAGCCGGGGTCGCTGATGCCCGGCATTCCGGCGTCGGTGATCAGCAGCACGTCCCGGCCACTGACCAGGTGGTCGATCAGCCCGGGCACGCGCTCGGCCTCGACGTCGTCGTAGTAGGAGATCAGCCGGGCGGATACCGGCACGTCGAGCGCGGCGGCTAGTCTGCGCAGCCTGCGGGTGTCCTCGGCCGCGATCACCTCGGCGGCCCGCAGCGCCGAGACCAGCGACGTCGAGGCATCCTCAGGCCGGCCGATCGGCGCCGCCGCCAGAATCAGCCTGCCCTCCTGGTTGGAGGCACCGTGCTCGCCCGCTTCACCGTTCATCGCTGCCCACGCTATTGCCTGATGGCATCTACGATGACTGCGATGAGAGCTTTCGGGTACGCCCCGACGATCGAGGCGATACAGGCGTGGAATCGGGAGCCAGGCGAGTCACTGCGGGACCGCCTGGTGCCGCCGATGCCGCCACCGTCGGTGTGGGGCTGGCTCGGCCCGCTGCTCATCACGGTGTTCGGTGGGTTCCTTCGGTTCTACCGGCTGGGCACTCCGCACGCGGTGGTGTTCGACGAGACCTACTACGTACCTGACGCCTACGGGATTCTCAAGCATGGCGTCGAGATGAACGCCATCGACAGCGCCAAGAACCGCAACGTTGTCGACCATCTGCTCGCGCACGGCGGGACGCACATACTCGCAGGCACTGGCGAGTACGTCGTCCACCCGCCGCTCGGCAAGATCATGATCGCGGTCGGCGAGTGGCTGTTCGGCCTGACTCCGTTCGGCTGGCGGTTTGCCACGGCGGCGGTCGGCACGCTCTCGATCCTGCTGATCGCCAGGATCGTCAGGCGGATGACCAGGTCAACGCTGCTCGGCTGCGCGGCTGGCCTGCTCCTGGCACTCGACGGGCTCGAGCTAGTGCTCAGTCGCACCGCGATACTCGACATCTTCGTGATGTTCTGGGTGCTCGCCGCTTTCGGCATGCTCGTGCTCGACCGTGACCACATGCGGGGCAAGATCGCCGAGGCGGCCATGGCGGGGGGCTCCGGGGGGTCGCTCCCCCAGGCTGATATGGCGGCCGGGACAGGCGGCGTCCCTGGCGTTGACCTGCCCGGCGGTGGCCCCAATCTGGGCATCAGGTGGCGGCGGGTGCTCGCGGGTCTGTTCCTCGGCTGCGCGGTCGCATCGAAGTGGAACGGCATCTGGTTCCTGCTGGCCTTCGCGGTGATGGCGATCGCGTGGGATCTTGGCGCCCGCCGAGCCGCCGGCTACCGGGAACGCCTCGTTGGCGTGCTGCGCAGCGACGTCGTCTGGCTGCCGGTGACGTTCATCGCGATACCGTTCGTCACCTACGCGGCCACCTGGTCAGGCTGGTTCACGAGCAGTCTCGGGTACGACAGGAACTGGGCGGCACTCAATGGCAACCACGTGCCGATCTGGTCCACCCTGGACTCCTGGTATCAGTACCAGAAGTCGATGCTGGGCTTTGGCTTGGGCCTGCGCTCGCAGCAGGGCTACGTGTCGAAGCCGTGGAGTTGGCTGGTACTTGGCCGACCGGTCTCGTTTTATTTCACTGAGCCGAGGGGCTGCGGCGGAAAGTGCTGGGACGAGGTGCTCGCGATCGGCACGCCAGCTATCTGGTGGGCATCGATACCCGCGCTTGTGTTCTGCCTGGCCTGGTGGATCAGCCGGAGGGACTGGCGAGCCGGGGCCGCCCTGGTCGGCGTGGCCGCGGGCTGGCTGCCGTGGTTCTGGTTCACCTTGCACGACAACCGCACCGAGTACTACTTCTACGCGATCGTCTTCCTGCCGTTCCTGGTGATCGCGATCACGTTGTGTATCGGCCTTATCATTGGCCCGGCGAACGCACCGGCCGGACGGCGGGCCATTGGGGCGGTGATCGCCGGAGCTTATCTGCTGCTTGTGCTCGCCAACTTCGCTTACCTGTATCCGGTGCTGGCCGCGCAGCCGCTGCCCGAGCCGTCCTGGCAGCAACGGATGTGGTTCCACAGCTGGATCTGACCGGCCCGCGAACGCCGGAAGAAGGGTTGACCTGCGCCTTTGAGAGCGTCATGGCGACGCCATGCTATGTTAATTGATTGATGCACCGACCAGTTCGGTGGCGGGCCGGGGGGTGGTATTCATTAGCGACGAGGCGAAGGACGCGATGACCGCCGGGGATAACCGCGCCGACTTCGAGCAACAGGTGCGGCCCTACATCGCTCAGCTCCATCAGGCCGCGTTCCGGATGACCCGCAACCCGAGCGATGCCGAAGACCTAGTGCAGGAGACGCTCGCCAAGGCTTACGTCGCGTTCAATCAATTCCGGCCGGGGACGAACCTCCGCGCATGGCTGCACAAGATCTTGTCGAACGCGTTCGTCAACAGCTACAGGAAGACCAGGCGCGAACCGACGCTAGCCGCCGCGCCCGATATGCCCGACGGATGGCGGCAGGAAGACGACGCGTTCGCCCCGGTGGCGCGATCGGCCGAAGCCGAGGCGCTTGACCGGCTCGGCGACTCTGAGGTGCTCCGCGCCCTACGCGATCTGCCCACCGACTTCCGTACCGCGGTCTATCTCGCCGACATCGAGGGGTACCCGTACCGGGAAGTCGCCGCCATGATGGGCACTCCCATTGGCACGGTGATGTCTCGGCTACACCGCGGTCGCGACCGGCTAAGACGGGCGCTGGCCGGCTATGGACCGCAGGGGCGGTCGGCCGCGGCGACGGCCTGATCCAAGCCTCTAGCGGCGGAGGCCGCGCATGATCATGCGGATAACGTCGGCTGGGCGGATGTCGCCGCTAGGCATGTCGTGCGGATCGGGCCAGCAGCCCCGCCTGTCCTTGGAGTCGCCGGGGCGGGTATCGGATCTGTCGCCCTCGCCTGGCCAGCAACCGCGTGGTGTCACTGGCCCGTACCTCTCGCGCGTCCAAGCCACTTCCGCCTCCACGCAATGTCAACTCGCACCTGCTTCGAACGTAGCTCACCTGCCTGGCACCAGGCAAATACGCGCAGGTCATCAACATCGGGGTGAAAGTCAAGTGAACCGGAACGGCGGCAGTAGCGTCAGAGAGGTATGTGGAGAAGGCTTCATGACCGTGTGTAACTGGCGTGTAACCCAAATCACGAATCCTGTCAGCCCGCGGCGACGTCTTAGTAGGTGACCGAGCACGAGGGAGCCCCAGCCCGAGGGAGCAAACGTTCGCATGACTGCCGCCGCAATCGCACACGCAACTACACCAGCGGCCGCCCGAACAACGGGGGGTTCTGGCAGGTCATCACCCCTGGCCAGCGCCACGGAGAGCGCCGGGGTGTCAGCGCCGGGCGTCAGCTCCGACTTTGACCAGGAGATACGGCCATATCTCGGCCAGCTTTACCCGACGGCGTTGCGTATGACGCGCAACCCGGCTGATGCCGAGGATCTGGTTCAGGAGACCCTGACCAAGGCGTACACCGCCTACCACCAGTTCACTCCAGGCACGAACCTGCGCGCCTGGCTGCACCGGATCCTCGCCAACACGTTCATCAACAACTACCGCAAGACCAAGCGCGAGCCGGCCATCACCCCCGGAGCCGACCCGCACCAGGACTGGCAGGTTGGCAATGACCCGCTGACCGGACCGGCCAGGTCGGCCGAAGCCGAGGCGCTGGACAAGATGACGGACTCAGCCGCGCTCGCCGCGCTACGCGAACTTCCTGACGACTTCAAAACGACCATCTGGCTCGCTGATGTAGAGGGCTACCCCTACCGTGAGGTCGCTGCCATGATGGGTACCCCGATCGGAACCGTTATGTCCAGACTGCATCGCGGCCGCGGCAAGCTGCGTCAGCAGCTCGCGACCAGTAGTACACCGCGAGTCACCGCGGCCGCGCGATAGGAGGCTGGCTGGCCGACCCCCTCCCGGTCAGCCAGCTCGCGCGAGCACTCAACCTCGCGCGTAGAGGCTCAGCAGGACAGAGGCGATCCGCCAGCGCCGAATCAATCTCAGGCCGGCGGCTGTGACTAGACCGGTTCTCGCCGGTCCTGCCGACGGCAGCGCCTGCGTCCACTGCACCGTCCAGGCCCTTGATCGGCCGCGCAATCTGGCCGCGATCACGCTCGGCGTGGCAGGCAGGCCGCGCAGTGTTGCCGACGCGATCGGCGTCTGGCTGAGCCCGACATCGCGGAGCTTGGCATAAGGCGCTGGATAGGCCTTGCTGATCACCGCCGTGTCCCACGGGAGGTACAAGATCGCGTCTCCCGGCCGCTCATTCGCGGTCAGCACGGCGGCTACCGCGCGCAGGTTATCGGCCCGTGCTGAAGGCAGCCTGATCGCCCGCTGCGGCCCGATAAGCGCGGCGATGACCGCCACGGCGAGCAGTGCCGACGGGAGCAGGGCAAGCAGCCGGATCCTCCCAGCGGCAACGCCGCGGGCGGCGGCCGCATCGCGGGTCAACTTGGCCAACCACACCAGCCCGGCGGCGGCAAGCAAGGAGAGCGCGGGCAGGCAGAACACTACGTAGCGCTCGACGTAGAGCGAATCGGCGAGCGAGATCGCGAGCAGCGCTGCCGGCGGCACGAGCAGCCACGGCAGCGCGACCCAGGCAAGCGTCAGCCGGCCGAGACCGCGCCGCAGGCCAGGCCAGGCACCGCAGCCGAGCAGGCCAAGCGCGGCGATGACCGGGATCGCCACCGTGGCGCCGGAGAAATCCCTGATCAAGCTGGCGACCGTCGACGGGTCTGGGCGGGTCACCCAGCTGAGCTGGCCGGATTGACTCATGCTCGCTGCCGCGAGCGGTGCGAGCAAGACGCCGGCGACCACGACGGCGATCAGCCAGCGCCTGAGCGTTCCGCTGGCCAGCCGAGTTCCTTCGGGTGGCACATCGGCGGACGCTGACGTTCGCGCCGCGAGGAGGCTAAGGCCATGGGCGATCACCAGCAACACGGCGAAGAGGTTGACAAGTCCGGTCAGGGTGAGCGCCGCGGCGTAGCCGACCCACCACGGCCAGCGCTCGTCAGCGGCCGCGCGCACCAGCAGGTACGTGGCCGCCACGGCGAACAGCGTGGCCAGCGCGTACGGCCTGGCTTCCTGTGCGTACCTGGTAGTGAGCGGCACGACGACGAGAAGCAGCCCGGCAAGCAGGCCAAGCAATCTTGGCGCCGGCAGTCCGCAGTTGTCAGCGAGCCGCACACCAAGCGAGGCTGTCAGGCCGACCGCCAGGCACATCGCGATCAGCGACGGCAGTCGCAACGCCGTCTCGGTGATGCCGCCGATCGCTATCACCGCATGCATGAGCAGGTAGTAGGCGCCGTGCACGGCGTCCTGATGCAGCGTCAACGCCATGATCGCGGACAGCGGGCGTTGCGAGCCGGATATCGTGGCCGCCTCGTCGCGCCACAGCGACGGCCCGCTGATCCGGTAGCCGCCCACGACCAGTTCGGCCAGCATCGGCACGACGACGACCAGTGGGCCGGGCAGCCGGCCCGGTCCAGCCCGCTCGGTCGGCCTTTGACCAACGTCCCGCTCGCCGGCGGTCAGCCGGTGCGCGGTCGACTCAGGCGTAGTGGTGCTGGCCCGGGCGCTACGCATTCGAACACCTCTCCCGCCAGCGCCGGCCTAGCCAGCGACATCCGACCACGTGCGATGCGTTATGCAAAATGTCGCAGATTCCAAACAGGCAGCTTAGCCTCTGAATATCCGGTCATATGCCCGCGCTGACGCTTTGCCATCGTCCAGCGGGCAGAACCTGGCCGTGAAATCCGCGTGCGCCTGCCGGTAGCTGGCCGCTACCGCGTCGAGATCGGCGAGCGCGGTCACCACCTGGTCAGACGTCGTGAGCAGCGGCCCGGGCGCTGCGGCGGTGAAATCGAAGTAGAAGCCGCGAAGCTGGTCGCGGTAGTGCTCAAGATCATAGGTGAAAAAAAGCATCGGACGGCCTGTCGGCGCGAAGTCGAACATCACCGACGAATAATCAGTGATGAGCACATCGGTCAAGCCGAGCAGGTCGTTGATGTCCGGGTAGCCGGTGACATCGAAGACGAAACCCGCGTGGGCGGCCGCGGGTTCCCACCCGGCCATCAGATGGTGACCCCTGATCAGCAGCACGAAGTCGTCGGCTAGGCGCTGCCTGGCCGCTGCCAGATCAAGCCGAAGCTCGAACCGGTAAACCGCGCCGTCATGCTGATTATCGCGCCAGGTCGGTACGTACATCGCGATCCGCTTGCCCGCGGGAAGGCCGAGCCGCTGCCTGGTCCTGGCGGTCTTGGCCGGGATCTGGCCGACGAGCAGCGCGTCATCGCGCGGGTAGCCGGTCTCGCTTATTTCCCCGGCGTACCTGAAGGCCTGACGCATGATCGGCGTGCTGAATGGGTTCGGCGAGATGAGCAGATCCCACTGGGCGACGTCACCGGCCATGAACTCGAAGAACCGACTGCCGCTCGCGAAGGCCGGCTTGACGATGTCGTACCCGAGGCGCTTGAGCGGAGTGCCGTGCCAGGTCTGCACGTATTGCTGACCTGGCCGGGCGCGATGAGGCTCCGCCAGGTGGTCGTTCGCGATCAGGTAGCGCGACCGGCCGAGCGCCGCGAAGTAGCCGGCGGTGCCGATCAGCACGGACTTGGCATCGGGCGGCACCGGCACCGAGCGATCACGCACCGCCCAGACCTGCTCGCGCCGATCACCGCGACGGCGAAGCTCCTGCGCGATGGCCAGCGGGCTGTCGGTGCATGAGCGGCCGTCGAAGCTGACGAAAAGTATCGAATCTCGCAGCAGGCGCCTGCGCTGCAGCGGGTAGTACAGGTCGCGAAGCAAGCGCCGCCTGATCCGGCCGCGTTCGAAGAGCCGCAACCGCGGGCCGACTCGCAGGAGCAGGCCGCCTTGTGGATCGGGCGCGCAGCGGTACGTCTTTCCGGCGGCGCGGACTTCGCGATTGTCGGTGGCGGCTGGCACCACGGCGAGATCTTGGGGATCGAGTTCGTCGGAGTGATCGCCGGTCGCGGGCCGCACTTCGATGGACCAGCGGCCATCTCGGAGCGGCACAAGATCACCGAAGACGTCCATGGCGGCGACCGGGACTTCGACGCGGAAGGTGCCCGGCTTGGACTGATCGGGCGTTTCGGTGATCGGCACCACGTGCCTGGTCCAGCCGTCGAGTTGGCGTAGCACGACCTGATAGCCGCTGACGTCGGCCGTCAGCTCAGGCAGCGTGCCCCGCAGCACGAGCTTGCCATCCGCGGTCCAGCCCTGGCTGATGACCACCCCGGTGGCGGCTGCCTGGCCGGGCGTGTCGCTGGCGTGGCTCGCAGCCGCGGCGGTGACCAGCGAATCGCGGGTCAGCCGAATACGCAAGCGCCTTCCGACCCAGTGCGCGCCCAAGGTGACCCCAGGCGCGACCTGAATCGGCTGCGGATCCTCGGCCCCCGGACCGGGCGTGTGCAACCGGGCGGGGCGCCACACCGAGCGGCCCCTGACGAGCACGAAGCAGTCCCACTCGCCGGTCAGCCAGCGACCAGCCACGCCGAACCAGCGCGGGTTCACCTGGCAAAAGAAACCGGCCCAGTCGTAGCTGTAGCGGCCTTGGCCGAAAGTCCGCGTCACGTCGGGCCGGTACGCCGATCGGGCGGGCAGCACTATCGGCGGCCGACCACGAGCCCGGGGCATGAGCAGCACGAGCTTGCTGGTATTTCTCCGCTTGGCGATGTTCACTGACGGCACGTACGCGCTGCCCTCGATCACGAGCGACTTGTCGCGCCAGGCGATCGAGTCGACCTGGACCTCGGGGTCAAGTTCCCGCCACAGCGGCCGGAACACGCTGTCCGGCACCCGGCTGTCCTGCGCGCCTCCGGCACGACGTTTATCCTGCGCGCCTCCGGCACGACGCCTATCCTGCGCGCCTCCGGCACGACGCATGCCCTGCGCGCCTCCGGCACGACGTTCGCCCCGCGCGGTGCGGAACGGCAGGTCGGCGCGCAGCCGGCCCAACGAACGCACCATCGGCGGTGTTCTGCCCGGGTTCGCGGCGAGCCACCGCGTGTATTCGATGAGGTCGGCTTGCCGGTCGCGGCTGATCAGATAGTAGGCCAGCTTCCTGGTGGTCGGCTGAGCCGCGCTGACCCGTTTGTCCACCTGCCGCAGGTAGCCTCCCGCCAGAGTGACGAACTCGTGCTGGTACTCGCGACTGGTCGCAGGCAGGTCCCGCACGTACAACCACAAGTCGTTGACCAGTGCCTTGTGCTGATGCTGGCGGAGCAAAGCCGGGGTGGCCCGTGCCCGCAGGAAGTCGTCGATCATGCCAAGCGCGCTGATGCGGTCGCGGAAGTTGGCGATGCTGGTGCGCGACTGGGTGATCGAAGGTGCGCCTTTGTTCCTGTCCCGCCAGAGGTAGATGGGATCGGTGATCACGTCGACCGAGCGCGCGATGACATGCGCCTTTGTCATCGCGACCAGGTCTTCCCACAGCATGCCCTCAGGAAAGCGGAGTCCCGCGTCATCCCAGAACGACCGGCGGAACAGCTTGTTCCACACCGAGATGTCGTAGCAAAGCTCGGGCGACCGGCTGATGTGAGTACCGAGCCTACGGGTCTTGATCGCCTGGTCGTGCAGGCCGGAAGGGACAAGCCCGGTGGTGGTCAGTCGCAGCACGCCGCCGCAGACGAAGTCGGAAGTCCCTTGGTCGAGCACCTCGACCATCGTGGCGTACGCGTCAGGGGGCAGCAGGTCATCTGCGTCCACGAAGGCGAGCAGTTCGCCGGTTGCGACCGCGACGCCGTGGTTGCGCGCCGAGCCCGGCCCGCCGTTTGGCACCCGCAGCAGCGTGAACCTGCTGTCGGCGGCGGCCTGGGCGGCGGCGATCTCCGCGCTGCCGTCTGTCGAGCCGTCGTCGACCATGATGACGGCCAGGTCGGTCATGGTCTGTTCGGCGATCGAGGTCAGGCAGTCAGCAAGCTGATCAGCGTTGTTATAGAACGGCACAACGACGCTGAGCCGCGGAACTACCATCGTGTCCTCCCTGGCTCCGGCAGATTAGCCGGCGCCGGCCACTGTCGCGGCCGACCTTGCCAGGCCCGCGCTCACCCGTGGTTGCTGGCCCTAGTTTTACTCGCCCCGCCAGACCGGCTGGCGCTTCTCCGCGAATGCCATCGCGCCCTCCATCGCGTCCTTCGACCCGAAGATAGGACCGATGATCTCGCTCTGCTTACCAAACGCCTCGCCCGCCGGCCAATCGGCCGACTCGACGATCACGCGCTTGGTCGCCGCCAGAGCCAGCGGAGCTCCAAGTGCGACCTTGTGCGCGAGTTCTTTCGCTGCCGACAGCGCCTCCCCGGCCGGGACGAGCTTGTTGACCAGGCCAGCGGCCTCGAGCTTCGCGGCACTGAAGTGCTCGCCGGTGAGGGCGATCTCCATCGCCAGGTGGTAGGGGATGCGGTTCGGCAGCCTGAGCAGCCCGCCGGCGCCGGCCACCAGGCCACGCCTGACCTCAGGCAGCCCGAACCTGGCCTCCTCGCTGGCTACCACGAGGTCGCAGGCAAGCACCAACTCGAAGCCGCCGGCCAAGGCGTATCCCTCCACGGCCGCGATCACCGGCTTGGCCGGCGGCCGCTCCACGATTCCGCCGAAACCGCGGCCGACCGCGATCGGGGCGTCACCGGCGAGGAAGCCCTTAAGATCCATCCCCGCGCTGAAGGTTCCGCCAGCACCGGTCAGCACAAGAACGCTGACGTCGCCGCGGTTATCGAAGTCCTCGATCGCGGCCGCGATGCCGCGCGCGACTTCACCGTTGACCGCGTTGCGCGCCTGTGGCCTGTCAATCGTGATGACAGCGACGCTGTCAGCTACCTCCGTGCGAATGGCGTCAGCCATTGCGGTGCCTCCTGATCCTCGCGGCGCGGGCGGTGCGGTGGGAAGTGGCTGCGGCGCACGGGCGCTGCGCCTGAGTTGTGGCCTGGACTACTTGGGCTGGAAGCGGATACCGCCGTCGAACCTGATCACTTCGGCGTTCATGTAGTCATTGTCGATCAGCGACCGGACGAGCTTCGCGAACTCGGCCGCCGTGCCCATGCGCTTGGGGAACACCACAGGAGCGATCAGCTTGGCCTTGAACTCATCGCTTGCCGGCCCGGCACCGTAGATAGGCGTGTCGATGATGCCTGGACAGATGGTGTTGACCCGTACCCCGATCGCGCTGAGGTCCCTCGCGGCGGGGACGGTCATCCCGATAATGCCGCCCTTGGAAGCCGAGTAGGCGATCTGACCGGTCTGACCCTCGATCCCGGCGATCGAAGCGGTGTTGACAACCACTCCGCGCTGACCATCGGAGTCGGCCGGTTCGGTCTTAGCCATCGCGGCCGCGGCAATGCGCATGACGTTAAACGTGCCGATCAGATTGATGTCGATGACCTTACGGTAGACGCCCAGATCGTGCGGCGTCCCATCCCGGCCGACGGTGCGAGCCGCCCAGCCGATGCCAGCGCAGCTCACCGCGACCCGCAGCGGGGCACCGAGTGCCTGCGCCGCGGCGACCGCCTCGGTGACTGACGCTTCGTCGGCGACGTCGGTCCTGGCGAATACGCCACCGACAGAATCAGCGACCGCCTTGCCCCGCTCCTCATTAAGGTCGGCGACCACGACGTGGCAGCCGGCCGCGGCTAGATCTCGTACCGTCGCCTCGCCAAGGCCACTAGCCCCGCCGGAGACGATCGCAGCGACACCGTTCAAGTTCATGGCCGGAGCATACTGTGCCCGCCTTCGGCGCTCGCGTCCGGCCGGGCATGGGAAGCGACCGCCAAACTGTCGGCATCAAGCCCTAACATCAAGCTAGAGATACTTGTGCGGGGGCTTAGAAGGGTCAGGGATCGTGATTAAGTACCGCGGCAATCCGTGGGTCGTGCTGATCGTCGTTTCGCTTGGGTTCTTCATGACCCTGCTTGACCTGACGATCGTGAACATCGCGATCCCGAACATGATCGCGAAGCTGCACGCTTCGCTCGACGGGGTCTTGTGGGTGATCAACGCCTACGCGCTCGTGCTGGCCGTGCTGCTGATTACCGCGGGTCGGCTCGGTGACCTGCGAGGTCAGCGAAAGCTGTTCATCATCGGGGTGGCGCTGTTCACCGTCGCTTCGGCGGCCTGCGGCTTCTCCCCGACAGTCGGCTGGCTGATCGGGTTCCGCGCTGTCCAGGGGATCGGGGCAGCGTTGCTCATGCCGCAGACGCTGGCAATACTCACGATGGTGTTCCCGCCAGAGCGGCGTGGCGCTGCCTTTGGCATCTGGGGAGCGGTAGCCGGCGTCGCGACGATAGCGGGTCCGACGCTTGGCGGGCTGCTCGTCACGGCGTTCGACTGGCGGTACATCTTCTTTATCAACGTGCCGATCGGCCTGGCCGTCATCGCTCTCGGCGTGCTCATGATCCCGGATCTGCGCACCGGCACTGAGCACAAGCTGGACGTCGCCGGGGTTGTGCTTGCCAGCGTGGCGCTGCTCGCGATCTGCTACGGCCTGGTCGAGGGCCAGAAGTACAACTGGGGGAAGATCACCTCGATCATCTCGATACCGCTGGTGATCGGCGTCGGCGTGGTGTTTCTCGGCGTCTTCCTGTTCGTGCAGGCAAGGACGCAGGCACAGGAGCCGCTCGTTCCTTTCGCGATGTTCCGCGACCGGAATTTCAGCCTGATGAACTGGATGTCAGGCGCCATCGCCATCGGCATGATGGGCATCTTCCTGCCGCTGACCATCTACTTGCAGTCGGCGCTTGGATTCTCAGCGCTCAAGGCCGGCCTCGCGATGTCGCCCGCCTCGCTGGTCTCGATGTTCGTCGCTCCGGTAGCCGGCCGCCTGACCGACCGTATCGGCGGCAAGTTCATCTTGTTCATTGGCATCCTGCTGTTCGCCGGCGGCATGGGCTGGCTCGCCGCTATCGCCAGCCCGCTTTCGACCTGGCCGGACTTCCTGGCACCGCTGGCCGTCGCCGGGTTCGGCATGGGCTGCACGTTCGCGCCGATGACGACGACGGCCATGCGCAGCGTGCAACCGCGGCTAGCTGGCGCGGCGTCGGGGATGATCAACACGACCAGGCAGGTCGGTGCGGTGATCGGTACCGCAGCTATCGGTGCGCTGCTGCAGAACCGGTTGACTGTCGCATTGCCCGCCGCGGCGCAGGCTAGAGATCGCGTGCTGCCGCCTCAGGCACGCAGCCAGTTCCTCGCCGGTTTCACAAAGGCAGCACAGAGCGGGGCGGCCGTCGGGCAAGGCGGCGGCCATATCAAGCTGCCGCCCGGCACGCCGCCCTCAGTCATCGCGACCATCGGGCGGATCGCGCGTGAGGCGTTCTCCTTCGGGTACGTCACCGCGATGCACCAGACGATGATCATGCCGATTGCCGTGCTCGGTGTCGCCGCGCTCAGCTGCCTTGCGATCAAGCGCGTCGTTACCGACGCCCGCCCGGCGCCGACACAGGACGCACCGCAGCCGGAGGCCTCTCAGGCACCAGCGTGACTCAATCGCGGAGCCTGGCTATCGAGCCGGCTGGGGCTGCGCCGGTCGAGCCGCGCAGGGGGTTGCACCTCGACGCCCACCAAGGCGGTCAGATCAGGCCGCCGCAGCCGGTCATCGCGGTGGACGCGATGGGCGGCGACAATGCTCCGGGAGAGATAGTCGCCGGCGCGGTCGACGCGTTCCGCACGTGGGGCACCCGCATTATCCTGATCGGCAAGCCGGGTCAGGTCAGGCCGCTGCTGGCCGAGCATGGCCTGCTCGGCCAGATCAGGCTCGTCACCGCGGAGGACTCGGTGGCGATGTCCGAGGGCGCGCTGGCGAGCTGGCGGCGGCCCAGATCGAGCATCGCGGTGGCATGCCAGCTCGTCCACCTTGGTCAGGCCACCGCCGTCATGTCGGCGGGTTCAACAGGCGCGATCGTCGCCGTCGCCCGGCTGCGGCTACGCAACCTGCCGGGCGTCATCAGGCCTGCGTTGGCGGTCTCGCTGCCCACCCGTCCGACGCCGACGCTCCTGATCGACGCTGGAGCGATCGCCGACCCGAAACCCGAGGTGCTCGCCCAGTTCGCGCAGCTTGGCGCCGCCTATGCGGAAGTGGCGTTCGGCATCATCAAGCCCAGGGTTGGGTTGCTGTCGATCGGCACAGAACCCAGCAAAGGCAACAAGCTGACCAAGCGCGCGTACGAATTGCTCGTCGCCGAGCCGACCCATGGCGCCATGCCTATCAGTTTCGTCGGCAACGTCGAGGGCGGCGACCTGCTCGCCGGCAAGGTGGACGTTGTAGTCGCCGACGGTTTCTCAGGGAACATCGCGCTCAAGACGCTCGAAGGCACGGCCGCGTTCACGGCCGCACAGCTCAGATCGGCGCTGGGCGGCTCACGTAGCGCCCGGCTCGGAGCGATGCTCGCTCGCAAGGAACTTCGCGAGCTGCGGAGCCGGTTCGATCCCGAGACCTACGGCGGCGCCGCCCTGCTTGGCCTCGAAGGCACCGTGGTCATCGCGCACGGGGCCTCGACGCAGCGTGGTGCCGCCGCCGCCTGCAAGCTGGCAGGCGAGATCACCAGCGCCCAGATCGCCGAACGAATCAAAGAGCGGCTCGGCCCGCATCGTCAGGGACACTTCCTGCGCCGCTCCGACCGCCACTAACCCGCTCACCACGCCCATGCCCGGGCCCGTCGCGCCGCACCGGTCAGTGCCGACCTGCGGCGGGCGCAGCGGGCGCGATGGATCCCCGGTTTCATCGGCTCGGGCACAACTACTTCCGCGATGGATACCCGGATCCATCGCGGAAATCGGGTGTGAATTGCCGGATCCATCGCGGAGGTCGGTGGGCTGGCGTGCGATGGATTCGGGTATTCATCGCGCTCACCGGGGCCTCGTGGTGCAGGTGGGACTCGCGGTGCAATTTCGGCGGGAGCCGGCGGCGCGGGACATCCGCCGGACTATGCGGATGGCATTCGAAGTCCTGCGTGGGGGCTGGTAGCGCGGGGTTCAGTGACTACTGCGGATGATTGCCGTGTGATGTGCGGGATCGGCGTTGTGCTGGCAGTAGCCGGCCGGTGGTCGCG
>DATNEK010000077.1:0-12084 GCA_035553055.1 Streptosporangiaceae bacterium | reverse complement strand
CGCGCGCCGGTGCGCCGCCGGCTAGCACCGGCCGGATTTCCGCGCGCCGCGGCCGCCCCCGGCTGGGATAGGTGGGGTGGGTGCGGTGGGTGGGGTAGATGCGGTGGGTGGGGCAGATGCGGTGGGTGGGGTGGATGCGGGGGGTGGGCTAGGTGCGCTCGATGATTGTGGCGGTGGCCATGGCGCCGCCGGCGCACATGGAGATCAGCGCGGTGGTGGCGTCGCGGCGCTCGAGTTCGTGCAGCGCGGTGGTGATAAGGCGCGAGCCGGTGCTGCCGACCGGGTGTCCGAGCGCTATGGCGCCGCCGTTGACGTTTACCTTGTCCGGATCGGGGCGGTGCACGCTCATCCAGGAAAGTACGACAGACGCGAACGCCTCGTTCACCTCGAACAAGTCGATGTCAGAAAGCGCCATTCCGCTTCTGTGCAAGACCCGTTCGGTTGCCGCGACCGGCCCATCGAGGTGGTAATAAGGCTCGTCGCCGATCAGGCACTGGGCGATGATCCTGGCACGTGGCCGCAGGCCGAGAGCGCGTGCACGAGCTTCGCCCACGAGCAGCACGGCCGCCGCGCCGTCGGAGATCTGCGACGAGGTGCCTGCCGTGTGCAAGCCGCCTTCGATCACCGGCTTGAGCGCGGCGAGCGCTTCTGCGCTGGTCTCGCGCAGGCCCTGGTCACGGTCTACCGTCGCGGTCTCGCCGGTCGGCTGCCGGTCGGCGCCCAGCACCGGCGCCTTGACGGCAAGCACCTCGCGATCGAAGTGTCCGCCAGCCCAGGCTCGCGCTGCTTGCTGCTGCGACGCCAAGCCGAAGGCGTCCAGGTCGGCCCGGGTCAGGCCGCGCCGCTTCGCTATCCGCTCGGCGGCGACGAACTGGTTGGGCATGTCGATCGTCCAGCTGGCCGGCCGGGGGCTGGTCCCGCCCGCCTGTGCGGCGGTCCCGAGTGGCACCTTGCTCATCGCCTCGACGCCGCACGCGATCCCGACCTCGATCGCGTCGGCCGCGATCAGCCCGGCGATCAAGTGCACGGCCTGCTGCGCTGAACCGCATTGCGCGTCAAGGGTCTGGCACCCGGTCCCGTGCGGCATGCCCGAGTGCAGCCAGGCGGTCCTTGTGACATTGCTGGACTGCTCCCCGGCCTGAGTCACGCAGCCGCCAGCGATCTGGTCGACCAGCGCCGGGTCAATGCCCGCCCGCTCGACTAGCCCAACTTGCGCGGCACCGAGTATCTCGGCCGCGTGCAGACCAGACAGGCTGCCGTTGCGCTTGCCGATCGGCGTCCTGACGGCGTCCACGATGACGGCGGTCCCCATCGGCTACCTCCCTGCTGATCGGCGATAAGCGGCGCATTCCCCTCAATACTAGAACGTGTTCCTGTTTTCGTCCCTTGCCGGTTCCGCCGCCGTCATCGGGCGTGGTTGAATCGGCTAGAACGTGTTACAGCCAGCGGATACGTGTTAAGCGGCACCGATGCGGCAGCCGACCGGCCCGGAGGCAGCGATGACAGAGCTACGGATACCCGCGGGATTCGACTTCACCGACCCTGACCTGTACGCGCATCGCGTCCCCACCGAAGAGCTTGCCGAACTGCGACGAGCCGCTCCGATCTGGTGGAACTCGCAGCCCGACGCCGGCTTCGACGACGGAGGATTCTGGGTCGTCAGCAAGCACGCTGACGTCGTCGAGATCTCGCGGAACAGCGACCTGTTCGGCAGCTGGGAGAACACCGCGATCATCAGGCACGGCACCGACATCAAGGACAGTATCGACCTGCAGAGGCTGATTCTGCTCAACATCGACCCGCCGCAGCACACCAAGCTGCGGCAGATCGTGTCGCGCGGGTTCACCCCTCGGGCGATCAACAACCTGAGAGACCGGCTGACCGAGCGCGCCGGGCAAATCGTCAAGACCGCGATCGAGGCTGGGACAGGCGACTTCGTCACCGACATCGCCTGCGAACTGCCGCTGCAAGCTATCGCCGACCTGATCGGGGTGCCGCAAGAGGATCGCAAGAAGATCTTCGAGTGGTCGAACACGATGGTCGGCTACGACGACCCCGAGTTCGGCGAGGCCGGAACGATGGCGGCCGCCGAGCTTGTCGGCTACGCGATGGTGATGGCGCAGGACCGTAAGCAATGCCCGCGCGACGACATCGTCACCAGGCTGGTCAATGCCGAGATCGACGGTGGCCAGATGTCTTCCGACGAGTTCGGGTACTTCGTGATCTTGATGTCGGTGGCCGGCAACGAAACGACGAGGAACGCCATATCGCACGGCATGCTCGCTTTCTTCGACCACCCTGATCAGTGGGAGTTGTACCGCGCCGAGCGCCCGGAGACCACCGCGGACGAGATCGTCAGGTGGGCGACCCCGGTGACAGCCTTCCAGCGCACCGCGAAGGCCGACACCGTGATCCGCGGCCAGGAGATCAAGAAAGGGGAGCGACTCGGCCTGCTCTACCGGTCGGCGAACTTCGACGAAGAGGTCTTCGACCAGCCCGAGCGGTTCGACGTCACCCGTAGCCCGAACCCGCACCTGGGCTTTGGTGGCACTGGCGCGCACTACTGCATCGGCGTCAACCTCGCGAAGCTCGAGATCGACCTGATCTTCAATGCCATCGCCGACGCGATGCCGGAGATCAGCAAGGCCGGCGACGCGGAGCGGCTGAGGTCAGGCTGGCTGAACGGCATCAAGCGGCTTCCTGTGAGCTACGGCTAAACCGGAGAACTGGCCCGCTACCTAGCGGGTGTCTCGTCGCGTCTGGATGGGTGAGCATTCCGCCGGCGTGCATGCCCACCAGGAGTGACGTTGACCAGACAGAGTGCGACCGCTGACACCGAATTCAGCGAGTTCGCGGCGGCACAGGCCGGTCAGTTGTTCAGGATCGCCTACTTGCTGTGCGGCGACTGGCACGAAGCGCAGGACCTCGTCCAGATCGCGCTGACGAAGCTGTTCGTGGCCTGGGGCCGGGCGAGCCGGGCTGACAACGTCGGCTCCTACGCGCGTTCCGTGCTGGTCAACTCCTACCTTTCCAGCCGTCGGCTTCGTCGGCACGGCGAGCTGCCGGTAGCTGAGGTGTTCGAGGCCGGGGTCAGTGACAAAGACGCCGACCTCCGGCTGACGCTGGTAGCGGCGCTGCGCACACTGCCGCCTCGCAGCAGGACCGTCGTGGTGCTCAGGTATCTGGAAGACCTGAGCATCGAGTCGGTCGCGAGCTACCTCGGCACTACGCCGGCCGCGGTCAAGAGCCTGAACACCCGCGGTATAGCGCAGCTTCGCGAATACCTCGGCGCACAACAAGCGGGGAGTCCCAGATGGTAGACGACGACATCACCTCGATCTTCATGGCGGTCGCCCAGGACATCGAGCCTGACATGGCGACCGTGATCGCCGAGGCCACCAGGCAAGGACGCATCCGCCGAGCGCGGCGTCGGCTGGCGGTCGCGCTGACGGCGGGCGTTTCGGTCGTGGCCATCGCGGTGGCTGTCACCGTCGCCGCGCAGCTAGCCTCGCGCACAGCCGGTGGATCAGCGCCCGCCGGACCTGGCGGTCACCGCCACGCCCGCGCGACCAAGCCGAAGGCTCACCACGCCCGCCCGGCCGTCCCGCTGGCGCACGGCCCTGGCATGGCGCCGACCCAGATGCTCGCCGTGCTGCGGACGCTGCTGCCCAAGGGCGAGGTCACCTACGTCGCCCCCTACTACATGCGCGGCTGGCTTGAGCTCAACTTCGACGACAGCAAGGGTGCGGTGGACATGATCGTCGACGTCAGCGGGCCTGAGACCATGGCGCAGCTCAAGGCGGAGCTGCGCTACCCGAACGTGGGGTGGCCTTCGGCGTCGCAGCTCAGGCAGGATCTCAAGCGGGCGAACAAGCGCGACGAGCTCTACTGCCCGAATCCCTTGTACAAGGACGAGGGCAAGCGGCCGGCGGGCGCTCCGCCGATCACTTGCACCAGGTCGGTCCTGGCGAGCGGCGACATCGTGAGAAAACTGGTCACCGAGGCTGACGTGGCCGGGTACTACGATTACGCCGTCGATATCTCCAGGCCTGACGGCGTCACCGTGTCAATCGACGTCGGCAACGGCACGCTCGAGGGCACGCCGCACCTCGCCAAGCAGGGCTGGCCCTGGGTAGACCGCGCGGTGCCGCCGGGCTCGCTGGATTTCTGGGAGACGGTCGTGGCGAGCCCGAAGTGGCACCTGTGACCCGGTCTCAGCCGGGGGTGTCGCCGACCACCCACATCGAGAAGTACTGCGAGCCGCCGCCGTATGCGTGGCCGAGCGCGGTGCGGGCACCAGGCACCTGGTGCTCCCCGGCCTTGCCGGTGACCTGCATCGCCGCTTCGGCGAATCTGAGCAGGCCAGAAGCGCCGATGGGGTTGGAGCTGAGCACGCCGCCTGACGGGTTCACCGGGATCTGGCCGCCGATCTCGGTGGCGCCGGACTCGGTGAGCCGCCAGCCCCGGCCGGGCTGCGCGAAGCCCAGGTTCTCCAGCCACATCGGCTCGAACCAGGAGAACGGCACGTATATCTCGGCCGCGTCGATCTGGTCGATCGGGCTGGTGATCCCCGCCGCGGCCCAGAGCGCGGCGGCGGCGTCGGCGCCTGCTCGCGGGTTCACATGGTCCTTGCCTGAGAACATGGTCGGCTCGGTGCGCATCGCGGTCGCCCGGATCCAGGCAACCGGCTGGCTGGACGCCTCGGCCGCTGCCTGATCGCCGAGTACGACCGCGCACGCGCCGTCCGACGACGGGCACGTCTCGTCGTAGCGGACCGGGTCCCACAACATCGGCGAGGCGAGCACCTTCTCCATCGTCATGTCGGCCTGGCGCAGGTGCGCGTACTCGTTGCGCGCGCCGTTGCGGCGGTCCTTGGCCGCAACCATCGCTCCGATGTGCGCTGGTGCCTCGCTGCGCCTGATGTAGGAGCGAATATGGGGCGCGAAGTAGCCGCCCGCGCCGGCGAGCACCGGCATGGAGAACGGCGGTGAGATGGACAGCGCCCACATCGCGTTGGACTCAGACTGCTTCTCGAATGCCACGGCGAGCACCCGGCGGTGCACTCCGGACTGGACCAGGCTGGCGGCGACGATGCCGGTGGCGCCACCGACCGAGCCGGCCGTGTGCACTCGCAACATCGGCTTGCCGACCGCGCCAAGCGCGTCCGCCAGGTAAAGCTCTGGCATCATCACGCCTTCGAACAGGTCGGGAGCCTTGCCGACAACGACGGCGTCGATCTGGTCGATGCCGACGCCAGCGTCGGCCAGCGCCCGGTCGGCCGCCTCGCGGCACAGCCCGGCGATCGACACGTCGAGCCGCTTGCTGCGGTGATGAGTCTGCCCGGTCCCGAGTACCGCCGCCCGGTGCTTCACTTGGCCTCCATCACGCAGATCAGGTTCTGCTGCAAGGCGGGGCCGCTTGTCGCGTGGCCGAGCGCGACATCGGCCCGGCCGGCCATAATCTCCGTCGCGGCGCTGCCGATCCTGGCGAGCCCGGCGGCGAACATCGGGTTGCCGGTCAGCGCGCCGCCCGACGGGCTGATCCTGACCTCGTCGCCGAGGCAGAGCGCGTTCCGCAGGATGATCTCCTGGTGGGTGAACGGCGCGTGCAGCTCAGCGACCTGCGCCCGCGCGGCGCCGGCGGCGGCCCCCGCGCTCGCCGCCGACGGCGATGTGGTCAGGTCGCGGGCGCCGAGCGCGGCTGAGTCGATCCTGTGCTCGAACCCGGTGATCCAGGCCGGGCGTTCGGCCAGGGCGCGCGCCCGGTCACCGGCGGCGAGTATGACCACGGCGGCGCCGTCGGTGACCGGCGCGCAGTCATGGGCGCGCAGCGGGTCGGCAACATAGGGCTCGGCGAGCAGATCGACGGCCGAGCGTGATCCATCTGACCTGGGACGAACTGCCTTAGGGTTGCCGGCGCCATCGGCACGGCTGCGGACGGCAACCTCGGCCATCTGCTCCTGTGTCCACACCCCGGCCTCAAGGCCCGCCCTCGCCTGCAACGCGGCGACCGACACTGAGTCCGGCCAGAGCGGGGCAAGCAGGTACGGGTCGAGCTGAAGCGAGAGCACCCGGCGCAGGTTGCCGGCCGATGACTTGCCGAAGCCATAAGCCAGCGCGATCTCGGCCTCGCCAGTCAAGATCTTCAGCCAGGCCTCGTACAGCGCCCAGGCGCCGTCCATCTCCACGTGCGACTCCATGACCGGCGGGAAGGCGCCGATCGCGTCGACCGCGGACACGAAGGAGAACGCGCGGCCCGCCAGGTAATCAGATGACCCCGAGCACCAGAAGTCGATGTCGTCCTTGGCCAGGCCGGTCGCCTCGAATACTTCGCCGAAGATCGGCACGAGCATCTCGACGCCGTTGGTCGTTGCCGGTGAGTGCCGCTCGCCCGGTGCCTGCGCGAAGCCGATCACCGCCACGTCCGTCACGATCGCCCGCTCCTTCCGAGTTCAGATTTTCTGAATTGCGATTATCTGATTTGGGATAATCGGAATTCGCGGGGTTTACAGGTGGTGAGCATAGGTGTCGTAGGGAGCGTCCGGGTCACCGGTTGGCTCGAAGTGGTCGATGTTCCGCATAGAGGTGTCCCACTGCTCGCGCGGCTTCCATACCGCCCTGACCCGCATCCCCATCCTGACCTCGTCAGGCGCGCAGCCCAGGATCAGGTGCTGTATCGCGATGTCGGCGCCGTCGATGAGCACCGAGGCCGCCACGTAGGGCACGGGCACCTGTTGCCCGACGAACGGCACGTTCACCACGCAGAACGTCGTCACTATGCCGGTGTCGGGCAGTTCGACCTGCGTCGCGGTCGGTACCCCGCAGGTCGGGCAGGCGCCACGCGGCGGCAGGTAGACCTTGCCGCAGGCCGGGCACCGCTGCGCGATCAGCCGTCCTTCGGCTAGCCCGCGCAAGAAGCTGTCCTCGCCGGGGGAGACGGTGTGGTCGTAACCAAGCCTGATCGGCGTGGTGATCATGGTGATCTCCGGCTGCTTGACGGTCTGCGCCGCCGCCTCCGGCTCCTGCGGTACGAAGCAGGCGATGTCGGTGATGCCGCCGCCCCGGCTATGCGACCAGCGTGGCCAGACCCGCATCCCAGTCCGCATCTGATCGGCCGATCCGGCGTCCACGGCGTGCAGCATCGCGGTGTCGGCGCCGTCAAGCCGGATCAGCGCCCAGCCGAACGGGTGGTCAAGCGGCTGCCCTTCGAGCGGCCGGTGCATCCAGGACCAGCTCACCACCGTGCCGCCCGGCCCGACCTCGACAAGCTCGGCTGGCGGCGCCGCCGTCACCGGGTCGTACTCGAATGGCGGCGCGTGCACCAGGCCGTCAGCCGCCCGCGCCCCGAGTATGCGGCGCTCGGCCAGCGCTGAGGCGAACGCGCTGAGCGTCGGGCCGAGCGAGCGTGTGTAGTCGAACGCGATGTCCAGCGGAGCGTGGAGGGGCTGACTCACGGATCGAAGTGAAACATGTTCCTGCTGTGGTAGGCAATACGTCGACTAGAACACGTTCTACTTCGATGAGGAAACACGATGACGCCGCCGCGGCCCTGCCGCGATACTGTCCCGGTGCGGCGAATCAGCTTGGTCGGCAACTCGGGTTCGGGCAAGACGACGCTAGCCCGAGACCTTGCCGCCGCTCTAGGCGTCCCCCACCTCGAGCTCGACTCGATCTTCCACCAGCCAGGCTGGCAGCCGCTGGACCGCGCGGTCTTCGTGCGGCGAGCCGACGAGTTCACGCAGGCGCCCGGCTGGGTCGTTGACGGCAACTACAGCGCGGTGCGCGATCTCGTGTGGAGCCGGGCCGACACCGTGATCTGGCTCGACTTGCCCAGATTCCTGGTGATGCGCCAGGTGATCTGGCGCACGCTGCGCCGGATGGCGACTAATGCCGAGTTGTGGAACGGCAACCGCGAGCAGTGGCGCAACCTGCTCGGGCGCCCGGAAGAGTCGATCATCGTGTGGGCCTGGACCAAGCACCGCACATACCACGACAGGTACCTGACCGTGCAGACCGACCCGGCGAACGCGCACCTGACGTTCGTGCGCCTGCACACCGGCAAGCAGAAGGCCGAACTGCTGCGGGACGCGCGGCTAAGAGCGACCGAGCGCGTCGATCGCGGCGACCTCGGCGTCGCTGATCTCGAAGCCGAATAGGTCGATGTTCGCGGCGATCCGGTCGGCGTGCGCCGATTTCGGAATCACCACGATGTCGTGCGCTATGTTCCAGCGCAAGATCACCTGGGCGGCGGTCACCTGGTGTGCGCGCGCTATCTCGGTCAGGGTCGGATTGTCGAGCCTGATGTCCTTGAGCGGGCTGTAGCCCTCAACCACGACGCCGCGATCGCGGTGCCCGGCCAGCACCGCGTCCGAGTGGCGCATCGGGTCCCAGTGCACCTGGTTCACCGCCGGCGCCTCGCCAGTCGCCCTGACCAGGTCATCGATCTGCGCGAGCGAAAAATTGCTTACCCCGATCGCCCGGATCAGGCCCTGGTCTCTCAGCCTTATCAGCTCGTTCCACGCCTGGCGGCACGCGGCCGGCCGAGGCGGCGGCCAGTGCAGCAGCCACAGATCGATGCGGTCGGTACGCAACGCGCGTAGCGACCTGTGCAAAATTTTCTCCGCCTGTCCAGTGTCGGAAGGCCTGAGCTTGGTGGTGAGGAACACATCGTCCCGGTGAACGCCGTCGTCGGCCAGCGCCTGGCCGACCGCGTCCTCGTTGCCGTACATGGTGGCGGTGTCGATGTGCCGGTAGCCGACGGCAAGCGCCGCGGTCACCGCCGTCCGCGCCTCGTCGCCCCGCAGTTTACAGGTGCCGAGGCCGACGAGCGGCAGCTGGACTCCGCCGGGGAGCGGCGCCGACGGGACGTCAGCCGGCTTGGTCATGCGCCCCATTATCCGCGCCTGGCAGACTA
The DNA here is from genome assembly GCA_035553055.1 of Streptosporangiaceae bacterium. Taxonomy (GTDB): domain Bacteria; phylum Actinomycetota; class Actinomycetes; order Streptosporangiales; family Streptosporangiaceae; genus Chersky-822. The sequence continues at coordinate 3,171 of DATNEK010000077.1, read as the reverse complement.
GGGGGCATGGCGACAGCCAAGACCGACTACGCCAGCCTTATCGCCAGGTACGCGGGCAGGTTTCATGACGTTATCGGCGACGGGCATCATGTCGCGTCCCCGCTGGGTGCCTGGCTGCTGCTGGCGCTGTGCGCGCCGGCCGCTCACGGAGCTGAAGCGGACGCGCTTGCCGAAGTGCTCGGGGGTGGCGCGGACGAGGTTGCCGCCATCGCGGCGGAGATGCTGGCCGCCCCGCACCCGCTGGTCGCCGCGGCAGCGGCGGTCTGGGGTGAGCCATCGGCGGCCGACGAGCGCTGGTTGCCGGGCCTGCCGCCATCGGTCGCCAAGGGCGCCGTACCCGCGCAAGACGAGCTTGACCGGTGGGCGCGCGACCACACGTTCGGCCTGATCGAGAGATTCCCGCTTAATGTGGATCCCGCGGTCTACCTGCTGCTCGCCACCGCGCTGGCGACGAAGGTGTCGTGGGATCGGCCGTTCGAGCTGGCGCCAGGTACCGCGCTCGGCCCGTCAAGCCCGTGGGCGAAAGATTTGCGCCACGTGCTCATGTCACCGAACCATCCAGGTCATTCGGCGTTCATCGCGACCACCCCGCAGGCCGGTGACGTCGCCGTGCACGTGGGCAACGCCCGCGGCGGCCTGTTCGTCGCTTCGGTCATCGCGGCCGCCGACGCGACTCGCGCCGATGTGCTCGCGGCCGCCCATTCGCTCGCGATCGCCTTCGCCCGAGGCGAGCCGCTGACGCGCCGCCCGCTATCCGACCTGCCGGAGGGGGATGCGCCGCTGTGGTCGGTTCGAGACGAACCGTCCACCGACAAGGTCGGACAGGAGTGCGTGGCTGTCCTGCCCGCCTGGTCGGCGACCGACAACTACGACCTTTCCGATCCAAGGTTCGGATTCAAGGCCGCGGCTCAGGCGCTCGTCGGCCGGGATCCGTGGGTGGCAAGGCAGGCGACGACCGCCAGCTACAGCAAGACCGGTTTCGAGGCGGCGGCGGTCACCGCGATGGCGGTCCGCCTGGCGATGATGCCTCGCCACGGAGTGCTCAGGACGGTGGAATTGCGGTTCGGTCACCCGTACGCCGTCGTAGCGGTTACCGCAGACGCCGGAAGCGGCAAGACACAGCCGGGACCGTGGCACGGCGTACCGGTCTTCTCGGCCTGGGTGGCGCGGCCGCGCAACGCGGAGGACGCAGCCAAGGACAGTAACGGTGCCGCCCCATGATCTTGGAGACTTGACCGCAAATATTTCGGTTTTTCTCCACGATCACGCCGACCGGCATGATCACGGAGACTTCCCGACTCACCGCGCCTGCCTGACGACAACAACGGTCCAAGGCTGCCGGTTGCGCGGCGGGGGTTATTGGCCGGTGAAGACTGGCTTGCGTTTTTCGGCGAAGGCGCGCGGGCCTTCCTTGGCGTCGGCGGACATGAAGACCTCCATGCCGATGCGCGACTCGATGGCGAACGCGTCGTTCTCGGCCATGCCTTCGGTCTCCCTTATGGTGCGCAGGATCGCCTGCACCGCCTTCGGACCGTTCGCGGCGATCATCTCTGCGACTTCGAGCGCCCGGTGCAGGGCCTGGCCGTCGGGTACGACCTCGCCGATCAGGCCGATCGACAGCGCCTCGGCGGCCCGGATATGCCGCCCGGTCAGCAGCAGGTCGACGGCGACCGTGTAGGGGATCTGGCGCACTAGCCTCACCGCGGAACCGCCGAGCGGGAACAGCCCCCAGCGCGCTTCCGAGACGCCGAACCTGGCGCTTTCGCCGGCGATCCTGATGTCGGTGGCCTGCAGGATCTCGGTGCCGCCTGCGACGGCCGGACCTTCGACCGCCGCGATCAGCGGCTTGGTCAGCCGCCTGCCCTTGAGCAGCGCGTCGATTACCGATACGTCCATGCCTGAGGCAAAGGAGTCGCCTGGGTGGGATGCCGTCATCGCCTTGAGATCAGCCCCCGCGCAGAACGCGCCGCCCGCACCGGTCAGCACCGCGACCCTGATGCCGGGGTCCGCGTCGACCTGGTCCCAGGCCTGCTTCATCAGCGCCATCATCTCGCTGCTGAGAGCGTTGCGCGCGTGCGGGCGGTTCATCGTGACGATGAGGACATGGCCCTGACGCTCGACCAGTGCGTGCGGCTGCGGATCGCTCGTCGTCATCGATGCGCATCTCCTTTGCCGGCTTGGGTTGCCTGGGAACAGTAACACGTTCTAGTTTCGACCCATGGCACTCAATATCGCCGACCTGTTCGAGCACGCGGCCGACGCGTTCGGTGATCGGATCGCTGTGGCCTGCGGCGACAGGCAGGTGACTTACCGAGAGCTCGACGAGCGCTCCAACCGGCTCGCTCACCACCTGGCCGGCCTCGGTGTCGGCCCCGGCGATCACGTCGGCATGTACGCGCGTAATTCGATCGAAGCGCTCGAGACGCTGCTCGCGACCTACAAGCTGCGGGCCAGGACCGTCAACATCAACTACCGGTACGTCGAGTCCGAGCTTAGGTACATGTTCACCGACGCCGACCTGGTGGCGCTCGTCTATGACAGGGAGTTCGCGCCGTTGGTCAGCGCCGTGCTGCCAGACGCGCCCTGCATACTCGGGACAGTCGTGATCGGAGATGATGGCCCGTCCACGGCACCAGGAGTGCCGTACGACGAGGCGCTGGCTGGAGCATCGGCCGTGCGCGACTTCGGCCCCCGCTCGGGCGATGACATCTACCTGCTGTACACCGGCGGCACGACCGGCTACCCGAAGGGCGTGCTGTGGAAGCAGCGCGATGTCTGGCGGACACTAGGCGGCGGGATCGACTTCCTGACCGGCGAGCCACTCGCCGATGAGTGGGTACAGTCGCATGCCGGGGCGGCCACCTCAGGGCTCGTGAAGCTGTGCCCGGCGCCGCTGATCCACGGCAGCGCCCAGTGGACGTCCCTGATGAGCCTGTTCACCGGCGACACGGTCGTACTGCTGCCGTCCTTCGACAGCCGCGAAATCTGGCACGCGGTTGAGCGGCACAAGGTCAACGTGATCGTCGTGGTCGGCGACGCGATGGCGCGGCCGCTGATCGAGGCCTACGCCGCTGGCGGCTACGACGCCTCGTCGGTCGTCTCGATGTCGTCGAACGGCGCGCTGTTCTCACAGAGCGTCAAGGACGCGGTGTTCGCGGCGCTGCCGAACGT
>DATNEK010000076.1:0-3562 GCA_035553055.1 Streptosporangiaceae bacterium | reverse complement strand
CTACGACTCGCCAGACGCATTCCGGCTGCTGCCCGAGTCCTTTCGAGTTAAGAAGGCACTGTCCGCGTTGGGGCCGAAAGGCGCGTGGTGGCTCCGCGACCGCGTTGAGGGCGTCCTGGAGGTGCTAACCGGCCATCAGCTCAGGTCGGCCAAGCCCCAAGGCAGCGGGGACAGGGGCCGCTCCCGTGGGCTGATTCAGCCGGCGATCCAAGGCTGGGCAGGCCTCGACCCGTGCGTGAGCCGCACCGACCAGCCAGCAAAGCGCTCACGCCGTCGCGTGCCGTGCTGACTGAGTACCGCGCTCGGTGGAATAGTTGTGTACAACTAGATGTGTACGTATAGTTGTCTGCAACTAAGGAGGTGTCGTGGCGAAAGTTCGTGCGGTGGGTAACCCACTGGCCCTCACGGTGCTGGCCTACCTCAGCAGGGGGCCGATGCATCCATACGACCTGAGCCGGACGCTGCGTGAGAACGGAGACGCGCGCAGCGTCAAGTTCACCCATGGCTCCCTGTACACCGTGGTCCGGAATCTCGCCCAGGCGGGGTTCATTGCCGCACAGGGCACCAGCCGGGAAGGGCAGCGGCCTGAGCGCACGGTATACGCGCTGACCGAGGCCGGACGAAGCGAGTTGAATAGCTGGCTGCGCGACCTGATCGCCGAGCCGGAGTACGAGTACCCGCAGTTCGTCACCGCGCTGTCGCTGCTCGGTGCGCTGCACCCGGACGACGCGGTCGCCCTGCTCCAGCGTCGGCTAACCCGGCTGCGCGAGATCCAGGCGGAGACCCAGAGCCTGAACGAGGCGACGCTGGCGGCCGGCGTGCATCCGCTGTTCCAGGTCGAGGAGGACTACCGGCTTGCGCTGCTTGACGCCGAGATTGGCTTCGTCGAGCGCTTGATCGACCGTATCAACAACCCTGTTGACGGCTGGGCGCCGACGTGGGCCTCATTCCACTCCACTCACGGCACTCCGGATGAAGGGAACCCAGCATGACAGATGCAAATGCCGTGAAGACCGCGGCGATTATCGGCGGCGGGATCGCCGGCGCCGCCGCCGCGCTGGCGCTGGACAAGGCAGGCGTAACCCCAGTGGTTTACGAGGCATACCCGAGCACCGCTGAAGGTGTTGGCGCGTTCCTCACCGTCGCCACTAATGGCATCGACGCGCTGCGCGTGCTAGACGCGGCCGGGCCGGTGCTCGACCTGGGCTTTCCCACCCCGGCGATCACCCTGCGGTCCGGCACTGGCAAGCGGTTCGGGGCCACCCCGACCGGGTACCAGCTGCCGGACGGCACGGTAAGCCACACGATTACCCGCACCGACCTCTATATGAGCATGCAGCAGCTGGTGCGCGACCGAGGCATCCGCGTCGAGCACGGCAAGCGGCTAGTCGACGCCACCGACACTGGCCGCGGCGTGCGCGCCGACTTCGCCGACGGCACGACGGCCAGCGCCGACATCCTGGTCGGGTGCGACGGAGTGCACTCCACGGTCCGCGGGCTGATCGACTCCCACGCGCCCGCGCCTCGGTATGAAGGGCTCGTCACCACCGGCGGCTACGCCACCGGAGTAGCCGCGGGGATACCGGACGGCGGTTACGAGATGATCTTCGGCAAGCGCGCGTTCTTCGGCTACGCGGTGGCCCTCGACGAGCGGGTGTGGTGGTTCGCCAACCTGCCCTGGCAGCCTGAGCCGCCCCACAGCGAACTCCGCGCTCTCACCCAAGACGAGTGCCGCCGGCTGCTGCTTGACGCGTTCGCCGACGACGCCGGGCCCGGCTGCGCCCTCATCGACGCCTCTCCGGAAATCGCCCTGTTCAGCGCGATCCATACGCTTCCGCGGCTGCGGAGCTGGCACCGCGGCAGGATGGTCGTCATCGGTGACGCCGCTCATGCCCCGTCGCCGACTTCCGGGCAGGGCGCCTCGCTCAGCGCCGAAGATGCGGTGCTGCTCGCGCTGTGCCTGCGCGACGCCCCTGAACCGGCTACGGCCTTCAGCCGGTTCGAGGCCCTCCGCCGGAAGCGAGTAGAGCCGATCGTGCGGTGGGCGGCCCGGTTCAACCGCAGCAAGGCCGCCGGGCCGGTCGGCCGCGCCATCCGTGACGCGATACTGCCCGCAGGGCTGCGCATGGCGGCCGGCAGTAAGGCGCAGCGGCAGATTTTCGACTACCACCTCGACTGGCAGGCTGGCATTAGCCGGACGCCAGCCGCTCCTCCCGCGCGTTGAGACCCAGCCAAGCAGGAGCCGACATGCGACTAACCATTATCGGATCCACCGGCCGCACCGGGCGGCACGTCCTGGCCGAAGCCGGACACCGCGGACACCAGATCACCGCCTTCACGCGCCACGCAGACCAAGTTCCCGAACTCCGCGCGCTGCCCTGCGTCTCGCGAGCCCTGCACGGCGACGGCCGCGACCCGCAGGCCATGCGCGACGCGATCGCCGACGCTGACACGGTCATCGCCATCGTCGGCGCGGCCCGACGCAAAGGGCCGCACCACACCGCCGAGGTCGCCGCCGTAATCACCGAGACGATGACAGAACTTGGGATACCGCGACTGGTTATCACCAGCGCGTACCCGATCGTGGCCACCAGCCCTCGGCTGGCCATTGCGCTGCTCAACCGGATACTGGCCGACGCCTATGCAGACATGAAAGCGATGGAGCAGATCGTCACCGCCAGCGACATCGGCTGGCGGATCGCCCGCCTTAACCGGCTCACCGATGCCCCCGCACGAGGCGGTACCCGTATTACCTCAGGTCTGCTGGACAAGCCAACAGCGCTCACCCGCGCCGACGCCGCCGCAGCGCTGCTCGACATCAGCCAGAACCCCGCTCTGGCTAGGGCCGCGGTCAACATCGCCGGCCCTCGCTGACCTGCGGCGCGATCTGTCCGGCAGGACCCTGACGGGGAACCCTGCCGGACGGAACGCGCTGCGTCGTTAGGCTTTGGCGTAGGTGAGCTGTACGACGCCGGTCTCGAACGTCGCTGAGTCGATAAGCTTCAACGGCAGCTTGCCCCCCGACGCGGAGAACAGCCGCTTGCCGGAACCGAGCACCACCGGCAAGACGGACAGGTGCAGTTCGTCGAGCAGGCCCTCGCGCAGCAGGGAGCTGACGAGGGTCGCGCTGCCGGTCATGCCGATGTTCTTGCCGGGCCGCTGCTTGAGCTCGGCGATTTCGGCGGCCGCGCTGGCCGCGGGGATCACGGTCGAGTTCTGCCAGTCCGCTGACTTGAGCGTGCCCGAGACGACGTACTTGGCGGTCTTGTTCATGGAGTCCGCCATCTCGCCGGTCTGATGCGGCCAGTGCGCGGCGAACTCGTCGTAGGTGACCCGGCCGAGCAGCATCGTGTCCTGTGCCGCGATCATCGACGCCACGGTCTGCCCGAGCTCCGGGTTGAAGAACGGGCCGATCCACTCGTTGGGGGCTTCGATGACGCCATCGAGCGAGATGAACAGGCCCGCTACGATCTTCCTCATGGTTGATTCCTCCTGAGAATCACTTGGACGGCCGGTCCGGTGGTCCGGCCTGCTGCTGACGCTTCGAACGGGGACCGGCTAG
>DATNEK010000075.1:0-9315 GCA_035553055.1 Streptosporangiaceae bacterium | reverse complement strand
CGGGGGGAGCGTGGCGCCTGCGGGGTGCCGCATGAAGCCGATCGCGTTTCACAACGACCTCGCGAATGAGCGGCTTGACGCGTCGGTCCTGGTCAGCCAAGCGCCCGCCGATTCCGCCGTGCCAGCCGGCATCGGCCGCCTCGGCGGCCTGGGCCGCAACGGCCCTTGGGCGTCGCTCACCAGGCCGGTTCCAGCGCCGTCGCCGGACGTGACCTTCCTCGCGGCTACGTCGTCGCCGTCCGGCTCGACGGGCAGTTTCGCCGCGACGTCGCTCGCTCCGTCGAGCACCTGGTCGGCCGGCAGCAACAGCGGCGACTTCACCTGGAACTACCCGCTGCGCACCCCGCCGGCGCTCGGCGGCCCGGTGCCGGCGCTCTCGCTGTCCTATGACTCGGCCGTGGTCGACGGCCAGGCGGCGACATCGAATAACCAGCCATCGTGGGTCGGCGAGGGCTTCGACATGACGACCGGCTACATCGAGCGCACCTACACCGCCTGTTCGGACGACATGGGCGGCAACGCCAACAACACAGTCGCCACCGGAGACCTGTGCTGGGGCCCGAACAACGCCACGCTCGTGCTCGGCGGCCACTCGGGCGAGCTGATCGCCGACGCCAGCACCGCGAATCGGTGGCACCTGCGCGGCGACGACGGCAGCTACATCCGCTATGTCACCGGTGCTTCCAATGGCTCACATGACGGCGGCTACTGGGTCGTGACCACGACCGACGGCACCCAGTACTGGTTCGGCCGTGACACCAGCGGCAACAATTCGGCGTGGACAGTGCCGGTCTACGGCAACAACCCTGGCGAGCCCTGCAACGCCAGCACGTTCGCGGCCTCGTCCTGCACCCAGGTCTGGCGGTGGAACCTCGACCACATCGTGGACACCACGGGCAACACGGTGGACCTTTACTACACCGCCGAGACAAATATGTACGCCGCCGACGACCAGCCCAACAGCCCGGTGAGCTACATCCGCGGCGGTTACCTGAACAAGATCACCTATGGCACCCGCACCGGGTCGACCGGCAACCCGCCCATGCAGGTGGTCTTCACCCGCGCTGACCGCTGCGTCACGTCAAGCTGCTCGACCCACGACGGCAACAACTGGCCCGACACGCCCTTTGACCTGCAGTGCACCGGATCGCCTTGCCTCACGGGAACCCCCACGTTCTGGAACACCGACGCGCTTGCCAGTATCCAGACGCTGCTCTACTCGGGCACCGGCACGACCTACAACCCGGTCACGACCTGGACGCTCACCCACACCATGCCCGACCCGGGCGACGGCACCAACCCGGGCCTGTGGCTGTCCAGCATCGTGCAGACCGGCCAGGACGGCTCGCCATCGATCTCGCTGCCGCCGGTCACCTTCACGCCGCTGCAGCTCGCCAACCGGGTCGACACCCAAGGCGGCGCGCTCCCGCCGATGAACTGGATGCGCATGGCCACCATCACGACCGAGAGCGGGTCACAGATCCAGGTCACCTACAACCCGTCCACCTGCGTGGCGGGCACGGCGAACATGCCCGACCCGAACAACTTGCAGAACGACACCTTCACCTGCTACCCGGTGAAATGGGTGCCGCCCGGTACGACAAGCACCATCACGGACTTCTTCAACAAGTACACGGTCGCGCAGGTGAACGTCGCCGATCTGACGACGCCAGGTGACCCGACCACGGTCACGTCCTACAAGTACCTCGGCAGCCCGGCCTGGCATTACACGAACACCACCGGCATCGTGCCCGCCAGCCAGCGCAACTACTCGGTGTGGCGCGGCTACGGCAGCGTCGAGACCGACACGGGAGCCGGCTCAGACGAGCGGTCGGTCGTCACCACGTACTTCCGCGGCATGAACGGCGATCACCTGCCGGACGGCACTACCCGCAGCGTCACGATGCCAGCGATCGACATGAACGACAACGGCACCACGACCGATCCGCGCGACGCGCCGGCCGTTGCCGATGACGACGCCTTCGCCGGAATGGTCCGCGAGACGGCGACCTACAACGGCCCGGGCGGCGCCGAGGTCAAGGCTGTCGTCAACAACCCGTTCGAGTCGCCGCCGACAGCGAGCACGACGGTCAACGGCGTCACCGTGACCGCCAGGTTCACCGGAGTCCAGGACACCTACGAAAGGAGCGATCTTGACGGCGGCCGGGCACCGCTGACGACGTCGACGCACACCGTGTTCGACTCGATGGGCGAGCCGATCTCGGTGCAGGACAACGGCAACGACGCCGTGACCGGGGACGAGCGGTGCACGCTGACTTCCTATGCCCGCAACATGCCGTCTGACGGCTCGATCTGGATGGTGAATTTCCCCTATCGGGTGCAGAAGTTCGCCACCGACTGCGCCACCGCCCAGGCCGGAGGGCTGACTGCCGCTCAGGTCGTCTCCGACACGCGGACCTATTACGACGGCGCCACGGTCGCCAGCACGCCACCGACGCAAGGCCTGGTGACCAGGACCGACGTACTCAAGGACTGGGTCAGCTCGGCGCCGGTCTACCTCACCACAGCGACTAACAGCTATGACGCCAACGGCCGCGTCGTCTCCTCGACCGACGTGCGCGGCAACACCACCACGACCGCCTACGCCGCCAACACGGGCGGCCAGCTGGTCACCACGACCAAGACGAACGCGCTCGGCTGGGCGAGCACTCAGACCGTCGATCCCGCCACAGGCCTGACCACCCAGTCGGTGGACCCGAACGGCCGGGTCACCACCGAGAGCTACGACGCGCTCGGCAGGCTGGTCTCGGTCTGGAAGTCCGGCAGGGACTCCGGTTCCCAGACGCCGAACATCCAGTACGCGTACGTGATCCGCGATAACGCGCCGAACGCGGTCGCCACGAGCCTGCTTACCCCGTCCGGCGGGTACCTGACCACCTACCAGCTTTACGACGGCTTGCTCAGGCCAATCCAGACGCAGTCGCCGCGCGGTGACGGCTCGGCCGGCGCGCTGCTCAGCGACACGTTCTACGACAGCGCCGGTGCGGCCTACCAGGCCAACAGCTCCTACCTGGCCGCGATCACGCCAGGCACCACTTATTTCGTCGCGAACGAGCAGAACGTGCCGCAGCGCTCGGTGACGACCTTCGACGGGGCCGGCCGGCAGGTTCAGCAGGTCGTATACAACCTGAACAGCTCCGGTGTATCGGTGCCGTTCGCGACAACCACGACCGCTTACGGCGGTGACCGGGTGGACGTCACGCCGCCCGCGGGCGGCGTCGCGACGTCGACGTATACCGACGCCTACGGCAATACGATCGCGCTTCGGCAGTATCACGGCCCGACGCCGACCCCGAATACGCCGGGAAGCTACGACCTGACAACCTACACGGTGAATAACAAGAACCAGCTGGTCAACGTCACGGACCCGGCCGGGAACCAGTGGAAGACGAGCTACGACGTGATGGGCCGGGTCATCTCGACCACCGACCCTGACTCGGGCACCACCACCACGACGTACGACAACGCCGGCGACGTCGCGTCGGTGACCGACGCTCGCGGGGTCACGCTCAACTACACCTACGACAGCCTGGGCCGCAAGACCGGCGTGTACAACGGCGCGGTCAACGCGGCCGATCAGCTGGGCGGCTGGGTCTACGACGGGCTGGCTAACTCCCGGGGGCAGCTGACCAAGACGATCAGCTACGACGGCGGCAACGCCTACGCGATGACCATCAACGGTCTTACGGCCAGCTACCAGCCCACCTCGGTCACCTACTCGATCCCGACCGCGGAGACCGGGCTGGCAGGGAACTACACCTACCTCTACACCTACGCGGCCGACGGCTCCCCGGCCACGACGAAGGTCCCGGCCGCCGGCGGGCTCGCCATCGAGACCCTTACCGAGTCGTACACCGCCATGGGCCAGCCGTCCTCGCTGACCACCTCGGTGCCGGCTTCCACAACCCTGGTGCCGTCCATCGCCTACACCGGGTACGGCGAACCAGGCGTCATGACGCTCCAGACGAACGGCGGGAACCAGGTCTACGACACCTGGACCTATGACCAGTCGAACCGGCGGCTGACCGAGCAAGCGGTTACCAAGCAGACCAGCCCGACGGCGGTCTCCGACACCCACTACACCTACGACACGTCCGGCAACATCGCGTCCGCCGCCGACTCGGTCTCGGGCGACGACCAGTGCTTCAGCTACGACTACGCCGACCGGCTCAGCTCGGCCTGGACCCCGGCCGGCGGAAACTGCGCCGCAGCCAAGAGCGTCGCCGCGCTCGGCGGGCCGGCCCCGTACTGGGACGACTGGACCTATAGCGCGGCTGGCACCAGGGTCTCGCAGGTCGCGCACGACACCGCCAACGGCGTCGCCACGACCAGCTACACGGTGCCAGCACCGGGCGCCGCGCAGCCGCACGCCGTAACGGCGACCTCCACCACCGACAATGCCGGCACCCACCGGGCGACCTATGGCTACGACGCCGACGGCAACCTGACCAGCCGGCCGAGCCCGAACGGCGCGGCGAACCAGACGCTGACCTACAACGCTCAGGGCCAACTGGTCGGCGTCAGCGATAACGGCACGACGACCAGTTACACCTACGACCCCACCGGCACGCTGCTGATCGAGCGGGACGGCACCGGCAAGACGCTGTACCTGCCCGGGCAGGAACTGCGCTATACCACCTCGACCGGCGCCAAGTCGGCGACGCGCTACTACAGCTTCCTCGGCCAGACCGTTGCCATGCGCACTTCGGCCGGCGTGACCTGGATGCTCGCCGACAAGCAGGGGACTGTTAACGTCACCGTCGACAACGCTTCCCAGGCGGTCGCGATTAGGCGCCAGGATCCGTTCGGCGCGCAGCGCGGCAGCGTGTCCGGCACCTGGCCCGCCGCCGACACCAGGGGATACGTCAACGGAACCCCAGGCACCGACGGCCTTACCTTGCTCGGGGCCCGCGAGTATGATCCGACGCTCGGCCGGTTCACCGCGATCGACCAGAGCCGCCCGACGGACCAGCCTCAGCGCTATGACCCGTACACCTACTGCGCGAACAACCCGGTCGGCGCGGATGACCCGACCGGCACCTCGTCGAGCAGTGACCAGGGCTGGACCTTCGAGTTCTCCACCGGTCCCTACACCTGGGAGGCCGACGGATACCGGTTCCAGGAGATCGACCTGGTCTACTTCTGGTGCAGGGACAACGGCACCCAGTGCCTGGGCTCGCTGCTGTACCTGGGCTCTGACAAGGACTTCTACGGCGAGTATCTGGAAGACGAGCAGTCCAATCCCGATGGCAGCGGTACCTACTACCTGGGCGGCGATCCCGTCCTGTGGTGGATCAGCATGAGCGACATCCGTGGCTGGAACTCGCAAGGATTCCTGCCGATCTTCATCGCGGCGGTACGGCGCGACATCACGGCGACGCCGTTGTGCGTGAACCTGCCCGACGTCGTCAGGGCGGCATCGCCAGACACCATTTCCGCCGCCAATCCCGACGACTTCCCGCAGCAGCAAAAATGCGGCGACCTGTCGCAATGGTTCTGCGACCTGTCCAACGTCGGGCCGAGAGTCGACGTGGGCGGTATCGCGAACGGCATCGCTGACATGTTCAACGAGAACGAGAACGCGCTGAAGTACGTCGTCGGCGGCGGTATCGCCCTTGGCTGCCTGTTCGGCACGGCCGGATTCGGAAGTTTTGGCTGCGCGGCCGCTGGCATCGCCGCGGGAACTGCCTTCAACCTGATCGACTACCTCAAGGGTCCGGCGACCGGTCCTGGCTCTGGCGCGAACATCGTGAGTTTCCTCGCCAATGAGGGTCTGACGGTCGGGTTCGGCTTCCTGCCCGGCGACGACCCGCTGGTCCAGGCCGCCGGGGTCTACCTGGGCGGCCCGGATGCGCCGATCGATCCTTTCATCGGCCAGGTCTTGCCGAACTAGGGAAAAGCTCGTCGAGGGCTGGCCGCCAGACAGCGCGGCCAGCCCTCGACGCTGCTTGCTCGCGTTGGGCTTCTTTACCATTAGTTGATCATCAATAATTAGAGCTTGGCGCTATGACCGCGTAGCTGGCGGTTAGCGGCATGCTCGATCCTGGGCGGCTCAGCCGTAAACCTGCCAGCGTTCACCTGCGTCTAGATGTCCGGAGGCATCCGCGTCCTGTGCGGCGAGCTGGCAAGGAGAGCGGGTTGGGCAGGAGGGAGCGACCGCTAGACCCTGGCGCTGGGCCGGTAGAGCGTTTTGCCAGCGACCTGCGGGCGCTGCGGCGGGACGCTGGTGAGCCTAGTTACCGGGATCTGGCGAAGCTGGCGCATTACTCAGCGACCACCCTTTCCGTGGCTGCGGCCGGGAGCGCGTTGCCATCGCTCGACGTGGCCCTGGCGTTTGTTCGTGCCTGCGGCGGCGACGTGGCCGAGTGGGAGCGGCGCTGGATGGAGGCCGCGAGGGGTGACACGGGACCAGTGGCACCCGCAGGGCCGCAGGTACGTTATTCGTTGCCTGCCGATACGGTCGCGTTTACTGGCCGGGGGGCCGAGCTGGCCAAGATCACGATGGTGGTGAGCGGTGCGTCCGGCGGCGTAGTGACGGTGGGGGCGATAGACGGGATGCCGGGGGTGGGCAAAACCGCGCTGGCTGTGCATGTGGCGCACAGGCTGGCGGATGAGTTCCCTGACCGGCAGATGTTCATCGACTTGCACGCTCATACTCCTGGCCATGAGCCAGTGACGGCATCCGATGCGCTGGCCGGCTTGCTGGCAGCGGTCGGTGTCGACGCTAGCAACCTGCCTAGCGACGCTGATGGACGAGCCGCGATGTGGCGGGACCGAATGGCGGGGCAGCGGGCGCTGCTGGTGCTGGACAACGCGGCCAGCAGCAGTCAGGTCGCACCGCTGCTGCCGGGAGGTGGCGGGTGCCTCGTGCTGGTGACCAGTCGCCGTCATCTGGGTGACTTGCCTGGTGCGGTGACCCAGATCCTTGTGGATGTCCTGCCACAGGATGAGGCGGCGGAGGTGTTCACCCGGCTGAGCCCCAGGGCTGCTGGTGACCTCAGGGGCGTGGCTGAGGTGGTGGCGCTGACAAGTTGCTTGCCGCTGGCGGTCTGCCTGCTTGGCCGTGTGTTCGCACGTCACCCGTCCTGGACGCTGACGGACCTGATCGCGGAGACCCGGGCCGGGATGCTCACGATGGCGGCGGAGAATGACAGCGTCGCGGCTGCCTTCGAAGTGTCCTATCGGCACCTGGCTCCCGCCTCGCAGCGGTTGTTCCGCCTAGTTGGGGTGTACCCAGGCACTGTCATCGATAGGTATGCCGCCGCGGCCTTGGCCGGGATCGGGACGGATGAGGCCGCCGGGCTCCTTGATGGCCTGCACAGGGAAGGACTGGTGACCGAGGCCGGGTACCGCCGGTACGGAATGCATGACCTGCTGCGCCGGTACGCCCGCCACCTCGCCGCCGGCACCACCGCCGCCGAAGGCCAAGAGGCGCTCGACCGGTTGTTTGGCTACTACCAGCACACAACCGCCCTGGCCGAAAATTACCTAGCCCGCCAAGCGCGGCCAGGCCCCGCGCATTCCGCTCCGCCGGACTGCGAGATACCTGTCCTACGGGACGCGGAGCAGGCACTGGCGTGGATCCGCGCTGAGCGGGCCAGCCTGCTCGCCTGCGTGGACCTCGCGTCCGGCGCCGGGCAGCACTCACGGGTCGTCGCGCTGACCGCTGGCCTGGCCGCTGTGCTGAGGCGTGATGGCCCGTGGGTCGAGGCCGCCACTCGACACACCGCCGCCGCGGCGGCAGCACGCCACTGCGGCGACCGGCTCGGCGAAGGAAATGCCCTGACTGACCTGGGCGATGTTCTGCGGCTGACGAGTGATTACCCCGGTGCCGCCGAGGCTCTCAAGCAGGCGCTCGACGTCTACCGCCACCTCGATGACCGGCTCGGCCAAGCGAACGTCCTCACCGATCTCGGCTTCGTGCGGCGGCTAGCGGGTGACTACCCCGCCGCGACCCAGGTCCTGGATGAGGCCCTGCGCATCTATCGCGGGCTCGGCAGCCGACCAGGCGAGGCGACCGCCCTCGCCGAACTCGGGGCGGTGCTGCGGCTGACGGGCGACCTGCCGGGAGCCGTCTGCTTCTTGGAAGAGGCCCTAGGCATCTATCGCGGGCTCGACGACAGGTTCGGGCAGGCTAAGGCCCTCTTCTACCTCGGGATCGTGCTGCTCATGACCGATGATTATCCGGGCGCCGCCGAGATCCTTGAGCAGACCCTTGGCCTTTGCCGCGAACTTGAGGATCGCCTCGGCCAGGCGAACGCGCTCACCTACCTCGGGATCGTGCGGCAGGTCACCGGTGATTTCCCCGGCGCAGCCCGCGTTCTGGAGCAGGCCTTGACCATTTGCCGTGAACTCGGTAGCCGGCTCTGGGAGGCCAACGCCCGGTGCATTCTCGGGGCCGTGCGACAGGAAGCCGGTGACTACCTCGGCGCGGCCGTGGTTCTGGAGCAAGCCGTGACCCTCTACCGCGATCTCGGGAGTCGGCTCGGCGAGGCGAACGCGCTCAGCGAAATCGGAGCCGTACGGCGGCTGACGGGCGACTACCAGGGCGCGGCGAGCTTCTTGGAAGCCGCACTCGACGTTTACCGCGACCTCGGCGACCAGCCAGGTGAGACCGAAACGCTCAACGAGCAAGGAACGCTGCACCGGGTGTGTGGCGATCTAACCCGTGCGGCGGAATGTCACCAGCACGCCCTGGATCTAGCTCGTACAACGCTCAGTGCACGCGACGAGGCGAGCGCGCTGGCCGGCTTGGGCCGCTGCGCTATCGCTACCGGAAATTCCGCGCAGGCCAAGATCCTCCTGCAGGAGGCGCATGAGATATTCCACCGGATCGGCGCGGCGCAGACGAGCGACGTCCTGGCCGAACTCGACGCCCTGACGCGGACGGAGCACGCCGTCATCGCATAGTGCCGCGCCGTGTGATTCTGACGCGCCGTCGGCGCGATGGGCCGCCGCATAGATCTATCGGTCGGGGGTAGCTGGCGGCTGTGGCAAGAGCGAGAACAGTAGCCGGGCATGCTGTCCCGGGCATCATCGTGTTCTTCTTCTGGGTGGTTGTCGTTATCGTCGCCATCATCCTGCTCGCGTTCATCGTGCACTGGGCCGGAGGCGGAGAACTCAGGCTCAGGCTTGGACACTTCGTCTTGAACGTCGGCTTCACCTGATCGGCGGCAACCGCAGACCCACCTGGCTCCCGCATCTTCAGGCCTGGCTAAAGCTTGCCCTTGACGGCCAGCACTCGTCTGGTTAGCTTAAGCCAAAGCTTATATCAAGGTCTGAATTTACCTGGCA
>DATNEK010000074.1:0-3014 GCA_035553055.1 Streptosporangiaceae bacterium | reverse complement strand
GAAGCTGGCTGGCTGGCCGTTTACCGCGACCGACTTGACGGTCAGGTCAGGGCCCGCGCTGGTGTTACTTGACCTCCGCTCGAAATCCAGGCTGAAGCTGGAAAGGCACTGGGTGGCACGGTCGGCCAGCGTCACCCTGTTGCCAGGCAGGAACCTATTGGTTGATGCGTCGTATACCAGGTGCACCGTGGTGTGCAGGCTGACGTAGCCGCCGTTACCGGTGTCCGGGTACAGCCGCGCCCCTGGTGGCGACAGGGTGCGGGCACCAGCCGAGCAGTTACTCGCCGGCCGGGCCCCGGCAGCGGCCGGGAGAGTCTGCGCCAGCACGGGCACCGCCAGCCCTACGGTCACCGTTGCGACTACGATCAGCGATGCCCGGCCGGTCATGGTGAGTCTCCTTTATCGGCACTTCCTCCTATTGGTACCTATCACGGTTACCGGCCTTTGTCGCGGTCGGCTCAGTTACCGCGTTGCCTGTCCGCGCGGTTCAGGGCGCTGATCACGGCGCGCAGCGAGGCGCGCACGATCGACTCGCTGATCCCGATGCCCCAGTAGACCCGGTCCCCTATCTCGATCTCCAGGTAGGCGGCGGCCTCCGCGTCGCGGCCTGCCGACAGCGCGTGCTCGGCGTAGTCGAGCACGCGCACGCCGACACCGCCCAGGCCCATGTCGAGTTCTGAGATCGCCTGGCAGAACGCCGCGATCGGCCCGTTGCCGACGCCGATCAGATTGTGGTCGGTGCCGAATGCCCTGACCGTCGTGGTGACCCGCTCGGTGCCCTCGTCGCTGGTCGATGAGAAGCTGATCAGCTCGAACGCGCCCGGCTCCAGGTACTCGGCTTCGAACGCCTCCCACATCTGGGCGGCGTCGACCTCACCGCCTTCAGCGTCGGTACGCCGCTGGATCACCTGGCTGAACTCGATCTGCAGGCGCCGCGGCAGATCCATGTGGTGGTCCTGCTTCATGATGTAGGCGACGCCACCCTTGCCTGACTGCGAGTTGACCCTGATCACGGCTTCGTACGAGCGCCCGACGTCCTTCGGGTCGATTGGCAGGTACGGCATCTCCCATGGCAGTTCGCCCGCCGGGCGGCCAGCCCGCGCCGCGATCTGCTCGAGCCGGTCGAAACCCTTCTTGATCGCGTCCTGGTGCGATCCTGAGAACGAGGTATAGACCAGATCGCCGGCATAAGGATGACGTTCGTGCACGCCGATTCCGTTGCAGTACTCGACGGTGCGCCTGATCTCGTCGAGCTTGCTGAAATCGATCATCGGGTCGATGCCCTGGCTGAACAGGTTCAGGCCGAGGGTCACAAGGTCGACGTTGCCTGACCGCTCCCCGTTGCCGAACAGGCAGCCTTCTACCCGGTCGGCACCGGCAAGCACGGCGAGCTCGGCATCGGCGGTCGCGGTGCCGCGGTCGTTGTGGGTGTGCACGGACAGCGCGACGTGCTCGCGCCGCGACAGGTTCCTGCTCATCCACTCGATCTGGTCGGCGTAGACGTTCGGCGTCGAGCGCTCGACCGTGCACGGCAGGTTCAGCACGATCTCCCGGTCTGGTCCTGGCTGCCAGACGTCCATGACGGCTTCGCAGATCTCAAGAGCGAAGTCCAGTTCGGTATCCATGAAGATCTCGGGCGAGTACTCGTAGCCAAAGTCAGTAGCCCCGAGGTAATTTTCAGCAAATTTCATGACTGCTTTGGTACCTTCCACGGCAACTGCCTTGCACTCGTCGCGCCCGTTGCCCGTGAAGCCGAACACCACGTCGCGGAACATCGGCGCCGCCGCGTTGTACAGGTGGACGGTGGCCTGCCTGGCGCCGACCAGCGCGGTCACCGTGCGCTCGATCAGCTCTTCGCGAGCCTGGGTCAGCACCGAGATGCGCACGTCATCGGGTATCGAGCCGGACTCGATCAGGCTCCTGACGAAGTCGAAGTCGGTCTGGCCGCTGGCCGGGAATCCGACCTCGATCTCCTTGTAGCCCATCGCGACCAGCAGGTTGAACATGGTCTGCTTGCGCTGCGTGTTCATCGGGTCGATCAGCGCCTGGTTGCCGTCGCGCAGGTCGGTAGACAGCCAGCGAGGTGCCTTGGTCATGGTGCGGGACGGCCACCGTCGGTCAGGCAGGCGCACAGGCGGGAACGGGCGATAGCGGTGGCATGGCATGCCGGAAGGGCGTTGGGCGAACGTGGTCATGATGCTGCTCCTTGCGACTGTGTTTGCTAGCACTGTGTTTGCTAGTACGGGCCGAAGACGGATCCGGCCGGCGCAGCACTAGGCCCCGCGACGAGGGGCCGACCGGTCGGTTACCTGGCCTCGCCGCGGCTGCGAAGAAGCAGCTGCCGCATCATGATCGCGCCAGCATAGCCGGCCAGCGGGTCAGGCAGAACCCCATCGCCGGCCCGGCGCTGGCCAGCCCTGGTGGGTGGGGATGATGACATGGGAAGCTTGGTCGGCTGATGGAGGGGTGGGTTATGACCGAGAGTCAAGACAGTGCTGGCAAGAACACCGCACAGATCGGCGTGACCGGACTGGCCGTCATGGGGCGCAACCTCGCCAGGAACCTGGCCAGGCACGGGTATCGGGTCGCGCTGCACAACCGCAGCGCCGAGCGCACCAAGAGTCTGGTCGCCGAGCACGGGGGTGAGGGCACGTTCCTGCCGAGCGAGTCGATGACGGACTTCGTGGCGTCGCTGCGGCGCCCGCGCGCCATCATCATCATGGTCAAGGCCGGGCAGCCCACCGACGCTGTGATCAGCGAGCTGGTGCCGCTGCTCGATGACGGCGACATCGTGATCGACTGCGGCAACGCCCACTACACCGACACCCGCCGCCGCGAGGCCGATCTTCGCGCACGCGGGCTGCACTTCGTCGGCTCTGGCGTTTCGGGCGGCGAGGAAGGCGCTCTGAACGGGCCGAGCATCATGCCGGGCGGCTCGGCTGAGTCATACCTGACGCTCGGGCCGATGTTCGAGTCGATCGCGGCGAAGGTGGACGGGACGCCCTGCTGCGTGC
>DATNEK010000073.1:0-7460 GCA_035553055.1 Streptosporangiaceae bacterium | reverse complement strand
CCGCGAACTTCAGCAGATCCTCTGCCGACCGGTATTGGCCGATCACCGCACCGACGCAGACCTGAGCCGCGCTGTCCCGGGGTGTGTCGGCCAGCACACGGAACTCGACACCAAGGCTGATCGCCGCCTGAGCGGTCATCCGGGCAAGCTGGCCAGCGCCGACCATCCCGACCACCGGCGGCCCGATCTCATCGTTCACTCGCCGTAGCCTAATAGGCGCGGTGTCATCCCCCGCTCGCCTACCGGCTCACGGGACCCTGGGTTCAGGCTGGACCAGCGACCGCGGGCTCGTCTATGCGGTCGTTGATCGGCTGCGGGTATATCACGGCGAATGTGGCTGGCTTGGGTTTGGCCAGGACAAGCTGGCCGCCATCCGACGCGGCGACTGACTTGGCCAGCGCCAGCCCCAGTCCGGTGCCGCCTGCCCCGCTGACGCTGCGCTCGAAGATCCTGTGCACGAGGTCAGCCGGTACTCCCTTGCCCTCGTCTTTCACTTCGATGACGACTGACCTGGGAGTGTGCGAGGTCCTGATGCTGACAGTTCCGCTCCCGTGCACCAGCGCGTTGTCCAGCAGCGTGGCGATGACCTGGGACACCCCGCCGACGCTCACATAGGCCCGCAGTTCGCCGTCTGCCTCGCCGAGCACCTCGATCCTCCGGCCCTCGGCGCGGAACGCGGGCTCCCACTCGTTCACCTGCTGGTCGATGATCTTGAGGATGTTCGACAGCGCCGGTGCGCCCGATGACGACCGGCGAGCCCGGCCGAGCAACTGGCCGACAACCTGGGCAAGCCGGTCGGTCTGAGCCAGCGCGGCCGCCCCTTCTTCCCTGACCACCTCAGAGTCGTCGGCGGCCTCGACCATCTCCTCCAGCCGCATCGACAACGCGGTCAACGGCGTGCGCAGCTGATGCGAAGCGTCCACAGCGAAGTCTTGCTCGGCGGAGATGAGGTCGATGACTCGCTGCACGGCGCCGTCAAGGCCGTCGGCGATCCGGTCGAGTTCGGCGATGCCGTACCTGCGCCCGACGGGCCTGGCGTCGCCTGAGCCGACCCGGTCGGCGGCCCTCGCCAGATCCCGCACAGGTCGCGCCAGCCGACGCGCCTGCGCGAGCGCGAGCCCGGCCGCGACCACCAGCGCACTCACCGCGATCATGGCGAACCGCAGCGGGGACAACCCTCCCAGGCGTGACCCGGTCGAGATAGCCAGGCCCCCGGCGAACGCCGCCGCGGTCGCGAGAGCTACTCCGAGCGTCGACGTCAGCAGGCGGCGCCGCATCGTGGACACCCCGGTTCTCAGTCTCCCCGCTCGAACCTGAATCCCACGCCGCGCACCGTAGTGATGAAGTGCGGGCTGTGGGCGTCGTCGCCGAGCTTGCGGCGCAGCCAGGACACGTGCATGTCGAGCGTCTTCGTCGAGCCCCACCACTTGCTGTCCCAGACTTGCCGCATGATCTGATCTCTGGTCACGACCTTGCCGGCCTCGGTCACCAGCAGGTTGAGCAGATCGAATTCCTTCGAGGTCAGATCGAGCTCGGCGGCACCAAGCCAGGCCCGGCGGGCGTCGGTATCGATCCGCACACCCTGGACGATCTGGGCAGGCGACGCACCGCGCCGCAGCAGCGCCCTGACCCGCGCGAGCAGTTCGGCGAGCCTGAACGGCTTGGTCACGTAGTCGTCGGCGCCCGCGTCAAGCCCGATGACCGTATCGACTTCCTCCACCCGCGCGGTCAGTATGAGCACCGGGGTCGAATGGCCGGCGAGCCTGAGCCGCCTGCACACCTCGAGTCCGTCCATCCTCGGCAGCCCGATGTCGAGGACGATGAGGTCAATGCCGCCCGCCCTGGCCATCTCGAACGCGGCTGGCCCGTCGGCGGAAACGCCCACCTCATAACCCTCGCGCCGGAAAGCGCGCGCCAGCGGTTCGGAAATAGACGGGTCGTCTTCGGCAAGCAATACGCTAGTCATGACCTCGATGGTATGGCGAAGAGTTGCAATTCACCTGCCGCGACGCACCGAAATTCAGGCAATCATTTGGTCAAGCCGACTGATCGAAAAATATTCAAATCAATTCAGATTCGCAAATATTGTTTCTTGCTGGTCGACCGGCCGGGACCGGCCATGTCCTGGCAGGTCACGGTCGGCCACCAGCCCGCGCGAGCAAAGCAGCGAACCCGACGCCACCGCCATCCCGAGCATGATCCACAGCGCGGGCCTGATGCCGAGCCAGGTACCGACGCTGCCGCCAGCGAACGCCCCCATAGGACTGGTCGCGAAAATAAAGAACCGCTGCGTGGCGGTGACCCGTCCGCACATACCCGGCGGAGAATGAGCCTGGCGGAACGCTGCGATGATGATGTTGCCGATCCCCATGCCCGTGTAGGCGACGAGCGCGCCGGCTACGTAGCACACCAGGCGCGAACCCGGCCCGGTCAGCGGTATGAGCAACGCGGCCGGCATTCCCAGCCAGGTCGCGAGCAGCAGGCCGCGTGCTGTCCCGAACCTGACCGTGACGCGGCGGGTCACCAGGGCGCCGAGCACGCCGCCAAGTCCAGGAACAGCCGTCAGCACGCCTACCCAGCCGGCCGAAAGCCCAACGATCCTGACCAGGAACACCACGAGCAGCGCGGTGTACCCGGTCAGCGCGAAGTTGGCGGCCGACCAGAACACGGTCATCGGCCGCAGGTACGGATCCCTGACGAGCAGCAGCACCCCGGCGGCGATTTCTTTTCGCAGGTTGCGGCGGCACCGCTCGCCCGGCGGGGGAACGCTTGGCCTTGACCCGAGCAGGCAGCCAGCCGAGACACAGAAGCTGACCGCGTTGCCCGCCAGGGCGGTCACCGCGCCGACCACCAAGGCGACGAGCCCGGCCAGGCCGGGCCCGGCGAAGGCAGCCGCCGACGCGCTGCCCTGCATCTTGGTGTTCGCTTCGATCAGATCGGCGGCGGCCACGACCGACGGCAGATAGACCTGATAGCCGGTCATGAACACGACGCTGGCGGCCCCGGCCGCGAGCTGAATCGCGACCAGCAGGCCGATGCTGAGCACACCGGTCCACGCGGCCAAAGGAACGCTGCCGTATAGCACCGCCGCCAGCAGGTCGGCGCAGATCATCACCGGCCGCACCGGCAGCCGGTCAACCCAGGCACCCGCCGGCAGCCCGATCACAAGCCAGGGCAGCCAGCCGGCAGCGGTAAGCAGGCCGACAGCGAACGTGCTCGCGTGCAGCACGACCACGGCGACGAGCGGCACCCCGACGACCGCCATCGCGTTGCCAACCTGGCTGACCGTCTCGCCAATCCACAGCAGCCGAAAGTTCCGCTGCCGCCACAACCCGCCAAAGTGCCGCCGACCGCCCTCCGTCACCCCTGACCCGCTCCCGTCACCCCCGGCGCGATGAATCCGGGAACCCATCGCACCACTTCCCGCCCCCAAGCGCGATGAATTCGGGAACCCATCGCACCGCCCCGCCTCCAGCCTGCGATGAATCCGGGAACCCATCGCACCGCCCCGCCTCCAAGCGCGATGAATCCGGGAACCCATCGCCCCGCCCCGGCTCCGAGCCGCGATGGATTCGGGAATCCATCTGGGAAAACGGGTGTGAAACCCCGGTTCCATCGCGGCACTCGGGCGGCAGGGCGCGATGAATCCGGGATTCCATCGCGATGGTTGGCTGACGGCGCCCGGGCAGTCCCCACTAGACCGGGGTCACGCCGTGGCGGCGGCGCGAGAACCCGCGGTCTTTGCCCCGGGCAGCGGCGAAGCGGCGGATCAGGTCTGAGCGCAGTGCCTCTGGTTCGACGATGTCGTCGACGACCAGTTCGCCGGCGAGGCGCAGGATGTCGATGTCGGCCTCGTATTCGTCGCGTAGCTGTCGCGTCTGCGACTCTCGCTCGGCCGGATCGGCGATCGCCGCGAGCTTGTTGAAGTAGACGGCGTTCACGGCCGCCTCTGCTCCCATGACCGCGATCTTCGCCGTCGGCAACGCGAGCGTCGCGTCTGGCTCGAAACCCGGTCCGGCCATCGCATACAGGCCAGCACCGTAAGCCTTGCGCACCACGACGCAGATCTTCGGCACGGTGGCTTCGGAAACCGCGCTGATCATTTTCGCGCCGTGCCTGATGATCCCCTGCTTCTCCACAGCCGTGCCGACCATGAAGCCAGGCACGTCGGCGAGGAATAGCAGCGGCACGTTGAACGCGTCGCACGCCTGGATGAACCTGGTGGCCTTGTCAGCCGAGTCGACGAACAGCACGCCGCCCTTGAACATGGGGTTGTTCGCGACCACGCCGATCACCTGACCGTCCAGCCGCGCGAACCCGGTGACCAGCTCTCTGGCCCACAACTCGTGTGTCTCGAACAGCGAGCCGGCGTCCACCAGCCCTCGCACGTACCTGCGCATGTCAAAGGCTTGCCGCTCGCTCACAGGGACGAGCTTGCGCAGGTCGATCGGCTCGGGCTCGGCGGGCTCGGCGGGCGGCGGCTCAAGTTGCCAGTTGCCTGGCAGATAGGACAGATAGCGCCTGATCGCTTCGATCGCATCGGCTTCGTCGGGCGCGAGGTGGTGTCCGCAGCCAGAGACCGTACAGTGCATTCGCGCGCCGCCCATTTCCTCGAGCGTGGTCTGCTCCTTGACCACCATCTCGACCATGCGCGGGCTGCCGAGGTACATCGAAGCGTTGCCGTCGACCATCGCGACGTAGTCACAGAACGCGGGGATGTAGGCACCGCCCGCCGCCGACGGCCCGAACAGCGCGCAGACCTGCGGGATCGAACCAGAAGCCCGGACCTGGGTGTGGAAAATCTTCCCGGCGCCCCGTCGGCCGGGGAACATCTCCACCTGGTCGGTGATCCTCGCGCCAGCCGAATCGACCAGGTAGATCATCGGAAGCCCAGCGCCGTACGCCCTCTCGATGATCCTGATGATCTTCTCAACCGTGCGAGAGCCCCAGGAACCGGCCTTGACCGTCGAGTCGTTCGCCATCAGCGCCACCGGACGGCCGCCCACCATCGCGGTGCCCGTGATCACGCCGTCGGCTGGCAATCCGTCGGCGCCGGCGTTGGCGAAGATCCCGTCTTCGGAGAAGCTGCCTTCGTCGACGAGCAGCCGGATCCGCTCCCTGGCGAACAGCTTCCCGCTGGCCGCCGCCGCTTGGTGATATTTGGCGGCACCGCCGCCGCTGATCCTGGCGCGAATCGCGGGCAGATCGGCATGCGTCGCCGCGCTATCTTCTTGAGTTGTACTCACGATCGTTGAGCTTATTGCGTGCTCCGTGCTCGCCGCCTAGGCCGGGATGGTCTTGGTGCGCGGGCCGGCGCGCAGGACCTGCGACGGCAGTTCGCGGCCGACGATGCGCTCGGCGTCGGCGGCGGCATCGATCATCGCCGCGAGGTCTATGCCGGTGTCGATCCCCATGTCGGTCACCATGTGAATCAGCTCCTCCGTGGCGATGTTGCCGGTCGCGCCCGGCGCGTAAGGACATCCGCCGAGACCGCCGACCGAGGCGTCGAAGTCGGCGACACCCAGCTCGAGCGCGGCGAGCACGTTGGCGAGTCCGGTGCCGCGGGTGTTGTGGAAGTGCAGGTTGAGCGGCGCGTCGGGGTAGGCGGAACGAAACTCGCCGACCAGTGACCACACCCGGCCAGGAGTCGCCATCCCTGTGGTGTCGCCGAACGAGATCGAGTCAGCGCCGTCGGCAACCGCGCGGCCGGCCACGTCGACTACCCGGCGGACGGGGACGTCACCCTCGTAGGGGCAGCCCCAGGCGGTGGACACGATGACCTGACAGGTCACGCCCCGCTGGTGCGCTTCGTCGATGATCGCGGCGATGTCGTCGAGCGACTGCGCAGTCGACCTGTTCACGTTCTTCCTGTTGTGGGTGTCAGAAGCGGAAACTACGACCTCGATCTCGGCCAGGCCGGCGTCGAGCGCGCGGCGGGCACCGCGCAGATTCGGCACGAGCGCCGAATAACGGACATCGTCCGCCTGGCGGATTCCGCGCCAGACCTCGTCGGCGTCGGCCATCTGAGGTATCGCGTCAGGCCGCACGAACGACACCGCCTCGATTCTGTGCACTCCGGTTGCCGACAGGCGGTCGATCAGCTCGATCTTCGCCTCGGTCGGCACCGGGTCCTCGTTCTGCAGGCCATCTCGAGGACCGACCTCGCGCACCGAGATCTGGCTTGGCACATCGGACACGTGAACTCCCTTACGCTTACTCGACCACGGTGCTACTCGACCACGGGCGCTTTACTCGGCCAGGCTGGCTTGCGCTTCTCGGCGAACGCCGCGATGCCCTCGCGGCGATCGGCGCTAGTGGCCGCGACACGCCACGCGGCGTCTTCGACGTCCAGCGCCGCTGCCAGCACCAGGCCAGCGCCGCCGCCGATGGCCTGCTTGGCCGCCTTGACCGCTGTCGGCGAGTTGGCCGCTATCGCCGCGGCGAGCTCGAGCGCGTGTTCACGCGCGTGGCCGGTCTCGTGCAGCACGTCGACCAGCCCGATCGCCGCGGCCTCAGCCGCGCTGATCTTCCGGCCGGTGAAGATCATCTCAGCGGCCCGGCCCGGCCCGATCCGCCTCGCGGCAAGCTGCGTTCCGCCGCAGCCTGGCACCAGGCCAACGGACGTTTCCGGCAGGCCGAGCACGGCGGTGCCGTCCGCCACGATGATGTCGCAGTTCAGCGCTAGCTCACAGCCGCCGCCGAGCGCGAACCCGTGCACGGCTGCGATCGCCGGTTGCGGCAATTCCGCCAGCGCGGCGAACGCGGCGCGGAATACCGGCCGCTGTTCCATGATCTGGCTGTCGCTCATCGCGGCGCGCTCCTTGAGATCGGCTCCCACGCAGAACGCGCGGTCACCCGCCCCGGAGAGCACGACGACGAGCACGTCGGGATCGGCGCGCAGTTCGGTGAAGAATTCGCGCAGCGCCATCAACGTCGCCGTGTTCAGGGCATTCATCGCCTCCGGCCGGTCGAGCACGACCTCAGCGACAACTCCAGCCCGCAGCCGATGGCGAACAACGTGCGCGCTCATGGCCGCACAGTACCCCCTCCCAGCCACACCCCCTCCCAGCCACACCCCCTCCCGCCGCCATTTCAGAGGCGGCTCAGAGGTTGTCCTACGGCTGGCGAGAACTAGGCCAGCGATTCTCGATGCCATGAACCAAGGTAATCACTACACGCGCGCCGACATCGCGGCCAGAACGCGTGGCCGGGCGCGCGTCAGGGCGGTGGCCATTTCCGCTACGGCCGCGAGCGTACTGGCGACGGCAGGAATCGCGGTCGCACTGCCGGGTGCCAGCGGGCAGCAGACGGTATCGCGCTCAAGTGGTTCCTCTTCAGGAACCTCATCCTCATCACGAACCTCAAGACTCAAGCCGCCGTCATCAGCCCCATCGGCTCCCACATCGACCCCTGGTGCCCCGCAGGTCTCGTCCGGGGGTTCGTGATGGGTTCGTCGAGCA
>DATNEK010000072.1:0-7850 GCA_035553055.1 Streptosporangiaceae bacterium | reverse complement strand
CCCCATTCCCCCGCCCCGTGACCCCGCGCCGCCCCCGCGCCCCCCGGCCACCCCCGCGCTCCCGCCACCCCCGCGCGATGGATGTGGCAATCCATAGCGCACAGCAGGCCCACCCCCGCGATGGATGTGGCAATCCATCTGGAAAATCCAGTGTGAATTCGGGCATCCATCGCGCGCTCATCCTAAGTGGATCATGATTATCGGTCCGCTATAAGAGTTTTAGCGATTCGATGTCCGATTTTGGCGAGCAGATCGGTGGCGCCGGCCATGCTCGCCTCGTGATCAGGCTCCAGGTCAGCGAGCGAATACGCGGCGGCGAACCCGGCTGCGGCTAGCTCAGCATCGGTCAGCGAAACCAGGCCTGCCACAGCGACGACAGGGACTCCGTGTCGCCGGGCCGCCCTGGCGACGCCCACGGGCGCCTTGCCGCCGAGGCTCTGAGAGTCCAGGCTGCCTTCGCCAGTGATCACCAAGCTCGCGCCGGTCAGGGCAGCGTCGAAGCCGATCAGGTCGAGCACGAGTTCCGCCCCCGGCACGAGCCGCGCACCCAAGTAGGCCATCGCCCCGAACCCGGTGCCGCCAGCCGCGCCGGCGCCCGCATCGGCAGCCACGTCCCGCCCGGTCACCGACCCGGTCACCGCCGCCCACCGCGCCAGCGCCAGGTCGAGCAACGCCACATCGTCCGGGCTCGCGCCCTTTTGCGGTCCGAATACGACCGCCGCCCCATTCGGCCCGAGCAGCGGATTTTCCACATCGCTCGCGACAAGCACCGTCACGTTGGCGCCAAGCACTCGATCGAGCTCGGCCACCTCCACGGTGACCAGGCCAGCCAGCGCCGCCCCACCGCGTGCGAGTTGCTGCCCGTCCTCACCTGCCAGGCGCAGGCCGAGTGCCTGGAGCATCCCGGCGCCACCATCGGTGCTCGCGCTGCCGCCGATGCCAAGCACGATCCTCGACGCGCCGTAATCGAGCGCCGCCGCGATCACCTGGCCGACGCCGTACGTCGAGGCCGTCAGCGGCGCGGGCGCGCCTGGCAGCCGACGCAGCCCGGTCACGTCGGCAAGCTCGACTACGGCCGTATCGGCGGCGACGGCGAACGCGGTCCCTACAGGCTCGCCGGTCGGGCCGTCAGCCACAACCGGCACAAGCTCGTACCCGGCCGACACGGCGGCTGCCAACGTGCCATCACCGCCGTCGGCCACCGGCAACCGCACCACGTCCAGATCGGGCCTGGCGCTCAGCAGCCCGATCGCGAGCGCATCGGCCGCTTCCGCCGCTGTCACGCTGCCCTTGAACTTGTCTGGCACCACAAGCACCCGCTGAACCACCAGCCACCCGCCTCTCCATCCCGCCCCGCCCGCCCTCAGCCAAACCCGCCCTACTCGCTCAACCCGAGCGTCGCGATCAGGCTGCGGGCGGCCACCCCGCCGGTCTCCTCGGCGATGTCGAGCGCCCGGCTCACGTCAAGGTCGTCACAAAGCGCCGCAGTGATCTCGGCCGAGGCTGCCACTTGCGACGACTCCTGCGACGACCGGCCCGCGGCGAGATAAAGCCGCTCAAGCCTGGCCGTCGCCCCGTCGAGTTCGGCGACCGAGTAATCCCACCCTCGCGACCACGGCCGGTCGACCAGGCAGAGCCGCAGCGCCGCAGCCGAATGGTCGGCAAGCACGTCGCTGACCAAGACAAGGTTTCCAGTCGACTTCGCCATCTTGGCGCCGTCAAGCCTGACGACTCCCACCCCGAACCTGACCCGGGCGTAAGGCCGCACCTGCGTCAGCGTCTGCGCCATCGCGATCTGGAACGCGTGGTGCGGGAACCGCAGGTCAGCGCCACCGGACAGCACGTCAACCGCGAGCCCGAGAACAGAGAGCGACATGGCGGCGCACTCGGCGTGCCAGCCTGGCCTGCCGTTGCCCCAAGGCGATGACCAGCCTGGCTCATCGGCCGCTGACCGGCGCCAGACCGCCACGTCAAGCTTGTCGTCCTTGGCCGGGTCCTGGAGCCTGGCGCCGTACTCGGCCGCAAGCGCCTCAGCTTCATCCCTGCGGAGGCCCGCGTCGGCGGCGACCGCCGCGCCGCGGAAGTACACGCTGCCGTCGCGCAGGTAGGCCGCCCCTGACTGCAGCAGTCCATCGGCGAGCCTGATCACCTGACCCACGTTCCGCCTGGCTCTCGGCGCGAACTGCGGTTCGCGGACGCCGAGCGCGCTCATGTCCTGGTCGAACCTGAACTGCTGCACGGAAGCGAACGCGTCGAACGCCGAACCCGACCGCTCAGCGGCCTCGAACAGCACGTCATCAACGTCGGTGACGTTCCGGCACAGCTGAGCCCGGCAGCCCATCGAGCCGAGTACCCGCGTCAGCACGTCCACCCAGACGAACGTCGCCGCGTGCCCGAGGTGCGTGACGTCGTAAGGAGTGATTCCGCAGCAATAGATGCGCGCCCGGTCGAGCAACGGCAGGTAGCTGCCGCCGAGTCGCAAGCCAGTCTCATTCTCCGTCATGTTCGCAGTATCCCGTGGGGTAGGTAGGTCACGACCACGCGGTCAGTGCGCTGTGCTGGCTCGGGGGGACGAGCGCCCCGAGATCCCCCGGCGCGCTAGTGTCGCCAACGTCACACCTCCAACTGAGAGGACATCCAAGTGACCACACCGCTGCGAGGCCGGCCGGCCTGGGCCGCGCTCGCCGATCACTACGAGAAGCTCAAGGACCTGCACCTGCGCGACCTGTTCGCGTCCGACGCCGGCCGGGGCGAACGGATGACGGCGGAAGCCGCCGGCCTGTTCCTTGACTACTCAAAGAACCGGATCACGGACGAGACGCTCGCGCTGCTGTTCGAGCTGGCCAATCAGTCCGGGCTCGGGGACCGGATCGAGGCGATGTTCCGCGGCGAGGCGATCAATACCACAGAGAACCGGTCCGTGCTGCACGTCGCGCTCCGCATGCCACGCGGCACAAGCCTGATCGTCGACGGGACGGACGTGGTCGCCCAGGTCCACGAGGTACTCGACCGGATGGCCGACTTCGCGAACCGGCTCAGGTCGGGGCAGTGGCGCGGCCACACCGGCCTGCCGATCACCGCGGTGGTCAACATCGGCATCGGCGGCTCCGATCTCGGCCCGGTGATGGCGCATGAGGCGCTGCGCTACTACAGCGACCGGCACCTGACGTTCCGTTTCGTCTCCAATGTGGACCCGACGGACTTCGCCGAGGCCACCCGCGACCTCGACCCGGCACAGACTCTGTTCATCGTGTCATCCAAGACGTTCACCACGCTGGAGACGCTGACCAACGCGAGGTCAGCCAGGGACTGGCTGACCGGCCACCTGGGCGATGAGGCCGCGGTCGCCAAGCACTTCGTCGCGGTGTCGACGAACGCGGAGAAGGTCGCGGAGTTCGGGATCGACACCGCGAATATGTTCGGCTTCTGGGACTGGGTCGGCGGCCGGTACTCGATGGACTCGGCGATCGGGCTGTCCACGATGCTGGCGATCGGCCCCGACCGATTCGAAGAGATGCTGGCAGGCTTCCACGAGATGGACGAGCACTTCCGCACCGCTCCGCTGGCCCAGAACCTGCCCGCCCTGCTTGGCCTGCTCCAGGTCTGGTACGTCGACTTCATGGGCGCACGCAGCATCGGGGTGATGCCGTACGAGCAGTACCTCAAGCGGTTCCCGGCCTACCTGCAGCAGCTCACGATGGAGTCCAACGGCAAGCACGTGACGCTGGCCGGCAAACATGTCGACTACCCGACCGGCCCGGTGTTCTGGGGCGAACCTTGCACCAACGGGCAGCACAGCTTCTTCCAGCTGCTGCACCAGGGCACCGAGCTGATCCCGGTCGACCTGATCGGCTTCGGCCGGTCGCTGAACCCGATCAGGGACCAGCACGACCTGCTGACCGCGAGCCTGCTCGCCCAGGCTCAGGCGCTCGCATTCGGCAGGACGCTCGATCAGGTGCTGGCCGAGGGTACGTCCCCGCAGGTCGCGCCCCACCGGGTGATGGAGGGCAACCGGCCGAGCAACGTGCTGCTCGCCGACGTACTGACCCCGAGGGCACTCGGCGAGCTGGTCGCGCTCTACGAGCACGCCACGTTCACCGCAGGCACTATCTGGGGAATTGACTCATTCGACCAGTGGGGCGTCGAGCTCGGCAAGGCGCTAGCCGCCGCGATCGCACCAGAGCTGACCAGCAAGGCCGAGACCGATCTGAATCATGATTCGTCAACAAACGCTCTCATCCGGCGCTATCGGATGCTTAGGGGAGGAGAAAAATGAGCACGGAGCACCCAATGCAGCTAGGCATGGTCGGGCTCGGACGGATGGGCGCGAACCTGGTACGCAGGCTGATGCGCGACGGCCACAGCTGCGTCGTCTTCGACGTCAACAAGGCGGCGGTCGCCGATCTGGTGGCCGAAGGCGCTACCGGCGCGAGCGACCTCGATGACTTCGTCGCCAAGCTGGAGCCGCCCCGCGCCGCGTGGCTGATGCTGCCAGCCGCGATCACCGGGCGCACCCTCGATCACCTGTGCTCGATGCTCGAGGCAGGCGACGTAGTGATTGACGGCGGCAACTCCTACTACCGCGATGACATCGCGCGGGCGAAGACGCTCGCGCCGAAGGGTATCCACTACATCGACTGCGGCACCTCGGGCGGAGTCTGGGGCCTAGAACGCGGCTACTGCCTGATGATCGGCGGCGACGACGAGGCGGTGCAGCGGCTCGACCCGATATTCAAGACGATCGCGCCCGGCAAGGGCGATGTCGAGGACACCCCGAGCCGCAAGCCGGGCGGCACCGCCCAGGACGGCTACCTGCACTGCGGCCAGGCCGGCGCCGGCCACTTCGTCAAGATGGTGCACAACGGCATCGAGTACGGCATGATGGCCGCGATTGCCGAGGGCCTGTCAATCATCAAGCACGCGAACGCGGGTCTGGCCGAAGTCGAGACCGACGCCGAGACCACGCCCCTGACTGATCCCGAGATGTATCAGTACGAGATCCCGGTCCCCGAAGTCGCCGAGGTCTGGCGCCGCGGCTCCGTCGTCAGCTCCTGGCTGGTCGACCTCACCGCCAGCGCTCTGGCCAAGTCGCCCGACCTTGACGACTTCGCCGGGCGAGTCTCCGACTCAGGCGAAGGCCGCTGGACGGTGCTCGCCGCCGTAGAGGAAGGCGTCCCAGCTCCGGTGATCACCGCCTCCCTCTACCAGCGATTCGAGTCACGCGGCCTGGGCGAGTTCACCGACAAGGCCCTCTCAGCGATGCGCAGCGAGTTCGGCGGCCACGCCGAGAAGAAGAAGGCCTAGCGCTCGGTCACGACAAACGCGATCGGGGTGTTCGGCACGCGGAAGCTGAAGAAGCCGTCAGCAGCGCAATGGCCCGCTGACCAGCAGGCGATCGCGTTACCTGCCGAGCGGCCTCGCTTCTCGAGCTTGGCGATGCCGGGCACCACGTGCGCCCGATTCCAGCGTCCGCCGACCTCGTTGACCACGTACGCGATCGAGCGGGCCTTGCTGACCTGGACGTAGCCGATAGCCGCGCAATTCCCTGCCGCGCCGCAGGACAGATTGGCGAACGAGGCCTGGAAGAGGTCGCTGCCATGACTGAGCGCGAGCACGCCAGGCACCGGCTCGGCCTTGCTCCAGGTTCCGTTGTGCTCGGTCACGACGAACGGCAGGTCAAAGCGACTGGCAGGACCGGTGAACGCCCCGTCCGCGCTGCAATCGCCGGCCGAAGGGCAGGCCAGCGAAAAGAGGGCGCCGCCCAGGCCAGGTATCTTGTTGTGCCTGGTGTTCCAGGTGCCGTTCTTCTCCGACACGGTGAACGGGCGGCCCTGGTCGGAACCCGATCCAGCGACTACCGTGCAGGTGCCGCCGGGGGAACAGGACAAAGGACCGACCGAGTTCTCGTCGGACGGCAGGCCGGGGATCGGCATGGCGGTGCCCCAGACGCCGTTCTTCGCGACCGCCACGTACTGGTGGGTCACCGAGGACATGTCGGTGCCGACCGAGTACGTCCCGACGCCCAGGCAGGTGGTGCCCGTGCAGGAAATGAAGTCGACGTCGCCAGCCACGATGGCCAGGCCTGACGTCCCCGGCAAGTCCTCGGCATCGCCCCAGACGCCGTTCATCTCGCTGACCACGAAAGGCTGAGTGTCCTCGGATCCGGCTCCGTTCCCGTTCCCGACCTGGCCGCCGGCCACGCAGTTGCCAGCCGAGGTGCACGCCAGAGAGTCGATCTCGGCGCCAGGCCCGCCGATCCCCGCGTTGATGCCGGCGATCGCGTGCGCCTTGCCCCAGATGCCGTTCTTCTCATTCACCGTGAACGGGGCAGACTGCCCGAGCGTGTCGTTGTACCCGCCGATCACCGTGCAATCGCCGGCCGACGGGCACGCCACCAAGTCGGCTCCGGCACTCGGCAGGCTCTTCTTGAGCAAGGAGAGGTCGAACACCTTGATCCTGCTCCACTTGCCCTTGCTCTCAGTGACCACGTAGGGCACCCCGGTGAACGCCTTCGTGTTCTTCACGTAGCCCCCGAGGGCCGCGCAGTAACCCTTGGGCGCGCAAGAGATGGAGCCCAGGTTACTGCCGTAGAACGGCCGCGTCGGCGGCGTGCTGATCCGCTGGGCGTTGCCCCACGTGCCTGTTGACCTAACACTCGCAGACGCCGCGCTGGCCGAAGCCGTACCCCCGGCAATGACAGTGATCGCGGCCGTCGCGGCGATCAGTGCTGAGTACACCCCAGCCGTCTTGGTGTGTTTCACATCTGATTGACGCGCGACACCCTCGCCCGGATCACAGCAAGGATGGCCAAGTCACCTTTTCGGTCACCTGATTCTGCTGTTTCTCCAGTCGTTCGGCTTCTTTTCCGGTGGCGGTGCGGACACGCCACCTGACTTTCATCCCGCCGGGCGTTTTCGCAGGGCCTTTGCAAGGTCGCATCGGCCGGACTGGCCGGAGTGCTTGGGGTGGCCGAGCCTTCCGGGGTGGCCGGGCCTTCCGGGGTGGCCGGGCCTTCCGGGGTAGCCGGTCCGGCCGGGGTAGCCGGTCCGGCCGGCGGAGCCGGTGCGGCCGGCGGAGCCGGTGCGGCCGGGGTAGCCGGTCCGGCCGGCGGAGCCGGTGCGCCAGGGAGAGACGGCCGCGCCCGGCTCGGGGTAGCGGGCCCGCAACGACCATGTTGGACCGTCACTGTCGTTCCAGCTCAGGTCGCGACGACCACGTTGGACCGTCACTGTCGTCCGACGGGCTGTTGCAGAATCGCCTTCGGTGCGGGAGAGGTGGGGGACGGCGGACGTCCTGGATGCTGCCGCAACGGCAGGGTGGGGAAACCAGTTCAGATGGGGCTTATTCTTACGAGCCAGTGGAGATCATTTTCGCGGTGACTCAATTCTGCAACAGCCCGATAACACCTAAAACCATCCGTAACGCGGCAGTCATCCGTGACCCCGACGGCACTGCTCCGCACCCGACACGGGAAGTTTCCGGTACACGGCAACCTTCCGCCAGGCACCCGCCGATTCACCGCGATCACCAGCCGGCTACTGCCAGCACCCGCCGACCCCCGCACATCACACGGCAACCATCCGCAGTAATCACCGAACCCCCGCACTACCAGCCCTCACGCAGGACTTCGATTGCCATCCGCCTAGTCCGGCGGGTGTCCCGCGCCGTCGGCTCCTGCTGAAGTCGCGCCACGAGTCCCGCCTGCACCACGAGGCCCCGTTGAGCGCGATGAATACCCGAATCCATCGCACGCCAGCCCACCGACCTCCGCGATGGATCCGGCAATTCACACCCGATTTCCGCGATGGATCCGGTAATCCATCGCGGGGACAGGCCCCGCCAGGCGCGAT
>DATNEK010000071.1:0-5247 GCA_035553055.1 Streptosporangiaceae bacterium | reverse complement strand
CTGGGTGGCCACCCACGGCGTGATCTTCGATGCGCTGAGGGTCGATGTCGTCGGCGTTCTCAAGTCACCCGACGGCAAGTACACGATCGAGCACGTGCCCCGCGTGGGCTAGCCGGAACCGGGCCGGGCCGAGTC
Organism: Streptosporangiaceae bacterium; assembly: GCA_035553055.1. Lineage (GTDB taxonomy): Bacteria > Actinomycetota > Actinomycetes > Streptosporangiales > Streptosporangiaceae > Chersky-822. The sequence continues at coordinate 5,112 of DATNEK010000071.1, read as the reverse complement.
ACCGTCGCCCGACACCTCGGCCGGGTATGACGCAAGCTTTACTTCTGTGAAAATTGCCCCTGGGAACTGTCGGCACCGCTTGAGCGGCCGGATATTCCGGCATGAACCATCGTGACCGGCTGGTGCTGTGCGGCTGCCGCGACGAGAACGAGCCTGGGACGGTCTCCGGGCCGACATGTCACGGGTTAGCGTCGTTGCAAAAGCCGCAAAAAGGCCTGCCGGAACGACGTCAACCCGTGGCATGTCTCTTTATCCCGGCGGAGACGACCGCAGTGCCGGAGAATCCGAGCCGGTGCCCTGGTGCAGGCCGGTGCAGGCCGGTGGCTCGCCGGTGCAGGCTGGTGCAGGCTGGCGGCCCGCTGGCGCGCGACAGCGTTGTGCGCTTTGCTGTCGTGGCGACAGCAGCGTTGGACCGTTGGTGCTGTTGACCTGCGGTGAGCGCACCACCAGCGCCCCTGTCACGCCACGTCACCCGTACCCGTCACCGTCACGCCGCCCGCCACCACCGACACGTCGCTGGTCGGGTGGCCGTGGTTGGCGAGAGTTAACCCAACGCCCGTACCGACCGGGCGGCACGGTGATCGTGGGGCTCTGGTCGGCCGAGACCGTCCACAGGTCAAGGTCCGGCCCGGATGGTCATCCACAGGGCGGAAGCCGCTGCTCGCCCGCTGCGGCGGCGATCCGGCACAGTCGGTGACCGGAGGTGGTGTGCGGTGGGACTCGCTCGTGCTAACGCGATCGCGCTGGTCGGCGTGCAAGGACATGTTGTCGAGATTGAGGCGGACATCGAGAACGGCCTCGTGACGCTGCTGCTGGTTGGGCTTCCTGACACAGCGCTCCGGGAGGCGCGCGATCGGATCAGGTCGGCGATTGTGAACAGCGGGGAGACGTGGCCGAGCCGCAGGATCACGGTTGGCCTGTCACCGGCCAGCCTGCCGAAGCGAGGCAGCGGCTTCGACGTCGGCATCGCCTGCGCGATCCTGGCCGCCTCCGATGCGATTCCGGCAGTCAGCCTGGACGGCATTGTGCTGATCGGAGAGCTTGGCCTTGACGGCAGGATCAGGCCGGTTCCCGGGGTGCTGCCCGCAGCGGCCGCCGCGGCTGGCGTCGGCTTCGCTTCGGTGGTGGTCGCCATGGAAAACGCGGCCGAGGCTGCGCTTGTGCCTGAGCTTCGGGTCATCGCGGCGCCGACGCTTTCCGCGCTGACGTCATGGCTGCGGGCCGGTCGGCCGACCGGGGGCTCTGGAGCTGACGCCGCGGTGGCCGTGCTCGAACCGGGGGACGCGCGGTCGGTATTCGCCGATCAGGGCGCTGAGCCGGTAACCGGCAGCGACTCGGGACACGACAAGGATCTCGCTGACCTGGTCGGCCAGCCGATCGCCAGGCGGGCCGCGGAGATCTGCGCGGCCGGCGGCCACCACCTGATGTTGCTCGGACCTCCAGGGGTGGGCAAGACCATGCTCGCTGAACGCATCCCGACCGTGATGCCGCGGCTCGAACCATGGGCCGCGCTCGAGGTCAGCGCCATTCATTCGGTCGCGGGGACGCTGCCCCCCGGCCGCCCGCTGATCATCGATCCGCCGTTCTGCGCCCCGCATCACACCGCGACGAGGGCGGCCATCGTCGGCGGTGGCAGCGGAGTGATCAGACCAGGAGCGGCGTCGCTATCCCACCACGGGCTCCTCTTCCTTGACGAAGCTCCGGAGTTTGGCCGTGACGTGCTCGACGGGCTCCGTCAGCCGCTTGAGTCCGGTGAGGTGGTAATTTCCCGCGCTGCAGTGACCGCGCGGTTCCCGGCCAGGTTCACGCTCGTATTAGCCGCCAATCCGTGCCCGTGCGCCAGCGCTAGGACAATGGGGGCCGCCTGCGACTGCACGCCAATGGTCAAGCGCCGATACCTGTCCCGGCTGTCCGGACCGCTGCTCGACCGGATCGACGCCAAGATCGAGTTCCTGCCGGTCAGCCGTCGCGAGCTGCTCAGCGACCGTGCGTTCACCGAGGCCAGCGTCGTCGTCGCCGAGCGGGTCAAGCTGGCGAGAAACCGGGCCAGGGCTAGGCTTGCCGGGACGCCGTGGCGGCTTAACGCTCAGATTCCCGGCAGTGAGCTGAGGCGCAGCTTCGCCCCGGCAGCAGGTGCGCTCGCGCCGCTTGAGCGAGCGATGGATCTTGGCCGGATCAGTGCCAGGGGCGCGGATCGGGTGATCCGGCTGTCCTGGACGGTGGCGGATCTGGCGAACATCGGCCGGCCTGGCGCGGCTGAGGTGGCGTACGCGCTCGGCTTGTGGTCTGGGACTCCGCAGTGACGTCGATCAAGGCTGACCCTGCCTGGCAGTCGAGCGAGCGGTATGCCAGGGCGGCGCTCAGCTTCGTCGCCGAGCCCGCCGACCTCGCTATCGGCGCGGCGCTGCGGGCAGCCGGGGCCAGGCGAGTACTTGACTGCGTGCTGTCCGACTGTGACGCAGGCGTGCTCGCCGTGTGCTGGCCGGCGGTACATGACGGCGGCTCCGCGTGCGCTGAGGCTGACGGTCATGCCTCGACGTGCGCTGAGGCTGACAACCGTGATCGCGTGGAGGTGCGGCTGACGGTGACTGGCGCCAGGCGCGCGGTGGAGCGAATGCGGTCGCGGCGAGCAGCGCTCCCGTCACCGGCGCGTGTCGAGGCGTGGCAGCGTGACGGTTACCGGCTTGTCTGTCCTGGTGAACCCGAATGGCCGACTCAGCTTGACGATCTCGGCGACGCCAGGCCGATCATGCTGTGGGTGCGTGGTATCGCCGATCTGAGGTTCGCGTGCTTGCGGTCAGTGTCGGTCGTCGGCTCGAGGGCGGCTACGTCCTACGGCTGCGTGGTCGGCACCGAGCTCGCGGCCGACCTGGCTGCTCGCGCTTTCACGGTGATCTCGGGCGGCGCCTACGGCATCGACGAGTGCGCTCACCGCGGCGCGCTCTCGGCAGGAGGAAGCACGGTGGCCGTGCTGGCCAGCGGGCTGACCTTCGGGTACCCGAAGGGGCATGTCGAGCTGTTCGCGGAGATCAGCCAGACCGGCGTGATGGTGAGCGAGCGCCCGCCCGATCATGCCCCGACCCGGCCGGGGTTCCTGGTGCGAAATCGCATGATCGCCGCGCTGAGCCGGGGCACCGTCGTGGTCGAGGCGGCGCTGCGCAGCGGCGCGCTCAACACGGCCAGGCATGCGGCGGAGCTTAACCGGCCGATCATGGCAGTGCCCGGTCCGGTCACCTCAGCGCAGTCGGCCGGCTGCCACGAGCTGATCAGGGGGTGCGCCGCGGTGTGCGTGACCGGGGCCGCCGACGTCGCTGAGGTCGTCGGGCCCGTTGGCGAGGATCTGGGCCTGCCAGAGTCCGGGCCTGCCGTCCCGGTCGAACAGCTTGATCCGGTCACCGCGTCGGTGCTAGCCGCAATGTCAGGTCGGACCGGGCGCGGCCCCGCCACCATCGCCACGCTGGCAGGCGTCGACCTGGATACCGCGATGCGCTGCCTGGGCCTGCTGTCCGCCGCCGGCTACGCGGAGCGCCGCGACAACGGCTGGCGCGCCACGCGGCGATAAGCGCTGCCACCACCGGCGTCGGACTGTAGCTGCTGCTGTCAGGCGCGCTGGTGCACGACAGCGTGGGGCGCTTTGCTGTAGACGGGACTCAATGCCAGGAAATTAAGGAAGTGCCGTCGCGGGCAAGCCGGGCAAGACCGGGAAGAGTCAGCCGCATCCAGAGCCCGAAGTTTCATGATCTGGGAGTATCTCCCACGCTATGCGCGGAAAACTCTCCCGCACACGAAAAGCCTCCCAGATCATGAACCCGGTATCGGCATAACTGCCCGGAATGCCCCGCCAGGCGCGCCTGGCATTGAGACGGGACTGCGGCGTCGGACCGTAGTTGCTGTTGTCGGCGGCTCGCCGGTCTTGCGGCGTGGTGGCCGCTCGCTGGCGGGTTGGCGACGCACACTGGTGACATGCGCGTGTCCGACGATCAGGCGGGCGAGGGACTCCCGTTGTCGCTCCAGACGCCGCTGACCGCGTTCGAGCGGCATCTGGCCGCTGGTCGGGGACTGTCGCCGCACACCGTGCGCGCGTACGTCGCGGACATTAGGTCCTTGCTCGGGCACCTCGTGCGGTGCGGCGTCACTGACATCGCCGAGCTGGACATCGCGGTGCTGCGCGCTTGGCTGGCCACGCAGTACGCGGTCGGGCAGGCCAAGACGTCGATCGCCAGGCGAGCGGCGGCGGCGCGGGCATTTACCGCATTCGCCCGCGATCGCGGCTACCTGGCGGCCGACCCGGGAGCTGGCCTTGGCAGCCCTAAGACTCGGCGCGCGCTCCCTGAGGTACTTGAGGTCGACGAGATGCGCGCCGTGCTTGAACGACCGCACGCAGCCGGGTCAGCGCTCAGCCGCGGCGACGCCGGTTCGCGTGGCGAGCCGATGGCGCCGATCGAGCTGCGGGACGACGCGATCATGGAGTTGTTCTACGCGACCGGGATCAGGGTCAGCGAGCTCTGCGGGCTCGACATCGATGACGTCGACGACTCGCGCAGGACCGTCAGGGTGATGGGCAAGGGGGCGAAGGAACGCGTGGTGCCGGTCGGGATTCCGGCGATGCGCGCCGTCGACCGGTGGCGCCAGGCTGGCCGCCGGCTTGTGGCGACGCCGGCCTCGGGGCCCGCGCTGTTCCTTGGCGCCAAGGGCGGGCGGCTCGATCCGCGTACCGCGCGCCGGGTGGTGCACGCGCGAGTCGGGGCGGTCGGTTCCGCGCCGGACGTTGGGCCGCACGGGCTGCGGCACACGGCGGCGACTCACTTGCTTGAGGGCGGCGCTGACCTGCGCAGCGTGCAGGAGATGCTCGGTCACGCCTCGCTGTCCACCACTCAGATCTACACGCATGTCTCGATTGAGCGGCTTTTGTCGGCATACCGGCAGGCCCATCCAAGGGCCTGATCCGGAGGAACCAGGTCGGGAACCCCCGGTGCCAGCATCGTCGTCGCCGTTCTCCGGCACCAATCTGACACTTCGCGGCTTGACTCCTCAGCGGTCGTCGCTCATCCGGACTGCTTCCTCGGTCGGCTGGCGGTTATCACGCGGTTGTGAAGTAGAAGTCGGAACCAG
>DATNEK010000070.1:0-13736 GCA_035553055.1 Streptosporangiaceae bacterium | reverse complement strand
CTTCGGCTCCAAGTCGGGTCCCAAGACTCCGAACATCAAGGCCAATCCGCACGTCAGCATCCATCTCGAAGGCAATCACAAAGGCGGCGACATCGTCACATTCGAGGGCACGGCACGGATCGACGAGTCCGCGCCGGCCCTGGCCGACGTGGCCGACTATCTCGCCAAGTACGGCGAGACGATCAAGGCGTTCGGGTGGACACCGCAGAGCATGGCGAAGGACTACCCGCACGTGATCAAGGTCGTCCCGACCAAGGTCAGGGTTTTTTAGGCAGCCAGCAGGGATTGGCGCCGGCGGGTCAGCGCCTGATCGCGCCGGTTACCAGCCAGCGGGAACCGCGCGCCCGCAAGGTCAGCGTGACGAACCGGGCCGCGATCCAGGCGGAGATCGCTAGCCAGAGGCCGAACAGGCCAGCGCCGCTGAGCACGTCGATCGCGGCGGCGAGTCCGAAGACGGCGGTAGCCAGCAGGCCGGCTACCGCCAGGTAGTTCTGATCACCGGCGCCGATCAGCACGCCGTCGAGCACGAAAACGACACCGGCAACCGGCTGCCCGATGGCGACCACAAGCAGCACCACGAGCAGCAGGTGCGCGACCGGCGGCGCGGCGGAAAACAGCGCGGGCAGCCACGGCCGCGCGGCCAGCACGAGCAGGCAGAAGGCAGCGCCGCAGCCGGCTCCCCAGCGGATCATCAACTTGGTTGCCGCTCTGGCGCCCGCGGCGTCACCAGCGCCCAGGTACTTTCCGGTGATCGCCTGGGCGGCGATCGCGATCGCGTCGAGAGCCAGCGCGAGCAGGTTCCACAGCCGGAAGGCGACCTGATGAGCGGCGATCGCCACGTCGCCTTGCCTGGCCGCGATGGCGGTCGCCGCGATCAGCACCGCTTGCAGCGCGAGCGTCCTGATCACCAGCGCGCCGCCGGTCCTGGCGGCCGCTTTCAGCCCGGCCAGGTCGATGCCGAAGCCGACCCCGGCCCGCCGGGCGCCAAGCGCCACCATGGTGAGGTAGGCGATCGCGGCGCAGTTCTGCGCGATCACCGTGCCCCAGGCGGATCCGGCGATACCGAAGTGCAAGCCAAGCACGAATGTGGCGTTGAGCACGACGTTCACCACGTTGGCGGCGACCGATACGATCAACGGCGTCCTGGTGTCCTGCAGGCCGCGCAGGATTCCGGTCCCGGCGAGCACGGCAAGCATCCCAGGGGCACCGAGCAGGCTTATCCGCAGGTAGATGACGGCCTGCCCGGTGACGGCCGTCGTCGCGCCGAAGGCGCCCGCGATCGGCCCGGCGAGCGGCAGCCCGGCGGCGATGACCACCACGCCGATCGCCCCGGCCAGCCAGATCCCGTCGATGCCCTGCCTGATCGCTGCCTGCCGGTTTCCCGCACCTAGCTGCCTGGCGACCGCGGCCGTCGTGCCGTAGGCCAGGAAGATCGAGACGTTGACCAGCGCGGAAAGCGCCTGCGCCGCGACGCCGAGTCCGCCGAGCGGCGTCGTGCCGAGCCTGCCAACGATCGCCGCGTCGGCCAGCAAGAACAGCGGCTCGGCGATGAGCGCGCCGAGCGCTGGCACCGCCAGCCTGAGAATCTCACCTGCTTGCCCCGGCCTGCTCGGCCGCAGGTCGGCTGGCAGCGCCTGTGCTTGTCTGAACTCCTCGCTCAGGCGACCACCCCACGGGTGCGCAGATCGGCGATCTCGGCCAGGCTCAGGCCAAGCCCTTCGTCGAGTACCTCATCGGTGTCAGCGCCCGGGCGGCGCGGGGGCGCTGGCTGGTCAACGGCGCTCCGGCCGAACCGGGGCGCGGGCGCTGGCTGGGTGAGACCGCCGACGTCGGTGAACGTGCCTCGTGCGGCGTTGTGCGGGTGCGACGGCGCTTCGGCCGGCGACAGCACGGGCGCGACGCAGGCGTCGGTCCCCGCGAACACCTGCGCCCACTCGTCCCGGCCGCGGGTGGCGAAGGCCGCAGCGAATTTCTCCCGCAACGCTGGCCAGCTAGCCATGTCCATCTGCCCGGGCAGATCGGTCCCTTCGAGGCCAAGACCCTTAAGCAAGGCGGCGTAGAACTGGGGCTCGAGCGCGCCGACGGCGACGAACTTGCCGTCAGCGGTCGCATAGGTGTCGTAGAACGGCGCCCCGCCGTCGAGCAGGTTGACGCCGCGCTCGTCCCGCCATGCGCCGCGGGCGCGCAGCCCGTAGATGAACGAGGTCAGCAGCGCTGAGCCGTCGACCATGGCGGCGTCGACCACCTGGCCGCGCCCTGACCTCTGCCGCTCAACGAGCGCGGCGAGCACGCCGATAGCGAGCAGCATGCCGCCGCCACCGAAGTCGCCGACCAGGTTGAGCGGCGGCACCGGGCGCTCGCCGGCTCGCCCGATCGGGTGCAGCGCCCCTGAGATCCCGATGTAGTCGATGTCGTGACCGGCGGTTGGGGCTAGCGGGCCGTCCTGGCCCCAGCCGGTCATCCGAGCGTAGATCAGCCGCGGGTTGCGCTCGGCGCAGACGTCGGGACCAAAGCCGAGCCGCTCGGTGACGCCCGGCCTGAACCCCTCGACGAGGACGTCGGACCGTTCGAGCAGCTTGAGCAGCAGTTCGATCCCCGTTGCGTCCTTGAGGTTAAGCCCGATCGACCGGCGCCCCCTGGTCAGCGGGTCAACCGGCTCCGGCCGGCCAGGGGCGCAGCTTTCCGGCCGCTCGACGCGGAGCACGTCGCCGCCGAGATCGGACAAGATCATGCAGCCGAATGGCGCGGGCGCGAGGCTCGCGATCTCGATCACCCGAACGCCGTCCAACGGTCCCATCGGCTAACTCCGCACTGTCGAGGCACATGTTTGTCGAGAGCACGATGGTAAAGGAGCTAGAGCCGGTATGAGGGCGGGGCGTCGGCGGTCGCGGTGCCCCACGACGTTGGCCGATTGGCGAGTGTCCAGTTCAGCGTCGCACCGCCGGACAGCTGGTTGAATGGCACGTAGAGCTTGCTGTACTTAGTGCCGGTAATCGTCAGCGCCTTGACATAGAACTTGTCGACCGAGGCGCCGGGTGCGTTGATCGTGATCGTCGAGCCGTACGGCAGCGTGATGATCACGTGCGGGAATCCTGGGCTGGCGAACACCAGGTTGCCGCTGCCCGGATTCTCCGGGTACATGCCGAGCATCTCCCAGATGAACTGCGAGCTTTCCGCGCCGAGGTCGTCGTTATTGTCAAGGCCGAACGGCCCGGGCCGGTACAAGCCGCGCCGCAGGTTGTTGACCACCGACTGAGTCTGCGACGGGTCGCGGCCGTAGTCGGGCGCGAACTGCTCGCCAAGGTCGAACTCGTTGGCCATGAACGGGTGCATGCCCATCCCGTTTGGCTGGGACAAGTAGGCCCTGAGCTTCCGGCCGACCTTGGCGTTGCCGCCCAGCTTGGCGAACAGCCCCGCGTAGTTGTTTGGCACGTCCCACAGGTACTCGTAGGCGTCGCCTTCGAGGTACTTGCGCGTCGTCAGCGGCGTGACGCCCGGGGTGAACGTGTGGTTCTTGAGCTTGCCGGTCAGCAGGCCGTTCGCCTTGTCGAACACGTGCTGCCAGTTATTGGCGCGCTTCTCGAGTGCGGTCGCGTCGCCCGAGTCGCCGAGCGAGGCGGCGAACCGCGACAGAGCCAGGTCAGCGGTGTCGTACTCGAGCAGGCTCGACACGAAGTCACGCAAGTTGCAGCATCGGTAAGCCACGTCTTGCGGCAGGTAGCCGTACCTGGATTCACGCAGCGTGCCTGGCCTGACGCGGTTCACCGTCTTGGCCTGCTTGAGCAGGTCGGCCAGCGCGCTCGCGGTGTCGAAGCTGGTGGCGCCGAACGCGTAGTAGTCGGCGATCAGCGCTGCCGACGGGTCTCCGACCTGGGCGTAGTTGTCCAGGTTCAGGTAGCCCCACTGCGGCATGATCCTGTTCTCGCCGTAGTAGTTGACCAGCGACTGCGCCATATCGCTCGCGGCGGTCGGGTCGAGCATGGCCTGAAGCTGGGCTAGCGAGTGGTAGATGTCCCAGCCGGAGAACATGCTGTACTGGTTCGCCTGTCCGGCGCCCAGGGTGTGCACCTTAAAGTCCGAGCCGAAGTACTGGCCGTTGACGTCGCTGACGATGTTCGGCTGCAGGAAGTCCTTGTAGAGCAGGCTGTAGAACTCCTGCGTCTTGGAGTAGCTTCCGCCCGACGCATCGATCTCGCCGAGCAGCGAGTTCCACGCGTTCTGGGTTGCTGCCTGCACGGTCGACAAATTCCAGCCAGGGATCTCGGTACGCAAGTTCAGCGCGGCGTTCGCCTCGCTCACGTACGAGATCGCGACCTTGGCGACGATCTTGGGGCTCGCGGTGGTGTTGAAGGTGAGGAAGACCGAGTTCGGGTCGGCCTGGCCAGGCTCGGTGATGATTCGCTTGCCGGTGAACGGCTGGCTGAACACGATGTCGAAGTAGATCGTGTACCTCTGCGGGCCCATCTGGCCGGTCGTCTCGTTGCAGAAGTCGCCGCTGGTCTCGTCGCCGGCCACCTCGTTCTTGCCGATCGTCTTGGCGTGGCTGGCGAACACGCCCTCCTCGCTGTCTCTGAGCTTGATGAGGAAGTGAGCGGTCTTGGTCCTCGGGAACCTGAAACTGCCGATCGCCGCGTGCGGTGTGGCGGAGAAGCTCGACGTGATCGTCTGCGGCATGTTGCTCGCGGCCGAGTAGAAACCGGCCTGCGCTTTCTCGCCCTTGTTGGTGAACGAGGTCGCGACGCCACTGGGATTGCCGGCCGGGAGGTTGCCGGTCATCGGCAGTATCGGTATGTCGCCGGCGGCGGGACAGCCCGGGCCGGAGATGTGGGTAAGGCTGTATCCGTCCAGCTTCTTGTCGCCGAAGGTGTAGCCGCCGCCGTCGGCCCGCCCGGGCAGCGTGTCCGGTGACCACTGGATCATGCCGAACGGTGCCTGCGCGCCCGGGTAGGTGTTGCCGCCGCCGCTCGTCCACGTTCTTGTGTCGACCAAGGTCGCCGGGTTGCCGACGGCGACGAGCACGTGATTGTTCCTGGCTCCGGCCGGCAGCAGCGCGCTCGATACCGGGCGCGGGCAGTTAGTCACCAGTCCGCTGCTGGTCTTCGAGCAGGTCTTCACCGCGATGCCGATGGCGTTCGATGCCAGGCTGGCTGACGCTTGCCTGCCCGCCGGTGCCGCCTCCCAGCCGCCGGCCAGTACCCCTGCCGTCGCCAGCAGTGCCGTGGTGTACCCGAGCGTGCGGCGCCGCCGCGCATGCCTGGCCATCATCCGCCTTCCGTAGTCGTCGAGACGACAGTAGCGGTTCAGTCGCCGTCGTCGCCGGGGGTCGGCCAGCCCGCGGTGGTAGTGATCGTGCCGTCGCCAGCCACCAGCCTGGCTGGCAGCGATAGGTCCGTCAGCCAGGCCGGGGCGGCGTCGCTCCTGATGATCGCGGCGGTGCTGGCGATGTTGGCGTCCACGCAGGTCGCCGCCGCGACGGTGACGGTACGCCAGCGAGAGGTGACGGGCTCGCCAGTTCTCGGGTCGATGATGTGGTGCATCCGCCTGCCGCCCGCTTCCCATGCCCGCACCGTGGTGCTCGACGTCGCCAGGCCGCCTGAGCTGATCGTGACGGTCTGGCCAGGTGCGTCGGCCGACCCGGCGTGGTCGTCGGTTGCCTTGACCTGCCAGCCGCCGACGGGCGGCGGCCCGGCGACCGCGATGTCGCCGCCGAGGCTGATCAGGACGCCGACATCGAGTTCAGCGGCAATCAGATCGGCGCAGCGGTCGGCCGACCAGGCCTTGGCGGTCGAGCCGAGATCGAGCTGGGCTCCGTTGGCGAGCTGAACGGTTCGGGCGACCGGGTCAAGGCTGACGCTGCGCCAGCCTGGCGCGGCAGCGGCGGGCAGTGCGACTGGCGCCTTCCCTGTGAGTTCGCCGAAGTCCCTGTCGTAGCCGGCGGCGATCAGCGCCTGGCCGCAGGTGGGGTCGACGTCGCCGTCGGTCAGCTCGGCCGCCCGCAACGCCTCGGCGATCAGTTCGGTGAACAGCTCGCTGATGTGGGTGACCGGGCCGTGGCTTGCGTTCAGCCTGAAAAGCTCTGAGTCTGGCCTGAACCTGCTGCATGCCAGGTCGACGGCGGCTAGCTGGACGTCGGCTATGGCCTTGGCCCGATCGGCGGCCGCCTGGTCGGTCACCAGCAGGACCGCGGTGGTGCCGAAGACCCGGAACGTGGCCGCCGCGCTACCCCCCACGGGCGCGGTCAACCCGCGGCGTCGCCGGTGAGCCTGGCGAAGGCGCGCAGGTTGGCCACGCTCTCGCCGCGCTTGACCCGCCAGTCGTATTCCCTGCGGATCGACGAGGCAAAGCCGATCATGAGGGCCTGGTCGAAGTTCTCGTCGGAGTAGCTGAGCACGCAGCCGAGCAACCGGTCGATCTCATCCGTCGTGATCGCGGAGAGCGGCAGCCGGCCGACCAGGTAGACGTCGCCGACCGGGTCGAGCGCGAAGTGCACACCGAACATCCGGCTGCCGCGTTCGAGCAGGTACCGGTAGAACTCGGCGTGGTTCTCATCCGGCTGGCGGCAGAAGAACGCCTCGACGTGGAGGCTGTGCGCGTTGGCGATCAGCCAGGTCATCGTGGCGAGCTTGTGCTGGCCTTCGAGCTTGACCAGGTAGGCGCCTGGCTGCGGCGACTCGTAGCCGACACCGAGCTCGTCCAGGATCGCACCGAGCTGCTTTTCTTGGCCTCCGGTCACGCGTCTACCGGGGTCGCCCGCGCCGTCACCTCGCTCATGGCAGCACCGTACACGCCGAGCAGTTGGTCGACGGTGACTGACCAGCCGAATCCAGACGCGTGCTGCCGGGCGCCCCGCGCCAGCCTGGCGAGCCTGCCGCTGTCGGTGACCAGGGGCCAGATCGCCTCGGCGTACCTGGCCGGGTCGTGTCCGGCCACAAGCACGCCGGAGAAGCCGTCTCGCACGGCGGTGCGCAGGCCGCCTGCCGCCGCGGCCACCACGGGTGTCCCGCAAGCCTGCGCCTCGACCGCGACCAGCCCGAACGACTCGGAGTATGACGGGACGACGACGATCGTCGCCGCGCGGTACCAGTCAGCCAGGTCGGCTTGCGGGCACGGCGGCTCTAGCCTGACGTTCCGCGATATGCCGAGTTCAGCGGCAAGCTCGGTGAGGCTGTCAGGGTCGTTCCTCCCGGTGCCGCTCGGGCCGCCGACGAACGCGACCACGAGCCGGTCGGCTAGCCAGCCGTGGTCTTGCACCAGCTTCGCCGCGGCTCGGAGCAGTACGTCGGGCGCCTTGAGCGGCTGCACCCGGCCGGCGAACATCAGCACGATGGCGTTCTGCGGTAGGCGCAGACGCCTCCTGGCCTGGGACTGCGATCCGGGCCTGAACACCGACAGATCGACGCCAGGGCTGACGGTGGCGACCCGGCGCGGGTCGGCGTCGTACAGCCTCATCAGCTCCCGCGCCTCGGCGCTCGTGTTGGCCACGATGCGATCGGCGGTGGCGATGACCTCGGCCTCGCCCCTGATCCTGATGCCGGGCTCGGCCGCGTCGCCGGCCGCGAGCGAGGCGTTCTTCACCTTGCCGAGAGTGTGCATGGACTGGACGAGCGGCACACCCCAGCGTTCCTTGGCCACGGCACCGACCTGGCCAGACAGCCAGTAGTGACCGTGCACGAGGTCGTACCTGCCCGGGGCGTGCGCCGCTTCTTCGCGCAGCACCTCGAAGGTGAACTCGCAGAGCTGACCAGGCAAAGCTGCCTTGTCCAGGTCTTCGAACGGACCAGCCACGATGTGCTTAACAAGCACTCCTGGCGCGAGTTCGACGACGGGGGGCTGATCGCGAGCCGCGGACCTGGTGAAGATGTCCACCTCAACTCCGCGCTCGGCGAGCAGCTTGGCCACTTCGACGACGTACACGTTCAGACCGCCGGCGTCACCGGTGCCAGGCTGTTCGAGCGGCGATGTGTGGACGCTTATGGTCGCGACTCGCTTCGGGTAGCGACGCGGCACTGGCATACACCTCCGAGATGGACGAACCCATAAGTTGCGCGCCATGTTCCCGCCAGTGCTCGATCTAGGGCGGGTCGTCGATCCGCCAGGCGGGATACGCTGCAGCCATGGCGACTTTGGTGCTGCTGCGCCATGGCGAGAGCGTGTGGAACGCCGATGGACTGTTTACGGGCTGGGTTGACGTCGGCCTGTCCGCGCGCGGCATCGCCGAGGCGCGCCGGGCTGGCGAGCTTTTGGCGGAAAGCAACCTGCGGCCCGATGTCGTGCACACCTCGGTGCTGGCGCGGGCGATTCAGACCGCCAACGCGGCGCTCGATGTCGCGGGGCTTGGCTGGCTGCCTGTTCGCCGCTCGTGGCGGCTCAACGAACGGCACTACGGAGCGCTCCAGGGCAAGGACAAGGCGCAGACCAGAGCCGAGTTCGGCGACGAGCAGTTCATGCGCTGGCGCCGCTCATACGACGTGCCGCCGCCACCGCTGCCAGACGACGACCCGCTGTCCCAGTCGGGCGACCCCAGATACGCGCTGCTGACCGGCGACTTGCTGCCGAGAACCGAGTGCCTGCGCGATGTCGTGCTGCGCTTGCTGCCGTACTGGGATGACGCGATCGTCCCCGACCTGGCCTCTGGGCGCACCGTGCTGGTGGCCGCCCACGGCAACTCGCTGCGGGCGCTGGTCAAGCACCTCGACGGGATCAGCGACACCGACATCGTCGGGCTGAACATACCGACCGGGATTCCGCTCTGTTACGAGCTTGACCACCGCTTCATGCCGGTCGAGCCAGGCGGTCGCTACCTTGACCCCAAGGCAGCGGAGGCGGCTATCGAAGCGGTACGTAACCAGGGCAAATGATGTGAACGCCCGCCGTAGGCCACATGAACTCTCCGCAAATTGAGGCCGGTCGCATCGCCGGCCGGATGCGCGCGGACGGTTTATCCGCATACCATCAAAGTGTGGATCTGGGGGTGAATGCGGTCAGACAGACCGCCGAGGCTGCCTGCGCGGCCAAGGCGGACGGATGACCGCCGCTCAGACGGAGCTGCTGCCCGCGGGCCTGGCGGCCGTGCTCGGCGTACTTTCCTCGTCGGCAGTGGTCATCGACAGCGACGATCGTGTGCTGCAGGCGAGCGAAGCGGCTCGATCACTTGGACTAGTCAAGGCCGACGAACTCGTCGTAGGTGAGCTGCTCGCGCTGGCCAGGCAGGTCCGCAGGGACGGGGAGATCCGCGAGGGCGAGATCGATATCTCGACCGGCGGCATACCGAACAGGACAACGAGCTTCGCCGTGCGGGTGGCGCCGCTCGGCCCCGATGTCGGCGGCGGCGGGCTCGTGCTGCTCCTCGTCGAGGACCAGACCGAACGGCGCCGGGTCGAGGAAGTCCGCAGGGACTTCGTCGCCAACACCAGCCACGAACTCAAGACACCCGTTGGCGCGCTCGCGCTGCTCGCTGAGACCGTCGAGGACGCCGCGGATGACCCAGAGGCGGTCAGGCGGTTCGCCGGCCGGATGCGGCAGGAAGCGACCAGGCTGACCAACCTGGTGCAGGACATGATCACGTTGTCCAGGATCCAGGCGGCCGAGCCCATACCCGATCCGATGCCAGTCGATCTCGACACTGTCGTCGCCGAGGCGCTTGACCGTGGCCGGATGAAGGCGACCTCGCGCGGCATCGAACTCGCCTTGACCGGCACCCGGCGGCTGTTCGTGCTTGGCGACGAGGAGCTGCTCGTCACCGCGTTGCGCAACCTGCTCGACAATGCCGTCGCCTACAGCCCTGAGAAGACGAAGGTCGTGGTATCTACCAAGCGGGTCAGCCCTGAGGCAGTCGAGCTGAGCGTCGCCGACCAGGGCATCGGGATACCAGAGGCAGACCTCGAGCGCATATTCGAGCGCTTTTACCGTGTCGACCCGGCCAGGTCAAGGGTCACCGGCGGTACCGGGCTTGGCCTCGCGATCGTCAAGCACGTCACCGCGGCGCACGGCGGCAAGGTCACCGTGAAGAGCAAGCAAGGCGCCGGGTCGACGTTCACGCTGAGGTTGCCATCCCAGCCAGGAATACGTAAATGAGCGAGCAGGCACGGCAACGGCGCGTGCCGGGACTGACCGACCTGCCAAGGAGGCAGTTACGTGACGCGGGTACTGGTTGTCGAAGACGAGGAGTCCTTCAGCGACGCCCTGTCCTACATGCTCCGCAAGGAGGGTTTCGAGGTGGCTGTCTGCCCAACCGGGCCGGCCGCGCTCGACACCTTCGACCGAACCGGTGCCGACCTCGTTCTGCTTGACCTCATGCTGCCTGGCTTGCCTGGCAGTGAGGTGTGCAGGGCACTGCGGGAACGATCGAGCGTCCCGGTCATCATGCTGACCGCCAAGGACAGCGAGATTGACAAAGTGGTCGGGCTTGAACTTGGCGCCGATGACTACGTGACCAAGCCGTTCTCCTCCCGCGAGCTTGTCGCGCGGATGCGGGCCGTGCTGCGGCGGCGCGGTGACACCGAGGAGCCGAGCACTTCTGTCCTCGAGTCGGGGCCGGTCAGGATGGACGTCGAGCGGCACGTCGTGATGGTGCGCAACGCGGCGGTGCAGCTGCCGCTGAAGGAATTCGAGCTGCTCGAGGTGCTGCTGCGGAACTCGGGGCGAGTGCTGACCAGGATGCAGCTGATCGACCGGGTGTGGGGCGCCGACTATGTCGGCGACACCAAGACGCTCGATGTGCACATCAAGCGGCTGCGCGCGAAGGTCGAACAGGATCCGGCCCGGCCGATGCACATCATCACGGTCCGCGGACTCGGCTACAAGTTCGAGCCTGGCCCCTAGCGGGAGTGGCTACTTGCTCTTGCTCGCCGATGGTGAGGCGGTCGGCGACGGGCTCAATGTCGTCGGCGATGGGCTCGGGGTCGTCAGCGGCGCCGCTGGCGAGAGCGTGGTGTAGAAGTTCGCCCTCGGCATCACTGGCACCTTGATCGTGACCTGTCCGGCCACGGCGAAGGTCAACGTGATCTTGACCACCGAGCCGCCAGCGATCGGTCGCAGCAGGTGCTCGAGTATCACCACCGGTGCGGGCCCGGTCAGCAGGACAGGGTGCACGGTTGTCAGCCTGATCTGGTTGCCTGGCAACCGCACCGACTGCGCGACCCCGGGAGCGGAGACGCTCACCAGCCGGTCGGGAGAGCCGGTATTCGCTAGTCCGAGGAACAACCCGGCGTTCTGGCCTGGCTGCAGCGTGGCGCCGTTCGGCGCGCCGAGCACGAACGCGTTGCTCACCGTGATGTCTCCGACCGCCTGGAAGGTGCCATCGGTCGGCTGGTGCCAGTGCAGGCTCGGCGCGTTCGTGCCAGCCTCGCATCCGGCGATCATCGGGATCAGCGCGGCCACCACCGCGATCAGGACGCGGCGCGGATAACCGCGGCCGCCACCGCTCCGGTGCACCAGGTCTCCTTATCCTCGCGTTTGGGACACCCGAAGCGTAGTCCGGGCACCCGCCGGCCGTGCAGCCGGCCCGCTCGTGAGCAGCTATTCGAGGTCAGCCGTTTTGTCTCAGCCTCTGCAGCTGCTTGGTCAGCATGAGGTTCGGCCCGAACCCCGACGCCACGGTGACCAGCCCATGCGAGTCGACGAGCAGCACAGTCAAGCCGACGGCCCGGTATGCGGAAGTGAGCACGTTCGCGTAATCCGTGGCCACGCGCGTCGACTTCGCCCTGCGAGCCCGCGGGGTCACCAGACGGTCGAGATCGGCGATCCTGCTGCCGCGCGGGCCGACCAGATAGACGATCACCCCGGCCGATTCGGCCTGGTCGAGCAGTTGCCCGACGTCCGACTTGCAGTCACAGTTCGCCGGGACGATGACGAGCGCCGCGCTGAGCACGCTGCGCAGCGGCACCCGCTTGCCCGCGACCTTGATCGTCTTGCCGGGCAGGTGATGTCTCGCGAGCGGCGCTGTGCTGTTCATAGCGCTGGACGGCGAGGCATTCGGGTTGGCCGTTGACGCCTTAGCTGACCGGCCGGCGCCCGCCGAGCCAGCGGACGGACTCGACACCGGTCCGCCAGAAACCCTGGTGAAGTAGGGGCCCTGCGTGAACATCGCCGAGATCATCACGGCCACCAGGGCAGCGATGAGGCAGCCAGCCAGCAGCGGGATCGCGACGCCTGATCGGCGGAAGGGTGCCCGCCACCGCACGCTGCGCTCGTGCCTGCGCAGCGCCCGAAGCTCGCGGTGGTATGCCTGCACGTCACGGTAGAGTTCGCGAGCATCGTCAGGAATCTGGACGTCTACGGGCGGCAAGCCGTAGTCGTCGTGTCCCTGTTCCCCGCCTTGGTTCACGCCTCTCTCCGGAATTCGCAATGAGCTCCTGTCTCCAGTATGAGCCCGTTACCCGGGCGACGTCAGCGTGCCGGAGCCGGTTCTCGTCATCAGTCAGGCCAGCGGGCGAGCACCGTGGCTGTGGTCGACCTCATCTAGCGGTAAACTGGTTAGACATGTAGCGGCTCTCGAGGCGGCGGCTCGGTCGCTGACAAAGCCAGGACTCTGGTTGGCCCGGAGTTCTTGGTGCGCCTTTTGGTGGCGTCTTGTTGTCATTCACAGTATGCCAAAGCGGCTTTGACCTGCATCTTTGGCCTCAAGCCTGGCTATTGTTCGCCATCCGCCGTGGTACGCTAGTTACAGCGGAAGGGGTACGTGCCACATGACTTTCAAGGTCGGCGACACCGTCGTCTACCCCCACCATGGGGCTGCTCGGATCGAGGAGATCGAGATCCGTTCGATCAAGGGCGAGGATAAGACGTACCTCGTGCTCAAGGTCGATAAGGGTGACCTTACGGTGCGGGTTCCAGCAGACAATGCGGAACTAGTCGGTGTACGGGACGTTGTCGGGCAAGAGGGCCTTGAGAGGGTCTTCGAAGTGCTGCGGGCGCCGTACACGGAGGAGCCGACTAACTGGTCCCGGCGGTATAAGGCCAACCTGGAGAAACTCGCCTCCGGCGACGTGAACAAGGTGGCCGAGGTGGTCAGGGACCTATGGCGGCGCGACCGCGAACGCGGGTTGTCCGCTGGTGAGAAGCGCATGCTGGCCAAGGCCAGGCAGATCCTCGTGAGCGAGCTGGCGCTCGCCGAGAAAACGAACGAGGACAAGGCTGAGACGCTGCTCGACGAGATCCTGGCAACCTGACATCCCAAGAGAGCGGCCGGCTGACCAGTGCGGTGCCGACCAGTGCAGTGCCCAGGGTTGGCATCGGAGTAGACGTACACAAGTTCGGCGATGGCAGAGAGCTCTTTCTGGCCGGGCTTGTTTGGCCTGGTGAACCCGGCCTGGTGGGCCATTCCGACGGCGATGTGGCTGCGCACGCGATTTGCTCCGCGCTGCTTTCCGCCGCTGGACTCGGCGACCTTGGCACTCAGTTCGGCGTCAGCAGACCGGAATGGGCCGACGCGCCCGGTGCCGCGTTGCTCGCGCGGACCTGTGAGCTGATCGCCGAGGCGGGTTTCGTGATCGGCAATGTCGCCGTACAGGTCATCGGCAACCGGCCAAGGATCGCGCCGCGCCGGGCGCAGGCGCAAGAAACGCTGTCCGCCGCGCTCGGTGGCGCCGCGGTGAGCCTGTCAGCCACTACAACCGATGGCCTAGGCCTAACCGGCCGTGGCGAAGGCGCCGCCGCGATCGCCACCGCGCTGGTAATCCACGTCCACCAGCCCGGGCAACAGCAGTAACGGTCCAACGCCGTCGTCAGGCTGGGCG
>DATNEK010000069.1:0-19420 GCA_035553055.1 Streptosporangiaceae bacterium | reverse complement strand
CGACGCTGACTGGCTGCGTGACATAGTGACCAGGCTGACCGAACGGTATGAGGCGGGCCGCGCTGAGCGCTGGTGGGTCGACGATGCGCCGGAGAAGTTCATCGAAGGACAGCTTCGCGCGATCGTCGGCGTCGAGATGGCCATCGATCAGATCGAAGCCAAAGACAAACTCAGCCAGAACAGGACGCCGCAGGACCGGGCGAACGTGATCGCCGCCCTCGGCCGCGAGCCCGACCCCCAGGCGCACGAAATCGCCGGGTTGATGGCGGCCAGGCAGGACGCCGCCGGCTAGGGAACAAGACAATCTTCCCTCTAATGCCTGCGCGCGGCGATCGGGATGAGGTCGCCGTCGAGCGGTGGCACCGCTCCTGAGCGGATGACCCTGGCATAGAAGTCGGCGCTCGACTTCGGTATCCGCTTCTGGGTGCCGAAGTCGACGAACACGATGCCGAACCGCTTCTGGTAGCCCCAGCCCCACTCGAAGTTGTCGAGCAGCGACCAGACGAAGTACCCGGCCAGGTTGGCGCCATCGTTGGCCGCTTTCGCGGCGGCCGATAGGTGCTGGTGCAGGTACCTGACTCGGTCCGGGTCGTGAACCGCGCCTTCCGGGTTGACGTAATCTTCTGACGCCCTGCCGTTCTCCGTCACGTACAAGGGCAGGCCAGGCGCGTCCTTGGACAACCGCATCAGCAGGTCATAGAGCCCGTCGGCGTCGACAAGCCAGCCCATCGCGGTCCGCTCAAGCCGTTCGGGCCGGTACTCGACGACACCGGGAACCCCGGTCCTTGTCGTTCCCTCGTTCTTGCGAAGGTCGGCCGGATCGCCGGGGCGCAGGTAGACGCAGGCGTAGTAGTTAACCCCGAGGAAGTCGATCGGCTGGCCGATCGTGGTCATGTCACCATCGGCGATCAGAGACTCGGGCGGCATGAGATCATCCTGCGCCTGGCTCGGGTAGCTGCCATGCAGCAATGGCTCGAGGTAAAGGCCGTTCAAATCGGCGTCGGCGATCTGCCTAGCCCGCTCGAGTCCGTCTGTGCTGGCGTCGCCGAGCACCTTGACCGGGTGCAGGTCGAGCGTGATGCCGATCGGCGTTCCTTCTGGCAGGCTCGCGCGCATGGCGGTCACGGCCAGGCCGTGCCCGAGCAGGAGGTGGTGAGTGACCGCGGCGGCCGCCGCTGGGTCAGTCAGGCCGGGCGCGTGCGTGCCCTCACGGTAACCATGGTTGGCAACCACCTGCGGCTCGTTGAGCGTGATCCAGCGCGACACTCGGTCGCCGAGTTCGGTTGCCATGGCCGCGGCGTAGTCGGCGAACCGGTAGGCGACATCACGGGTCGGCCAGCCTCCCGCGTCCTGCAGTTCTTGCGGCAGATCCCAGTGGTACAAGGTCGCGGCGCCGGCGATGCCTCGGTCGGCCAGCCGGTCGAGCAGTGCCTTGTAGTAGTCGACTCCCTTGGAGTTCAGCGGTCCCCGCCCGCCAGGCTGCACCCGTGGCCATGAGATCGAGAAACGGTAGGCGTTCAGCCCCATCGAGCTCATCAGCTCGACGTCATCGGCGTACCTGTGATAAGCGTCGCACGCGATGTCGCCGGTATCACCGCCGACCACATTGCCAGGCACCCGGCTAAAGGTGTCCCAGATCGACTGGCCCTTCCCGTCCGCGGTTGCCCCGCCTTCGATCTGATAGGCGGCTGTCGCCGCTCCCCAAATGAACCCGTCGGGGAAAGACATCTCAGGCATCAAGCCTCCTTGACGGCACTTGTACCGAGATTTAGAGTAAGCGCTTAGATCGGGACGATGCAAGCGCTTAGATTTTATTGTCTAAGCGGTTAGATCGAGTGATGCCCAAAGGTCAGAAGCCCCAGCAGGATGGGGGTCACCGAATGCCGCTCAACACCAGCGGTGCTGGCGAAGGACGCCCCGCAGGCGGCGCGTCCGCTGGCAACGTGGTGACGCTCTACGACGTCGCGTCGCTGGCCGGAGTCTCGACCGCGACAGTGAGCCGAGTGGTGCACGGGCTTGACCGGGTCAAGGACTCCACCAGGGCCCGGGTGCTCGAGGTGATCGAGCAGCTCGGCTACGTGCCCGACAGCGCGGCGCAGAGCCTGTCGAGACGGCGCAAGGATGTCATCGGCCTGGTGTGCATCGAGCGCACCGGTCCGAAGGAGCAGTACGACATCGAGACCATGAGCCTGCTGTTCTACGACGAGGTGCTCCGCGGAGTCGAGGCGCAGATCAGGCATCGCAACTGGTCGCTGCTGATCACCTACCTCGAGGATCACGCCCCTCGTGACCTCAGCCGGCTGCTCGCGCTGTCAGGCAAGGTCGAAGGACTGCTGATCGGCGAGGGAATCGTGCCGTCGCAGATGCTGGCCCGGCTGGCTGAGCGGCTGCCGGTAGTCGTGATCTCGGGTAGCCCGCGCGAGCGCGCGGCCGACGTGGTGACCGCCGACAACCGATCAGGAGCCGCGGCATTGGCCAGCCATCTGATCTCCGAGCACGGCCTGCGCAGGTTCTACTACCTGGACGGCCCGGAGAACGCG
Source organism: Streptosporangiaceae bacterium (assembly GCA_035553055.1). Taxonomy (GTDB): domain Bacteria; phylum Actinomycetota; class Actinomycetes; order Streptosporangiales; family Streptosporangiaceae; genus Chersky-822. The sequence goes on along the minus strand of DATNEK010000069.1, from coordinate 16,880 downwards.
CCAGACGCGGCCGAGCGGCGCAGGGCGTTCAACCAGGCGGTGCGCAGCCATCCGGATTGCCAGCTAGTCGGAAGCTGCCAGGGCCAGTTCAGCGTCGCTAGCGGTGATGCGGCCGGGCAGCACCTGCTCGCGACGGGTGACCCGCTGCCTGACGCCGTCGTCTGCGCCAACGACCAGATGGCGATCGGGCTGCTGAAGGCCTTCGCCAGGGCGGACGTTCGCGTCCCGGACCAGGTCGCGGTGGTCGGGTTCGACGACATCTTTCCCGGCAGCCTGTGCGACCCGCCGCTCACCACGATCCACCAGCCAATGCGCCTGCTCGGCGAGCGCGCCTGCACGAGGCTGCTCGACCGGATCGCCAGGCCAGACCTGCGGCCGAAGGTGGAGCTGCTGTCAACCGATCTTGTGCTCAGGTCGAGTTGCGGCTGCCCGCCAGGCACGATGACGCGCCAGCCGCTGCAGCGCCAGCGCGGCCGCCGGACCACGCCGGTGACCTTAACGATGCACGCGCTGACCGCGGCGCGAATCAGCTGACAGGAGGCGGCAGATGTCATTCATACTCAGGCGCCTTGCCTTCTACGTCGGTGCTGCCTGGGTGGCGCTGACGCTCAACTTCCTCATTCCCCGCGCGATGCCGGGCAATGCCGTGCAGTCGATCATGGCCAAGTTCCCCAACTTGCAGCCGGCTGCCTATCGCGCGCTCGAGGCAATGCTCGGCGTCGGCCATCCTGGCTCGCTCTGGCATCAGTACGTGTCGTACCTGGGCGACGTGTTCAGGCTCAACTTCGGCACCGACGTGCTTGAGTTCCCGGCGCAGGTGTCGACGCTGCTCGCCGAGACGATTCCATGGACGCTGATACTCGTCGGCACCGCCACGGTGATGGCGTTCGCCATCGGTACCGGGCTCGGCATCATCGCCGGCTGGCGGCACGGGGGCTGGCTCGACCGGCTGCTGCCTGGCTTGATGTTCTTCCAGGCCGTTCCTTACTTCTTCCTCGCGCTGATCATGATCGAGGTGCTTGCTGTCCGCGCCAACATCTTCCCGATCGGCCAGGGGTACGGGGAAGGCGTCGTCCCCGGCTGGAACGCACCATTCATCGGCAGCGCCATCTACCACTCGCTGCTGCCAGCGTTCACGATCGTGATCACGTCGATGGCCGGCTGGATGCTCCAGATGCGCAACGTCATGATCACCACCATCGGCGAGGATTACGTAGTAGCGGCCCAGGCCAAAGGCCTGCGGCCGAGCCGGGTGGTGCTCACCTACGCCGCGCGCAACGCGATACTGCCCCAACTGCAGGGGTTCGGGCTGGCTCTTGGCTTCGTAGTCTCTGGCGCGATCATCATGGAGATCGTCTTCTCCTATCCGGGCATCGGCCTGCTGCTCCTCAACGCCGTCAACGCCAAGGACTACCCGCTGATGCAAGCGATCTTCCTGGTCATCACGTTCGCTGTGCTCATCTCCAACCTGATCCTGGACTTCGTCATCGTGGCGTTTGATCCGCGCGCCCGGACGAAGGAGGCGGTCTGATGACTGCCGCGCCGCCGCTTGTCGCCGAAGTCCCCGTGCTGACCGTGCGCCCCGCGCGTGGCGGCCGCTGGCAGCGCCTGCCGCTGAAGGCGAAGGCAGGCGCGGTGCTGCTCGGCATCTTCGCACTCGCAGGAATCTTCGGGCCGCTGGTTTCGCCCTACGACCCAAGCTTCCAAAGCCCCTCACTGAGCCTGTCCATGCACGCGCCGTACGGGGCGCACTGGCTCGGCACCACGCAGAGCGGCCAGGACGTGTTTTCGCAGCTTCTGTTCGGCATCAGGCTCACGCTCGAGCTCGCGGTCGTGGTCGGCGCGATAGCGACGGCGCTGTCCGTGATCGTCGGCGTCACCGCCGCCTTCCTCGGCGGCCTGTGGGACGACTTGCTGTCGCTGACCAGCAACGTGTTCCTGGTCATCCCTTCGCTCCCGCTGCTCATCCTGCTGCTTGGATACCTCCCGCAGCAGGGCCAGACCCCCACGATCATTGTCCTGGCCGCCCTCGGCTGGCCGTGGGGCGCGCGGGTGATCAGGGCGCAGACGCTGGCGATCAGGAACAGGGATTTCGTCGCCGCGTCGCGGGAGACCGGCGAGCGCACCTGGCGGATCATCGCGTTCGAGATCGTGCCCAACGAGGTGAGCCTGATCGCGGCGAGCTTCGTGAACACGGTGCTGTACGCCATCGGCGCGTCCGTGGCGCTCGCCTTTATCGGCCTGGCCGACCTGAATAGCTGGAGCCTCGGCACGATCTTGTACTGGGCGCAGAGCCAGCAGGCGCTGACGCTCGGCGCCTGGTGGTGGTTCGTGCCGCCCGGGATCGCGGTCGCGCTCATAGGCACCGGGCTCGTGCTGCTCAATACCGGGATCGACGAGCTCGGCAACCCGAGGTTGCGTGACGCCCGCGCGAGCCGGAGTGCGCGGCCGGCCGACCCGACTCCGGTCTGGCAGCAGGAAACGCCGCCGCGCGGGCCGCTCACCAGGCTGGCGGCCTCATTCTCAAGGAGCGCCCTGCTCAGCGAGCAGCGGGAGCGGCCGTGAGCAGCCAGAACTGGTCGGCGGGGTCTGGCCCGGTACTCGACATCAGCGATCTGTCGATCGTCTACGCCGCGGAGGCCGGCGACGTACGGGCGGTCAGCAAGGTGAGCCTCGCGCTCAACGCTGGTGAGGTCGTCGGCCTGGTCGGGGAGAGCGGATCAGGCAAGTCGACGCTCGCCTATGGCGCGTGCCGGCTGCTCCGATCCCCGGCGCTGATCACCGGCGGAGCTGTCAGGTACCAAGGGCGCCGGGCGGCCGAGCCGACCGACATCCTTCGCCTGCACGCCGACGAGCTTCGGCAGCTTCGCTGGCGGGAGATCGCGATCGTCTTCCAGAGCGCGATGAACGCGCTCAACCCCGTGCTCAACGTCAAGGACCAGATTCTTGACGCGGTCAACGCGCATCTGCGGATGTCGAAGACAGAAGCGCTTGACAAGACGAGCACGCTGCTTGACCTGGTCGGCATCCCGCGCTCCCGGCTGCGCAGCTACCCGCACGAACTGTCGGGCGGCATGCGCCAGCGGATCATGATCGCGATGGCGCTCGCTGCCGACCCCGAGATCGTCATCATGGACGAGCCGACCACCGCGCTCGACGTGGTGGTGCAACGCGACATCCTGGCGCAGATCGTCGAGCTGAAGGAAACGCTTGGCTTCTCGATCCTTTTCATCACCCATGACCTGTCACTCCTGCTCGAGATGGCCGACCGTATCGCGGTGATGTACGCCGGCCAGTTGCTCGAGGTCGGCACGGCGGCTGAGATCAAGCGTGAGCCGGCCCACCCATACACCAGGGGACTGCTCAGGTCGTTCCCTTCGCTGCACGGCCCGCGTCGGGACCTGGCCGGCATCCCTGGCTCACCGCCTGACCTGCGAATGGCGACCGCGGGCTGCCCGTTCCTGCCGCGTTGCCAATTCGGCACCGCGGCGTGCGAGCGGATCGACATGACCTTGGCCAAGGTGGCTTCATCGGCCGACCCGGCCCACGTGACCGCCTGCCCGTTCGTGCTGCCCGATACCCCTGAGCCAGGCAAGACCCATTCCGCTGCGGCCGACTTCGCCGAGCAGCCCGACCGGGAGGTGAGCTCAGCGTGACCGACGACACCACCCTGGGCGATAGCGGCTCGCCCGCCTTGGAGGCGATCTCGCTCACCAAGAACTTCAGGCTCGGCCCCGGCCAGCTGAATCACGCGGTGCGCGACGTCTCGTTCGGCTTGTACAGCGGCGCGGTCATCGCTCTGGTCGGCGAAAGCGGCTCAGGCAAGTCGACGGTGGCCAGGCTGCTCGCTGGGCAAGAACGGCCGACCTCGGGTTCGATCAAGTTGGGGGGCAAGCCGGTCGACCTGTCAACGAGGAAGGCGTTCAGGCAGCACAAGAGCGATGTGCAGATGGTGTTCCAGGATCCGTTCGCCTCGCTCAACCCGGTGCACACGGTTCGGTACCACCTCAGCCGGCCGGTCAGGCTGCACCAGGGCAAGCATTCGGCCACCGACGTAGCCGGCGCAGTGGACGCCCTGCTCGGCCAGGTGCGTCTGACTCCGGCCGAGCAGTTCGCCGCCAAGTACCCGCACGAGCTTTCAGGCGGCCAGCGCCAGCGGGTCTCGTTCGCCCGGGCGCTTGCCGCGCGGCCCACCGTGCTGCTCGCCGATGAGCCGGTATCCATGCTCGACGTCTCGATCCGGCTCGAGATGCTGGGCCTGCTCGATGATCTGCGCAAACGGCTCAGGCTCGCGTTGCTGTATATCACCCACGACATCGCCTCGGCGCGCTACTTCGCCGACGAAGTGCTCGTCATGTACGCGGGCCAGATCGTCGAGCAAGGCCCGGCCGAATCGCTGACACAGCAGCCAGCCCACCCCTATACGCAGTTGCTCGTCGCATCCGCTCCGGACCCCGACAATCTCGGCAGCACCCTGCGCACCGGTGCGGTGCGGGCGGGCCGACCAGCCGGCAGCGCCGGTGCTGCCAGCCAAGGCTGCCCGTTCAGCCCCAGGTGCCCGCTCGCCGATGATCTCTGCCGGGCCGAGAACCCCGGACTGCAGCCCGTCGACCCGGTGTTGTCTGCCGGCCCAGGGCACACGGCCAGCACTGCCCGATCGGCCGCGTGCTGGCATCTGCCAGAAGCGGCCGCCATGCAAGAGGCAGCAGCGCGAGCCTCAAGGAAGCAAGAAAGCGAGGTGTGAGGAATCGGCAGGATCAGCTCACATGCCCACCTGATCATAACCATTGGCCTGCAAGCACAAGCAGGAGGAAGAATGACAGGACTGCGCAGGCACGCAGGCTTGGTAAGCCTCGTGGCAGTCGCCATCGTCTGCAGCGGGGTCGCGGCGTGCTCGTCAAATTCCGGGGGCGGCAAGTCCTCGGCCACGACCGCGGCCACACTGGTCATGGAGAGTTCGCCGGAGACGGCGATCACTCAGGCCTTCAACCCGTTTGTCGCAACCCAGGCCGCCTACGGCATGGGCGCGACCGGTCTCATCTACGAGCCGCTTATCCAGTTCAACCTGGCCGCGCCGCCTAAGTTCTACCCGTGGCTGGCGACGTCGTACGCCTGGTCAAACGGCGGCAAGACGCTCACCTTCACGATTCGCTCCGGCGTCAAATGGAGCAACGGCACCGCGTTCACCCCGGCGGATGTCGCGTTCACCTACAACCTGATCAAGAAGAACGCCGCGATCAACCTTGGCGGCCTGCAGATCTCCAGCGTGAGCACGTCAGGTAACCAGGTCGCGCTCAACTTCCCCACCGCTCAGTACACCAACCTGGAAGAGATCGCGGGCGTCGCAATCGTGCCGGAGTCGATCTGGAGCAAGGTCAGTAACCCATCCACGTTCACTGACGCCAACCCTGTCGGCACCGGACCCTTCGAGCTGAGCAGCTTCACACCGCAGGGCTTCACGCTCAAGAAGAACCCGGACTTCTGGCAGGCGTCCAAGGTCTCGGTGCAGAAGGTCTTCTTCCCCGTCTACACCTCGAACACGGGCGCGCTGACGGCGCTGTTCTCCGGGCAGATCGACTGGACAGGAAACTTCATCCCCGGCCTGCAGAAGAACTTCGTCGACAAGGCGCCGCAGTTCCACCACTTCTGGGAGGCACCTGGCGGCACCAACAGCCTGATGCCGAACCTGAGCAAGTGGCCTACCAACCAACTCCCTGTACGAAAGGCGATAAGCCTGGCCATCAACCGTTCGCTGATCGCGTCCGAGGGCGAGGCTGGCCTGGAGAACCCGGTGCTCAACGCCACCGGGCTGACCCTGCCGACGTACGCGGCGTGGAGCGGGCCGGTCGCGTTGCTGACGAACTCGGCGATCGCCAACCCAGCCGGCGCGGCGGCGGTGCTCAAGTCGGCCGGCTACTCGAAGGACAGCAAGGGGTTCTTCAGCAAGGGCGGTAAGGAGGTCGCGATCACGATCACCGACCCGGCCGCGTACACGGACTACGCACAGGACGACGAGCTGGTAGCGCAGGAGCTGAAAGCGGCCGGCATCAACGCCACCTTCGAGGGTCAGGCGGTCACGACCTGGGACACCGATGTCGCCGATGGCAACTTCCAGATGACCATGCACTGGTCGAACGGCGGCCTGACTCCATTCAACATGTACGACGGATGGCTGGACAGCGCGCTGGCCAGCAGCAAGGCAGCCACCGGCGACTTCGAACGGCTCAAGGACCCAGCGATCGACGCGATGCTCGCCAAGCTAGCCGGCGCATCCACGGTGGCGCAGCAGACAGCAGCGCTGGCCCCGATCGCGAAGTTCGTCGCCGCGAACCTGCCGATCATCCCCACCACGACGGCCTCTGAGTGGTTCGAGTACAACAGCCAGCACTACGTCGGCTGGCCGACGCAGCAGAACCCGTACGAGACCGGCCAGCCATCAGGCACCAACAACGGCCCAGGTTCAGGCACCGACGAAGTCGTCATCCTGCACCTGACCCCGCGCAAGTAACCTTCGCAAGGCAAGCGCGGCCCGCTCCGGTCCAACCCCGGAGCGGGTCCGCGCAACAGCACCTGCGGCCTTGGTCACCGGCCGTCGAGCAGGGCGGCAAGCCAGCGCCTGGCGATCTGTCCCTGCGCCGCCAAAGGGCAAACGAGTTACGAAAGAAGGGATGCTGCCGCGCGCCCAGCGGAGGTAGCCCTATTTCCCCGGTCCGGGCCTGTCTTCCCGGTCTGGGCAACTTCCGGCGACGACAGCGTCGAACCGTTGCTGCTGTTGGCCGGGGGGTGGCAACACGGCGTCGGACCGTTCCTGTTGTGGGGACAACCGCGTTGGACCGTTCCTGTCGTTGGCCGGCGGCGGCGAACAGCGGCGTTGGACCGTTGCTGCTGTTGCCGACAGGCCGCGGCCGCCTGGGGTTGCCTCGCCATCGGCAAGGTCGACGTGCGAGGTCCTTTCCCACCCGAACTAGACCGGATGCGACGGATCGCGGATGTGGCCGACGTGCTCGCCACCCGCGTCGTCCGGGTCTTTTCTCGGCGAGGTCGTGCCGGCCGGCCACGGCGACGGCCAGGTCCGCGAGACGCTGACCGCGCTGATCGAGTCGGGTTTCACCGGGTACCTGTCGCTCGAGCCGCATCTGGCGGCCGGCGGCACTTTCGGCGGCTTCAGCGGCCCGGCGGAGTTCCGCCGGGCCGCCAAGGCGCTCAAAGACCTGCTCGCTGGGCTATCAGCCTCCTGGACCTGAATGTCTCCCGCCCACCCCTAGGGGAAGCTCACCACGTCGGTTGGACCCGGGTTGGCGGAATTCACCGCCGCGCCGGTGCCGTCAACCACCGAGTTGATGCCTCCCGAGGCGTTCAGGAATCTGGTGAGGACGTCATGCAACTCCACGCCAGGCTGATCGCTCGGCACGTCGAACGCTTCGGTCGCCACGATCGGGATGCCCTGGTTGAAGAAGCAGTAGCTGGCCATCCCGTAACCGGTGAACGTGCGCACGCCGCTGGCGACGCGGAAGGCCGCGAAGCCGTCCGTGGTGGCGTTCGACATCCAGGCGGCTTGGCTAGGCGGGTCGTAGGGCATCTCGTTCTGGAAGAAGATGTCGGTGCCGTCCTGGCCGCGCCAGATCACCTGGGTCTTCTCGTAGTGCTCGATGAACAGCCCGTAGGCGGTGACGTCGTCGCCGTTGACGATCAGGCCGTGGTCGCCGACGTTGTCGGCCCAGCCGACGCCGGCCCCGTGGTCGGCGCGCCAGCCCCAGATGTTGTCCATGATGACGTGCGAGCTGTTCACGACCAGGCTGTTCGTCGCTTCGCCTGGCTGGGCGCCGCCGATCCTGAAGTACACATCCTGGATCAGCGTCGGGTCGTTCGGATCGCTGCCCGACCCCTGGTCGCCCGGGCGCCCGACCATCATCAGCGCCGGCGAGTTCTGCGCGCCGGCGTCGAAGATGAGCCCGGAGACCTTCGCGCCGTGCGGGGCGTCCACCGTCATGGCCACGTTACCGTCGGTCGGCGACAACGTGGCGAGGCCGAGTCCGAGCACGATCGTGTTGGGATGGCTGACCTCGATCGGGCTGGCCACGTCGTAGACGCCGGGCGTCAGGATCAGATCCATGCCGCGCGCGAGAGCGAGGTTGATCTGTGACTCCGGAGTATCAGGGCTGGCGATAAAGAACCGGTCGATCGGCAGCGAAGTCCCTGCTTGCGAGCCGCCAGTCCAGGTCGGCCCGGCCGAGTCGCGCTGCACGGCCGGCACGAACACCTGGAAGTCGCCGTTCGCGTTGGTGTAGAGGAACGGCTCCTCCTCGGTGATCGGGCTCGTGGCCAGTGTGGTGTACGGCTGTCCGCCAGGACTTCCGAAGCTCTGGGCCGGCGCGCCGTTGTCACCGGCGAACACCTGGTCCCAGACGCCGTTGGTCCAGCCGTCCAGGTCGCTGTTCCTGACAATGAACTGCTGTTGCGAGCCGTTCAGTACCGTGCTGCCGGTGAACCGCGAGTCGGCCACGAAGCCGCCGCTCGCGAACTGCGGCCCGGCCGAGCAGAAGTCCTGGAACGAGGTGAAGCCGTTGACGTCTACCCGGCGCAGCGGCGCCGCCTGCGAGACCGCCCAGAACTCCGCGGCTGTCTGGCAGCTAGTGGCGGCAGGCAAGTCGATCGACAGGTTCGACAGCGACCGCCAGAAATTGTCCAAGGCGATGCAGTTCGTTGTTCCCGGCGTCGTCGTCGGGAAGCACTGATTGAACACGTCGATCGAGCCGTTGATCACGACGTCGTCTGGCGAGGCCCCGAGACCGGCGACCTGCGTGTAGTAGCCGACCTGGAATCTCAGCGGGTTGGCGGCTGTGCCGTAGGTGCCAGGTTCGAAGAACAACGAGTAACGCTGCGTCCCGAACTGATTGGGTACTTGCTGGGCCGCGATCGAGTCGACCGTCGCCTGAATCTGGCTTTGCGGCATCGACGGGGTAAAGACAAAAACATTGGGACCGAAATTTGGCTCGCCTGCTAGCTGTTGCGCGGCGGGTACGCGGTGCGCCGTGGGAGCCGTCGTCGCGCTGGCCTGGGCGGGGCCGAGCGTGGCCAGTCCGTAGGACGCGACGGCAAGTGCTGCAGCCAGGCCCAGATAGCGGCGGATTAAGTACTTGCTGGGGCCTGCGACCGGCTTGATCATGTCCCTCGCCCTCCTCGGTGGTTTACCGTGGATTCTGCCGTTGACACGGCCGTGTCAGCGGTCCGACTTCCTCCACGTCGTAAACTATCCTAGTTTTCCACGTTGTCCGCATCTCTAGCTAGGTAGCTAATGGCCGGTTCTAATACCACGACAGTCCGCGATCTGCGCCGCAGCAACCGCTCGCGTGCGCTCTGGCAGGTCTTTCTCGGCGGGCCCATGACCCGGCAGGAGATCGGCGTGCTTGCCGGTCTCAGCCCGGCGACGGTGAGCAACCTCGTCGCCGACCTGGTAGCCGATGGGATCATCGCCGAAGTGGGCCTTGAGGACTCCAACGGCGGCCGGCCGCGCGGGGTGCTGCAGGTTAACCCCGAGTACGGCTACGTCATCGGGGTCGACGTGGGGGAGACCGAGTTCCTCGTTGAGCTGTTCGACCTTGGGCTCGGCATGCGGGCGAGGCACCTTTCCGCCACCGACATGGCTGTGCTCGACCCGACGGACGCCGTCACCCACGTGGCTGAGGGCATCAGGTCGGTGATTGCCCAGGCAGCCATCGACGAGCGGGCAATACTCGGCGTCGGCGTCGCGGTGCCCGGGCTCGTCGAGCACACCGAGCACGCGGTCGTGCACGGCCAGAGCGTCGGATGGGAAGCGGTGCCGGTCGAGAGCATGCTGCGCGACATGATTGATTTGCCGGTGCTCGTCGACAACGGCGCGAAGACGCTCGGCCAGGCGGAAAAGTGGTTCGGTGCCGCGCGTGGCACCGACAACGCGATCATCGTGCTGCTTGGTATGGGCCTCGGCACCTGCATCATCAGCAACGGCGAGGTGTACCGGGGCGCGACGAGCAGCGCGGGGGAGTGGGGGCACACCTGCATCGCCGTCGGCGGCAGGCGCTGCCGCTGCGGTGCGAACGGCTGCCTCGAGGCCTATGTAGGCGCGGCGGCCATCGCGGCCAGGTACGCCGAGCTTGCCGGGGGCGGCCAGGCCGCCAGCCCGGCCAACCTGGAGGGCACGGTCGCTGCCATCATCGCGTCGAGCCAGCGCAGCCAGGCGGCCGCCCAGGTGCTCGACGAGGTCGTGACCTACCTCGGTGCGGGCATCGCGAACCTGGTCAACCTGTTCAACCCCGAGCGGGTCGTTGTCGGCGGCTGGCTCGGGCGGGCGCTCAGCGGCGCCCTGCTGCCGAGAATCACCGAAGCAGCGAGCACGTACGCGCTCCGGTTGCCGTTCAGCGGCGTGCGGATCGTGAAGGCTGAGCTTGGCCAGGACGCGGTCGCACTCGGCGGCGCGACTCTGCCGATCGCACGGCTACTTAACGCCGGAGCGACCGCCCCGCCCGCGCGCCCCGAGCGCCGCCCGGCGTTCACAACGTCCTGAGCCCAGTGGTTGCTGAGCACGGTGGTTGCTGAGCACGGTGCTTGACAGATGATCACTTCTCCCGGAACTTAGTCTAAGTATTGAAGTTCATGATCAACTTCGGGCTAAGGAGCTGGTGTGGGCGATTTACGGTTTCCGCCGGGTTTCATGTTTGGCGCGTCGACCGCGGCTTATCAGATCGAAGGGGTGGGCGACGGGCGCGGGCCGTCGATCTGGGACACCTTCGCATCGACGCCGGGCAAGGTGACCAACGGCGACAACGGTGATATCGCCTGTGATCACTTCAACCGGCTCGATGACGACCTCGACCTGATCTCCTGGCTCGGGCTCGACAGCTACCGGTTCTCGATCTCGTGGACGAGGGTAGTGCCTGATGGCCGGGGTCCGGCGAGCACCTGCGGCCTCGACTTCTACAAGCGGATGATCGACGGCCTGCTGGCCAAGGGCATCACGCCGATGGCGACCTTGTACCACTGGGACCTGCCGCAGCCATTGCAGGACGCGGGCGGCTGGACGAACCGCGACACGGTAGGCAGATTCTGCGATTACGCCGAAGCGGTGCTCGGCGCGATCGGCGCCGCGGTGCCGATGTGGGTGACGGTCAACGAGCCGTTCTGCGCTGGCATGATCGGGCACTTGCAGGGCAGGCACGCGCCCGGAATCGTCAATCTGTACTCGGCGCTCGCCGCCTCGCACCACCTGCTGCTCGCGCACGGCCTGGCGGTTGGGCTCGTCCGGAGCGCGGCGCCCGGCGCCCAGGTCGGCAACTCGGTGCTGCTGTCCGACATCAACGCGGCCACCGGCAGCGATGCCGACATCGAAGCGGGGCAGCGACTCGACGGCTACGAGAACCGGTGGTTCATCGATCCGGTGCTCCTCGGCCGCTATCCGGCCGACATGCTCGAGTGGTACGGAGCCCAGGCTCCGATCGACTTCGTGCGCGACGGCGACATGGAAACCATCGCCGCGCCGCTGGACTTCAGCGGCATCAACTACTACGAGACCAAGACGGTCGTCAGCGACCTCGATGAGCCTTATCACCTCGCCAGCGTGCTGCCTGCGGCGTCGCTGCGGCCCGATGGCCCGCTGACGGCCAACGGGATCGACGCGAGGCCGGCCGGGCTCGGCCGGATCCTGCGCAGGCTGCGCGATGAATACCCGCCGATACCGCTGTACATCACAGAGAACGGCGCGCCGTTCTACGACTACGTGGACCCGGACGGTGAGGTCAACGACCCGCAGCGGGTGCGCTACCTGGCCGACCACCTGGCCGAGATCCGCGCCGCCGCCGCCGACGGCGTTGACGTGCGCGGCTACTTCGTCTGGTCGCTGCTCGACAACTTCGAATGGGCCGACGGCTACAGCAAGCGATTCGGGCTGTTCTTCGTCGACTTCGGCACCCAGGCCAGGATCGCCAAGTCGAGCGCCGCCTGGTACCGGCGGCTGATCGCCGACCAGGCCATTGCCGAACCGGCCCGGCTATTGACTTAGCCTGCCAAAAGTGTAACTTCACGAGTTAGTTCAAGAGTTGGAATAACTCAGCTTGCTGGGAGGAACACCGTGAAGGGCAGTGGTGTGCATGACGAAACGGTTTAGGTTACTTGGTGGCTTGGTCGCGAGCCTGTCGACCGTGCTCGCGACCGCGCAGTTCGTGGCGCTCGCGCCGGCGGCGCACGCTACCGAGACCGCGCTCAGCCGGACCGGGTGGGTGGCGAGCACGAGCACCAGCCCCGGCGCGGCTGACGTGCCGGCCAACGCGATCGACGGCAATACCAGCACCAGGTTCAGCACCGATGCCGCCCAGGCGTCCGGCATGTACTTCCAGGTGAACATGGGCTCGGCGCAGACCTTCAACCAGATCGTGATGGACTCGGGCGGCTCGACCGGCGACTACGCGCGCGGCTTCAACGTCGAAGTGTCAACCAACGGCAGCACGTTCACCTCGGTTGCCACCGGCACAGGTACCTCGTCGCCGGAGACGGTGACGTTCAGCGCGCAGACGGCGCAGTACATCAGGGTGGTGCTCACCGCCGGCGTGACCACGAACTGGTGGTCGATCGCTGAGTTCAATGTGTTCAGCGGCACGGCCGAGACGGTTCTCACCCGGACCGGGTGGGTGGCGAGCACAAGCACCAGCCCCGGCGCGGCTGACGTGCCCGCCAACGCGATCGACGGCAATACCAGCACCAGGTTCAGCACCGATGCCGCCCAGGCGTCTGGCATGTACTTCCAGGTGAACATGGGCTGTTCCCAGGCGTTCAATCAGATCGTGATGGACTCGGGCGGCTCGACCGGCGACTACGCGCGCGGCTTCAACGTCGAAGTATCAACCAACGGCAGCACGTTCACCTCGGTCGCCACCGGTACCGGCACCTCGTCCCCTGAGACGGTGAGCTTCGCCGATCAGACGGCGCAGTACATCAGGGTGGTGCTGACGACTGGCGTCACCACGAACTGGTGGTCGATCGCCGAGTTCAACGCTTTCAGCGATACCGGCAGCGGCGGCGGTTGCAGCGGCGGCGGCGGTCCGCCCACCGGCGGCAGCCTCGGCCCGAACGTGATCATCTTTACCCCGAGCATGTCGCAGAGCTCGATCCAGAGCCAGCTCAACACGATCAGCAGCCAGCAGACCGGCAACCAGTTCGGTACCCAGCGCGACGCCATCTTCTTCGAGCCGGGCACCTACGGGTCGACGTCCACCCCGCTGGTGTTCACTGTCGGCTACTACACCAGCGTGGCCGGCCTCGGCCAGAACCCGAGCCAGGTGGTGATCAACGGCGCCATTCAGGCGTTCAACCAGTGCTCAGGCACTACCTGCAACGCGACCGACAACTTCTGGCGATCGATGTCCAACCTCACGATCAACGTGGCCGGCAACAGCGGCTGCGAAGCAGGCGATGACTTCTGGGCGGTCTCGCAGGCCGCGCCGATGCGGCGGGTGCAGATCAACGGCAAGCTGTCCTTGATGGACTACTGCAACGGCTCGCCCGACTTCGCCAGCGGTGGGTTCATCGCCGACTCTCGCTTCTCGAACACGATCACCAACGGCTCGCAGCAGCAGTTCATGACGCGGAACTCCAGCATCAGCAGCTGGAGCAACTCGGTGTGGAACCAGGTGTTCTGCGGCAGCCCGGGCGCGCCCGCGCAGAGTTTCGCGAGCAACTCAGGCGACAGCGGCGGGCCAAGCTCGTACACGACGCTGGCGACCTGCCCGCGCACCGAGGAAGAGCCTTACCTGTACACCGACTCATCAGGCAACTTCAACGTGTTCGTGCCGTCGCCGCAGACCAACTCGAACGGCCCGACCTGGACCGCGAGCAGCAACACGCCAGGCACGTCGCTGTCACTGAACACGTTCTACGTGGCCACGCCGTCAAGCTCGGTGGCAACGATCAACGCGGCCCTGGCTGCCGGTGACAACCTGCTGTTCACCCCCGGCGTCTACAGCATCAGCTCTACGATCAACGTCACCAAGGCTGACACCAAGATCATCGGTCTCGGCTTCCCGACCCTGGTCCCGACCAGCGGCAACATCACGATGAATGTCGCTGACGTGAACGGCGTCAACATCTCGGGATTGATCTTCGACGCCGGAACGGCCAGCTCTGCCGCGCTGCTCCAGGTCGGCACCCAGGGCTCAGCCGTCAGCCACGCGAGCGACCCGGTCACTATCGACGATGTGTTCTTCCGCATCGGCGGCGCGACCGCCGGCACCGCGGCGACTGCCTTTATCGACAACAGCAACAACTCCATCATCGACGACGTGTGGTGCTGGCGGGCCGACCACGGCGCCGGGGCAGGCACCTTCACCGGAGACGTTTCGAACACCGGACTGATCGTGAACGGCAACAACGTCCTGGCGATGGGCTTGTTCGTGGAGCACTTCGTGAAGGACGAGGTCATCTGGAACGGCCAGGGCGGAGAGGACATCTTCTTCCAGAACGAGAATCCGTACGAAGTGCCGAGCCAGTCGGCCTGGATGTCGAGTTCGACCCAGAACGGCTACCCGGCCTTCTTCATCCCGAACAGCGTCACCTCGTTCACCGGCTACGGCATGGCCAGCTACAGCTTCTTCAACCAGGGCGTGGCGATCGAGAACGCGATGGCGTTCCAGGCACCGAACACCTCAGGCGTGGCGTTCCACGACCTGCTCACCGTGTTCCTGAACGGATCGGGAGGCATCCAATCGGTGATCAACGGCACAGGCGCGGCGGTCAGCTCGAGTTTCGGCGGCCCGAGCGACGTCGTTAGCTATCCCTGATCTGTGCGCTGGCCCCGGGGTGCTCCCCCGGGGCCAGCACCCAGGGGACCCGGTCCCGCACCAGCTACGGCATGAGGCCGTGGAGCGGGAAGACCGCTGAGCGGGTCGCCATTATCGCCTGGTCGACCACGTCGGCCGGGTCGTAGCCGCGCTCGAACGGCTGGAAGCTAGCCGGTGCCTGCTCGGTCATGGTTTCGGGTGCGCTGATTGTCGTCCGCCTGCGGACGTAGTCGCGCCAGGACTGCGGGGTCGGCGTGGCCGGGTCGACTGGGCGCCCTGTCGCCTCGGCGAGCAGGTGGGTCCACGTCCTCGGCACGACCTGGACAAGCTCATAACCGCCGCCGCCGGTGAGCAGCCACCGGCCGCCCGCTGTCTCGTGCGCCAGGGCGTGTATCGCCGCGTGCGCCGCCCGCTGGGCGTCGATAGTCACCGCGAGGTTGGCCAGCGGATCCATCCAGTGCGTGTCGCAGCCGTGCTGAGAGATGAGTATCTGCGGCCCGAACCCGCGCAGCAACGGCGGCACCACTGCGTGGAACGCCCGCAGCCAGCCAGCGTCAGCGGTGCCCGCCGGCAGCGCGATGTTCACCGCCGAGCCCCGCGCGGCTGGGCCGCCGGTTTCGCTGGCGCGCCCGGTGCCAGGGAACAGGGTGGCCGGATGCTCGTGCATGCTGATCGTCAGCACCCGCGGGTCGTTGTAGAAGGCCGCCTGGACGCCGTCGCCGTGGTGCACGTCGATGTCGACATAGCCGACCCGTTCGGCGCCCTGGTCGAGCAGCCAGGCAATGGCGATCGCCGGGTCGTTGTACACGCAAAACCCGCTCGCGTGGTCGCGCATCGCGTGATGCAGCCCGCCCGCGATGTTCGCGCCGTGCTGTGCCGTACCGGTCCATACCGCCCTGACGGCGTCCAGCGTCGCGCCGGCCACGAGCGACGAAGCCTCATGCATCGCGGGGAAGATCGGATCGTCGGATGTCCCGAGTCCGTACATGACGGATTGCGCCAGCCAGCCGGCCTCGCTTGCCTGCTTGACGGCCGCGATGTAGCTGGCGTCGTGGACGAGTTCAAGCTCGGCGTCGGTGGCGGGCTCGGGCTGGCTGACCGTGACGCCGTCGGCGTCGAGCACGCCGAGATCGCGGGCTAGCTCGATGGTCAGTTCGACCCTGACCGGCGCGAGCGGGTGGCTGGGCCCGAAGTTGTAGCCGGTCAGCCGGTCGGTCCAGGCGAGGTGCACGGTACAGGGCATCTGGCCATCTTCTCGCGGTCCCCTGCTAGAGCGGAGGGAATCTGCGCAGTCCCGCCGATGGCCTGATCCATGCCGCCTGTATAGCCGGAGCTATCCCGGCGATCATGCCCGCGGCCACCCCGATCAGCGGCACCGGCCACAGCGCCTGCGGGGCGACCACCGGAGTCCAGCCCTTCGCCTTGGCGATCAGCACGACAGCGGCGACGCCGATGCTGGCACCGGCCAGCCCGCCGAGCAGGCCGAGTATCACCGACTCGGCGAGCACCTGGCTGGCTATGTGCGCTCTCCTGGCGCCGAGCGCACGCCTGAGCGCGAACTCCGGGGTGCGCTGCAGCACGCAGAACGCGGTCAGCCCGGCGATCGCGATGACACCGACGGCCAGCCCGACCCACCCGACCGCGACGAAGAGCCCGCTCAAAGTGCTTGCTACCTGCCGGCCCGGCAGCACGGGCAGCGACCGGACGCTGACGATGAGGCGGTGGGGGAGCGCCGCATTGATCGCGAAAGGAGCCTGGCGCGCGATCGCCTCGGCTGCCCCCGGCTTGGTCACGATCAGTACGGCCGGCCGGGCTCCCGCCGTGGAGTCTGGAGGTCCGAACAGCGCGGTTGCCGCGGACGTGGGCAGCAGGACTGCCCGGAGCAATGACGGCTGTCGTCCCGCTTCGCCAACAATTCCGGCTATAACGAAACTTGCTCCGTTGATGTCGATGGTGTGCGGACTGCCAGGGCTGCTGATGCCGAGAGACCTGGCGAGCACCGATCCGACCAGGCAGACCTGGGCAGCGTGGGACTGATCCCAGGCGTCGAACAGCCTGCCCTGGCTGACCGCGGCG
>DATNEK010000068.1:0-18689 GCA_035553055.1 Streptosporangiaceae bacterium | reverse complement strand
CAGCCAGCGTACAAGTTGCAGTGGCGCCGAGCCGGCGGAGGGACGTGCCGGTATTGTGTTGGTTTTGTGACGGACGGGACAGGGGTCGGCTTCTACCCGCAGCGCAGGTTCCAGATTCCGCCTGATGGGGTCGAGCTTGTGCTCGTGCGGCATGGGCAGTCGCAGGCGTACCGGGACGGCCAGATGTTCCCGCTCGTGGACGGTCACGGTGACCCGCCGCTGTCGCCGCAAGGGGAAGCGCAGGCCAAGCTGGTCTGCGCGCGGCTCGCGGCCGAGGGCGTCGACGCCATCTACGTCACGACGCTGCGCCGCACCGCTCAGACCGCGGCGCCGCTGGCCGAGCGGAGCGGGCTGCAGATGCGGGTCGAGCCCTGCCTGCGTGAGGTCTACCTGGGGGAGTGGGAAGGCGGCCTGTACCGCAAGATGGTGGCGGACGGTCATCCGATCGCGCAGCGCGTGTTCGCCGAGGAGCGCTGGGATGTGATCCCTGATGCCGAGGGACCGCAGGCCTTCGCCGACCGGGTGCGCTCGGGAGTCGAGCGAATCGTGGCCGCGCACCGGGGCGAGCGGGTCGCCGTGTTCACGCACGGGGGAGTGATAGGGCAGGCGATCGCCCTGGCCAGCGGATCTCGGGCGTTCGCTTTCATTTCCGCGGACAACGCCTCAATCTCGCGGATCGCCGTCTTCGGTGAACGCTGGCTGGTTCGTACCTTCAACGACGCGTCACACCTAGACGATCCAGCGGCCAGTGCTGACTAGCCGCCGGGCGGGCTAACCGCCGGCGGGCTAAATGAATCGCGAGGGTACGAGCGTACGGAGCAGCCGAGATGGCGACAGCCAGCCGCGCTCCAGGCGACGCGATGGGCTCCACGGCACCGATCCGCGCGCGTCAAGGAGCCCACCGCCCGCAAGGCCCGCGCTCAGGCTGTGACTGGCCTGTGACGTAGACCTACTTGCCCTTTCTTGGCGCATTGCTGTGCACTGTGCGCATGAGCGCTGTCACTGCGGTCTTGCCCGCAATCCCCCGCCATATCAAAGTCAACGGGCATCGGATTCATCTGCGCCTGGTGCAGCAGCTTGTCTGGCTGTTCGTCGCGGCGACGGCCGGGGCCTACATCATTTCCGCGCTGTATTACCTGTTCACTCAGGTGCATTGGACATCGAGCGGACACACGGTCCTGTACCTCAAGCCCAGCTGGGATGGCCTGTTCAGGACCGCTTGGTGGCCGGTAGCCAGGCACGACGTCCGTGACGTATACGAGGGCGTGCTGGCCACCCTGTTCGCGAGATCCCTGATGGCGAACTGGAAGAAGGCCTATAGCACTCGGGTTGGACCGCTTCGCCTGATCACCGCGCCGCTGGTAATCGCGCTCGTCGCGTTGCCTATCGTGATCGCCGGGATCTGGCTGGTCAACTTCGCCAGCCCGTGGCTCTGGCATCACACCCTCCACCACAAGGTGCTCCACCTCGCGGTGGCCTTGCCCGGCTGGATCGACACGTACCTGTCCACGTGGAACTGGCAGCCGACGCTGATCGGCGTCGTGGCCGGCCTGGTGGTGCACCGCGTCTACCGGCCGGTCGGCAACACCGTCCAGCTGTTCTTCATCGAACGCGCGGTAGCCAGGGCGCGGAACAGCGGCCGGGTCCCTGCGTGGGTTCGATACCCGCTCACGCCGCCTGTCGTCAGGGAACGGTTCGCCTGGATGATGGAGAACGACATCCCGGTCGAGAAGCACGGCATTTGGATCACGATTATCACTCCGGTAATGACGGCGATCTTCGTGCTGCTCGCGCTCTATGGCGGGTTCATCAGGCTGTGGTTCGCCAAGCACGGGACTCCTGGCCACCTGTTCTGACGCGGGCAGTCAGAAAGCTGAGCAGTCACAAAGATGAAGGGAGCGTTTTAAGTGCCTGGACAGATCCTGATCGATGGAATCCATCACCTGCGGCTGACGGTGACCGATCTCGACCGGAGCCGCGATTTCTACACGGGCTTGCTCGGCTTCGACATCGCGGTGGCCTCGCCGCCGAAAGATGACCCCGATGGGGCCGCGATGTACGAGCTGCTCTTCGGCGGAGTCGTCATGATCCGCGGCAACCTGCTGATGGGGCTGCGGCCGATGGCTCCGGCCGGTGACCGGTTCGACCCTGACCGGCCAGGACTTGACCACCTGAGCTTCGGGGTCGCCAGCCACGCCGACCTTGAGCATGCGGTCGCGCTGCTCGACGAGCACGGCGTGACGCACGGCGAGATCACCGCGCTGCCTTCGTTCGGCATCGAGGTGCTCTCGCTCAAGGACCCCGATGGCATCCAGATCGAACTGACAGCTCCGCTGGCGAGCTAGCCCCACTCAGCGACCCGGCGGCCCGGTGCGGGGAACAGCGGCGTCTTTCGTTCTCCGTACCGGGCACGCCGGGCTTAATGTCGAGTTTGCCCGCCGCCATTGACGGTTATCTTGCCGTCGGGCTGACGTTGTGCTTGTTTCCGGCCAGGTTTATCCCGCGAAGGCGGCCGCGAACTCGGCCATCGAGCCGAACTCGGCATCCGGGCGCACATCGGCCGCCGGTGCTGGCGTCGCGCCCCAGCCCGGGCGGTCGTGCCTGCGGTTGATCCACACGGTCGGCAGCCCAGCCTGCTTGGCCGGAACATGATCGTGGAACAGGCTCTGCGCGACGTGGAGCAGCCGGCCATCGCCGATGCCAAGTCGCCGCACCCGCTCCGTCAGCGCGGCGAAGTTTCGTGGCGACGGCTTGTAGGAGCCGATGTCCTGCGCGGTCAGTACCGCCGTGAACTCGACGCCCAGCCTGGCGTTGGAGGCGGCGAACGAGGCTCGGTCCACGTTCGACAAGATGATGAGCTTGGCGTGCTGGCTCAGCAGCCGCAGCGCGTCGGCCGAGTCGGCGAACGCCGGCCAGTCCGGCACCGACTTCGCCAGCGCTGCCGCGTCCTCGTCGCTGACCTCTGCGCCGAGTTCGGCGCCGAGCTCCCGGAAGCTGCGCGCGAGTATGTCAGGGTAGAGATCGGCTGGATACTCGTTCTCGGCCGCCATTTCGTGGGCCGAGTAGGCGGCAAGCAGTTGTTCGTCGGCCAGGGCCAGTCCGCTGCGCCTCGCCCACGGGCCGAGCACGGCAGCCAGCCCTGCCTCCCAGTCGATCAGCGTGCCGTAGCAGTCGAAGCTCAGCGCCTCGTAGCCCGTGAAGTCCACTGGCTCATCTTCCTCTCTCGGTGAGCGCGTCGGTGACGGCCTCGGTGACCATGGCGTGGTCGATCGCGATCATCTCCGCCAGACGAGCCACCTGGCGCGGGACGTCGTAGGCCGGCATGGAGGCGATCGCAGCGGCGCCCGCCCGCAGCGCGCCGACCTGGCCTTCGGCGAAGCGCAGCCGGCCGGCCCAGGCGCCGATCTCCGCATCGACGACAAGGTCGGCCAGCGGCCTGAGCCGATGCCCGAGCAGCGCGGCGAGGCTTCCCGGCCCGTGATCGGTCAGAACCCGCGCTGGATCGCGGCCTTCTGGCAGCACGACGCTGGCGGTCCGGCCAAAGACCGGGCTGAGTAGATGGTACGCGCGGACGGCCGCTCGGTGGCCGCCATCGTCGGCATCGAACGCGACCAGGACTCCCGCCATACTTAAAGCGCAGGCGTCGGCGAGCGCATCGACCTGCCGCGCGGTTAGTACCGTGCCGCACAACGCGACGGGAGCGTAGCGTTCGTTGCTCGCGACGGCGATCGCGATCGCATCGAGCGCGCCTTCGGCTATCACCGGCGTGGCCCCGGCCGCCAGCGCCGCGCGCGCCTCCCACAGCCCGAACAGCACGTCGCCCTTGCGGTAAAGCGGCGTGGTCGGGCTGTTCAGGTACTTCGGCGCGGTGTTGCCGGCGTAGTCGGCGGCCCGGCCGATAAACGCGATGATCCTGCCGTGGCGGTCCCTGATCGGCAGCATGGCCCGGTCGCGGAACGTGTCAGTCAGCATGCCGGTCCTGGTCCGGCGGGCCAGCCCGGCGGTCTCGATCAGCGAGTCCGGATAGCCAGCCGAGCGCAGCCGGCGGACAAGTGCGTCCCTGCTCGCCGGCGCGTACCCAATCTGCCAGCGCCGCAGTGCTTCCTCGCCGAATCCGCGCCCGCCGAAATAGCCAGGTACCCAGCTGCACCCGAGCTGGTCACGGTAGAACCACGCCGCGACGTCATGGATAGCCACACGATAGTTCTACCCAGAAATCGAAACAATGTTCGATCAGTACCTGATGCGGCCGATGGCGCGGAGCGTGCCGCCGATTGCCAGCAGGATCACGCCGGCGACCAGGCCGACCGGAGCGTGGCCGGCGAACCTGGTGCCGCAGGTCGACTCGCACAGCCGGAGGCCCGCGTTGCCTGCCGGTATCAGGATCGCGTTGGCGACCGTATGGCCGATGAGCCAGAGCGCGGTCGCGACGACAAGCGCGCCGAGTATGGCCAGCGCAAGGCGGGCCGGTCGGCCGGCGCCGCGCCAGCGGCCGGCGAAGGCCGTGGGCATGGGGCCGTATGGGGTTGCCGGGGTCGGCGTGAACGGCGTGGTCGGGGTGGCCGCACCGCCGTAGCCGCTGGCGTCGTTGCCGCCCCACGGGCTGCCGGGTCCGTAGCCAGGACCGAACCCGCCGCCGTAGTTGCTCGGACCGCCGAATCCGCCGTAGCCGCCGTAGCCCGCGCCAGGTCCGCCGAAGAAGCTGCCGGTCGTGCGGGTGTAGAAATAGCGCCGCACCGAGCCGAGCGACATGAGAATGAAGATCACCGCGGCGCCGCCGAGCAGGTACTCCTGCAAGGTCTTCTCGCTCACCGCCACGGCGGGGCCGGCACCTGGCAGGGTCGGCACGCTCACTCCTGGACCGCCACCGCCCTGGTCGGCGGGCGCGCCGGTCGCTCCGGTGAAGCTCGCGCCGCGCAGCTTCGCGCCCTTGAAATGAGCGCCAGTCAGAGTCGCCGCGGTCAGATCGGCATCGGTCAGATTCGCCTTGCGGAAGTTCGCCCCCTGCGCCTGCGCCTCGCTGAGCGAGGCCCTGGTCAAGTTGGCCGACGCCAGGTTCGCGCGGGTGAGCGTGGCCTGGCCGAGATCGGCGAACCTGAGATCGGCCTTCGACAGGCTGGCGCCCTTGAGTTCGGCCTGGCCAAGCTTGGCGTCGCGCAGGTTAGCGCCGGTCAGGTTGACGCGATCCATTGTCGCCTGGATCAGATTCGCCGACCTGAGGTTGGCGCCTTCCATGGCGGCACCGGTCAGCGTGGCCTGGTTGAGGTTCGCGTGGCTCAAGTTGGCGTGCCGCAAGTTAGCCCTGGTGAGGTCGAGCTGGACGAGGTTCAGCCCGCTCAGGTTGGCCCTGGCCAGATCCGCGCACTCCAGGCCGCCTGAGGCCTGGTAGCGCGCGACCTCGGTGGCGGTGATCCGCTGCCCGGCAAGGTGCGGACCCGATCCTGGCCTGCAGCCGGCCGCGCTGGTGGCACCGGCCACGTCGGCGGTGGCCACGTCGGCGGTGGCCACGCTGGCCGTCGTCAGGATCAGGATTGGCAGCGCACCGGCCGCAACCGCAGCCGTCAGCCTGCGAAAACGTTCCAAGCGTGCTCGGTCTAGCGCAGCCAGCATTGGTGGCTCCTTAAGAAAACCCCGCCTGAACCAAGATCGGACACACGCCGTGGGACCGAGTTCGGATACAGAATAGCCACAACATCGGCAGTCGAGGGAGCGTGGAATGCGGAGACCGAAACTGATGTACGCGATCGGAGTCGCGGCGGTGACGCGAGTCCTAGGGGCGGCGAACATATGAAGCACGCAGTGGTCTATCGCGACGCGGCGATGGCCGACGGCCGCTCCGCCCAGCTCCGGCTGGGCGTGAGCGTGCTCGTCGAGCAGGACACCATCAGCTGGATCAGGCCTTCCGGCGACGAGGGGGAGCTGCCCGCTGGCTGCGAGGTCGTGGACGCGGGCGGGACCACGATCGTGCCCGGCATGGTCGACGGGCACAGCCACCTGACCTTGCCGGGCGGGTCGCACTGGATCGACCGCGGCGCCGACCCAAGCGAAGTCCTGCTCGAGGTCGCTGAGGCGAACGGCGAGTTGCAGCACCGCTCGGGCGTCCGCTGGGCGCGCGACGTGGGCTCGCCGAGGCGGGCAACCGGCGCGGACGGGCAGGAGCGGGCGCTGTGCCTCGACGTCAGGGACCGCTGGCGCGGGCGGCGGGACCGGCCGTACGTCAGGGCCGCCGGGACCTGGCTGATGGTGTCCGGGTTGCTACCGCCCGGCCTAGCCGTGGAGGTCAAGGACGCCGACGAGCTGGTGGCCGCCGCGATGACGCAGCTCGACGACGGCGCTGACCTGGTGAAGCTGTACCTGGACGGTCCCGATCCCGAGGTGGCGCCCTGGTCGGCTGACGAGGTGGCTCGGGTGGTCGCGGCCGCGCACGAACGCGGAGCCAAGGTCACCGCCCACTCGGGCCGCCTGTCCGGCTCCCTGGTATGCGCCCGCGCCAAGGTCGATTCGATCGAGCACGGTTTCGTGCTCGACGCCGACGTCGCCGCGAAGATGGCAGAGAACGGCGTCACGCTGGTCACCACGATGACCGTACTGAAATCGTGGCTCACATTCGGCACCACGACCTCGATACCGAGGTTCGCCGAGCCAGAGAACCGGTCCAAGATCGTCGAGCGGCTTGAGGTGGCCAAGCACAGCGCGCTGCTCGCACACCAGGCGGGAGTGTCTATCGTGGGCGGGACCGACTTCGGAGGCGGTTCGGCCCGGGCTAACCAGCTCCCCTGGGAGGTTGAGTGCCTGGTCGAGGCTGGGCTAGAGCCGTGGCAGGCGCTCGGCTGCGTGACCTGGCGAGGCGGAGAACTGCTCGGCGAGCCTAACGCCGGGGTGATCGCGGAAGGCGGGCCCGCCGACTTCTCGCTGGTGCACGGCGACCCGCTGACCGACCCGACTGCCCTGTGGCGGATCTGGCGCGTCGCCTGATCAGCCCAGATGCCAGTTCACGCCGGGGTCGGCGGCCAGGCAATAGCCGAGCGTCAGCTTGACCGGCGCGGTGCGGCTGTCCGCTGGATCGGCCAGGCAAAGACCGGGCTTCTGGCTCACGAGTTGCACCCCGGCCAATGCGTTAAAAAATTGCCAACGTTGCGTGGTAGCGCCGGTGCACCTTTCCATGCTCACCGGAGCGCCGGCGGCGGGAAGGCCGATCGTCAGGCATTGCCCGTTGGCGCGCAGCGTGCCGTCGGGCTCGGCCGTCCACGTTCCCGCCAGCGGGCCCGGGCAGCGGCGCAGGCTCACGCCGGACTGGTCGTCCGGCAGCGCGCTGGAACACCAGCCGGGGAGCTCCGAGGTGATCGGTCCTGGCGGGAGCACCCAGCGCTGATCCGGGGCACCGTCGCATCCGAGCAGGCGGACGGCCAGGTGGTGACGCACAGTCGTCGCCGTCAGGCAGTGACCGGCTGAAAGGCTGATCAGCGCATCGTCAGTGCCTTCCTGCCAGACTTGAAAAATGGTGCCATGGCAATGCCGAAGCCGAACGAGACGAGGCTTTCCCGTGGCCAAACAGCTACCGCCCAGGCGCAACTCACCGTTTGGCCAGATCGACCACCGCTCGGCGGCGGTGTGCACGCACTTGCCGACGGTGATGACCGCGCGCTGACGGGTCAGGCACCAGCGCTCGCTGGTGATGGGCCCGGTCGGCCCGGCGGTGCGGGGCTGGTTGACCTGCCAGCGCAGCGAGGTCGCGGCGAGCCGAGATCCGCTGCTGTCGGTCACCTTGATCGCGACGTGGTAGCTGCCCGCCTTGGACAGCCAGCCGGTGATCAAGCCGCACGGATTCATCCTCAGACCGGGCGGCAGCCCAGCAGCGTGGAAGGCGAGCGTGCAGCCAGGCAGCCCGTCGCCGGCGCGGATCTGGAGCAGCCACGGAGCGCCGACCACGCCGATCCGGTCGCGCGGTGCGGCCAGGACGACGGGGGCGTGCACGTTCCAGGTAAAGCTGACGGTCACCGGTCCGAGATTGGTACCCGAGACGGTCACGCTGGCCGATGAACTGCCTGGGGTCGCTGGCAGCGTGCCGGTGATCAGGCCCGAACTCGGATCTATCGCGAGACCCGCTGGCAGGCCAGTGGCGGTGTAGGCGAGCGGCTGGGCGGCCGATGCGTTCACCGACCTGATCGGCAGGTGGACGGTGGCACCGGCCTGGTCGCTCTGCGCGGCCGGCTGAGCAACCGCGAGCGCGGCCGGGCTCAGCGCGGACAGGTCAGTGACGCCTTCGATGCCGGGTACCTTGCCGATGCTCGTGTACTGCCAGTAGGTCCAGCTGGCCCAGCCGGCGGGCATCGTCGGGCCGTTGCTTCCCGTGTCGTAACTAGCCACCCACAGCGGATCGGCGGTGAACGCCGCGCTGTCACCCGTGCAGTTATCCCACCAGTCAGCGATCGTGTAGATGACCGGGTGCTGGCCGGTGAGCCGGTAGGCCTCGGCGGTGAACGCGCCAATCCACCTGACCATCTGCCTGCCCGTCAGGCCGTAGCACTCGTTGGTCGAGTACGGGTCGTACTCCAGGTCCGCGATCAGCGGCAGGGTCACCCCGTCGCTGCCTTGACCGGCATGGTCGACCGCGAAGTCGGCTTGGAACGTGCCGCTTGAGTCAGCGGGATTGGCGAAGTGATAGGCCGCGACGAGTAGCCCAGCGGCCTTCGCCCCGGCGACGTCGGAGGAGTAGAACGGGTTGGCGTAGTAGCTGCCTTCCGTGGTCTTGACGAACGCGAACCGGTAGCCGGCGGCCGCGACTTGCGGCCAGTTGATCGTCGCGCCGCCCGCGTGCTGACCCGAGGCGACGTCGATACCGAGCACGGATCCCTTGGCTGGCCCGCGCGGGGCTGCCTGGCGCGTGATGCCCTGGCCGGCCAGCAGCCGCTCGAGTCGCGGCGAGTGGGTGGCGCCGACGTTGAAGTGACCGATGCTGGCGTGCGTAGTAGCTGGCGTTCCGCTCGCAGCCGCCGCCGACGCCAGGCCTGCCGCCGCGAGCAGCGTCGCGGTCACGCCAACGCCGCTAAGCCATTTCCTGAGCATCGGTCGCATCATAGTGATGTTCGGCTGAGGATGAGGGGCATGCGAGAACGCTGGGTGGCGGCGCTAGGCCGGGCGGTGGGGGCGGTCGGGCTTGGGTGCGTCGGGATGTCGGCCGAGTACCGGCCAGCCGACATCGACGATGAGCGGTCACTCCTTGTGCTCGCGCGGGCGCTCGAGCTTGGCGTGACGATGTTCGATACCGCCGATGTGTACGGGCCGTTCACTAATGAGCGGCTGGTTGGGCGGGGCCTGCGGGGGCGAGCCGGCGACGTGGTGATCTCGACCAAGGTCGGGCTCGTCATCGACGAAGCCACCGGGCGGACGCGGCGCAGCGGCGATCCCGCGCACATCAGGGCCTCTTGTGATGCGTCGCTGGCCAGGCTCGGCGTCGATGTCATCGACCTGTATTACCTGCATCGGGTCGACCCGGCGGTGCCGCTTGAGGTTTCCTGGGACGCGATGGCCGACCTGGTGCTGGCCGGCAAGGTGCGGGCGCTCGGGCTTTCTGAGGCGACGGTTGGCCAGTTGGCCGCCGCGCACGCGATTCACCCGGTCGCTGCCGTCCAGTCAGAACTGTCGATGTGGACCCGCGGTCCGCTCGCCGCGGTCACTGCGTGGTGCCAGGCTAACGGTGCGCTGTTCGCGGCCTACGCGCCGCTCGGGCGCGGCTACCTGACCGGGACCGTGCGGACGGCCGCGTTCGAGCCGGACGACATCAGGTCGGGTAACCCCCGCTTCACCGCGGAGGCGATCGCACGCAACCAGGCGATCCTGGCGGTGATCGACCGGGTGGCGCGGCGACATGGTGCCTCGCTCGCCCAGGTCTCGATCGCCTGGGTGCTGGCTCAGGGGGAGCACGTGGTGCCGATCCCTGGTACCAAGCAGATCCGCTACCTCGAAGAGAACTGCGGTGCGGCCGACCTCGACCTCACTCCTGCGGATCTGGCCGACCTCGATGCCGCACCCCAGGCAGTGGGAGACCGCTACTAGCCCGAGTGGACCGATCGGCAGGGGGCTGACCAGGGTCTTTGCAAGGTCGCATCGGACGGACTGACCGGCGTGCTTGGGGTAGCCGGGCTTTCCGGGGTGGCCGGTCCGGCCGGCCGAGCAAGTGCGCCAGGCAGAGGCGGCTGCGCCCGCTCGGCGGTGGCGGCCCGGACGCATGCCAGGAACTTAAGGGGAGGCTGTGGGACTGCTTCCGGTTTGTGTGTGCTGGTCAGTGGTGGTGTGAGTGGTGATGGCTGGCGGGGTGATGGTGGTGGTGCAGGGGCCGGTGGTGTGATCACGGGGCGCTGGTGGTTGTGCCTGGGCGCGCGGGAGTGCCGGACCGCTGCTGCCTGCCTGGGCATTCCGGGCAATCGTCGCGATACCGGGTTCATGATCTGGGAGGCTTTTCGTGTGTGGGAGGGTTTTCCGTGTATAGCGTGGGAAATCTCCCAGATCATGAAACTCCGGGCTCTGGATGCGGCTGACTCTCCCGGTCTTGCCCGGCCTGCCCGCGACGGCACTTCCTTAAGCTCCTGGCATCGAGCCCGGACGACAGCGTTGGACTGTTGCTGTCGTTCCAGCTCAGGTCGCGACGACAGCGTTGAACCGTTACTGTCGTCCGGACGACAGCACTCACTACTTTGCTGTCGTCGGGCGGCGCCCACGGGCCAGGCCAGCCTAAGGACAAGATCGGCATCGCGGTGAATCGTGTCACGCTGGCAGGGCTGGCCTGCGGGCTGGCCCTCATCCTGCTCGCCTGCAGCAGCAAGCTGTCCGAGAACGGGCCGTTCGGCAACGGCGGCTCTAACACGGGAACGATCTGCACATGGACAAAGCCAGGCGGGGTCGCTCACGACAGCTTTGATGAGTTTCCCGATACAGGCGGAACAGCCACCATAGACACAGTCGCGCTGGTCCATCCCCGGCACCTGCGGCTGATCGCCGCCTGGGTAGTGCCAGTGCCAGCAAACGGATCGCTCGGCAGCGCAGGACCGGGTTATCCGCACGCCTCGCCCGGCTTTCACTGGGGACAGCGACAACGAATTCCGGGCGCGATCGTACGTCACACACCCGGAAAAGACGTGATCAATCTCGTGATAGTTATGAAGCCGACCGCGAAGTTTGGCACGGCCACGGCAGTCAACCTGTTCTACAAGGCCGCCGGGACGCGCTACCTACTGCACTTCCCATTCGGCTACAAGATAGTGGACGGCCACAAATGTGATTGAACCGCTTATCTGGCTGACCGAGTTCGCGTTGATCAGGTTCGCCGCTGATGATCACCGACGACGGCGCGTACATCTAGGTCGGGCCGGCTGGCAGGTCTCGTAGCTGGGCCGCGATGGTGTCGCGGCAGAACTGCTCGATTTGCCCGTCGAAGTGCCTGGCTTCCGCTGAGCCCTGGTATCGAGGCGCGGCGAGCGCGGACCTGACTCTGCCGAACTTCTTCTGCAGCTTGGAGATCCGCTGGTCGAATGGCAGAGCCAGCACCGGGCCGGCCACGGAGACGGCAGCCTCTAGCTGCCCGGCGCGCAGCCAGGCCCCGGCGAGATCGACCCGGGCGATCATCTTGCAGAAGAGGCTGTGATGTTCACCGGGCTCTGGTCCGGCCGCGTACAACTCGATAGCGCGGCCAAGCTCGGCGATCGCGCTGGACTCGGCGTCGGGCATGTCGGCGACCGCTGACCCGGCGTAGTAATGCTGGCTGGCCATGGAGAACCCGAATTCGCCGCCAAGCTCAGTGACTTCGTCGGAGTAGTCGCGTTCCCTTATTTCAGTAGCCGTCGCGATCGCCTGCCTCGCCGTATCCGCGTCGCCGATGCGGGCCGCGGCCCGGGCCTGCACGAGCCGCAACTGGGCGCCGTTCGGCCCGTCGGACAAATGCTCGATGCCGCGCACGGCCATGTCCATGGATCGCAACGGCTGGTTGGCGTACAGCGCGATGATGGCAAGTCCTAGCCGCATCTGTGCGGCGAGCGGGCGGTGGTCGATCGCGAGCGCGTACGCCAGCCCGGCCCTGGCCAGCTCCTCAGCGGCCGCTGAATTGCCGAGGCCGTCAGCCGCAATGGCCATGAGGCTGTTCACGCAGCCGAGCAGGAAGTAAAGCTCAGACTGGTCACGCGGCCAAAGCTTGCGGTCGAGCGCCACGTACATCTGATCACGGACGCGGCGCATCTCGAAGAATAAAGGAAGCGGCTGGCCGGTCGTGTACTCGCGCGAGAGCCGGACGACATCAGAGCGCAACTGCTCAAGCGTCGCTTCTCCGGTGTCCCTCCGCTCGGCGAACTGTGCATGGTCGTTGCTCTCGTGGGCGGTCATCAGTATCTCCTGCTCGATCCAGGATCGGCCAAGGCCGGGCTCGTTGCTGCTGCGGTGCTCGGGCCCCTTCGCGGCGCCGGCCAGGGGAGAAGGCGCGGCCAGGGGAGAAGGCGCGGTCGGGGGAGGCGCGGTCGGGGGAGGCGCGGTCGGGGGAATTGGCGCGGCCAGGCCGAACTCTTCGATCGGAATCTGGAATGCCCGGCAAAAGTGCAGGCGATAGCGCTCGGAGATGCCGCTGCGGTCGTCTTCCCAGCGGTGGATCATGACAGTGAGGCACTCGTTGTCCGGAAGGTTGTCACCGACTTGCCTGGCGGCTTCGCGTAGGCGCCGTCGCATCTCGGAAACGCTCCAGCCGCGGGCCTGCCGATGCCGCTGCAGCCACTGACCGTGCACTTTTGACGCGGCGACCCTGCCGGTCGCGCCCATGCCAACCTCCGGTTGCTCACCCCTTGCGTGATCGACCTAAAGGTATCAGTGCTCTAGGAGCTTTGTACATAGCGAGGGGCAGCACTGGACCATCGCAAGGCCGGGTCCTGCCGCGACGATCTTGGAAGTGCGACTCAGGCGCGGTGTGTGGTCGTGTGGCAGTAAGGGCAGTCGATCGTGGACGTCCTGACCGGGAACGACAAAGGAGCGCCGCAGTTCTGGCAGGGGACCTCACCGCCTGCGATGTCGAGCTTCTTCCCGCACGACTCGCAGACCACCGCCTGGGCACCGGGGACGGTCTTGAGCTCGTCGCCGCATCCGCCGCATTTCTTGGTCTCGGTGGTGGTGATCTTCATCTTCGCGTACTCGCCCTTGAGCCCGAAGAAGTCGAGGAACCGGTCCCGATCGGCAGGGGGGATCTTGGGCAGCCAGTTCTGGCAGAAGACCGTGTACTCCATGCGGAGCCAGACCGACACCGGCGCCTGTTCTGGGTCGAGTTCGAGCACGCCCTGGTCGGCGAGCAGCTTGTAGCCCATCTCCATCTGCTGCTTGAACAGCGCCGCTACCTGCCAGATCCCGTCGCTGACGAAGAAACTGCCGTCAGGCTGCGGGATCCGCTGCAACGCCCTTGTGGCCGCGACCAACTGGGTCCCCACCTGGTGCGCGCTCTTGTCGAACTCCCTGGCGACCATGCACTCGACCAGGTAGTTGACCTGCCGCTGCTGGAAGTCAGGGTCAGACGTGGCTTGCGGCGAATTGGCCTGCGGGCACTGCTTGACCCACTCGGCGTAGACCGGCGTGATCAGGCCGCGATAGCGCTCCTTGTCTCCGGTGGCGGTGCAGATGTCAAGTGCGGGTTGCACCGGCCCGACAAGATAGGCGAAGACCTGATTGGTCAGTGCCGCGTTAGTGTCAAAGTTGGCAATTCGGAAGTCGTAGTCGGTGAGCGATCCGCAATGGTCGCAGTACAGGTAGGCGGTCTTGGACGGCAGTTGCTTGGGCGCGCCGCAGCGGGTGCAGTCAACCTGCTTCACCATGTCCGAGTAGGCAAAGACCCTGGCCCGCGCGGTCTGCAGTTGCCGCTTTAGCTCAGCGGTGAGATCGGGAACCCCTGGTGACGGCGTGCCGACAGGACTGCCCGCCGCCGGCGTATTAGGCAGATCAGATGATTTAGTATCATTTGCAAATTGCTGAGTTGAATGTCTTTTGAATAGTCCCATGCGTGGATGGTAGCAATCTGCTCGCTCGTTGCGTCTAGATCGTCGCTTTGGGTACGTAATAGGCATGGGCACCCAGAGGTGTTCGCGTGTATCGAGGACCGGTCCGTCGTGAGGGGCGACTGGGTCGAGATCGTCGTGGATGCGGGCGACCAAACGAAGACGTATCAGGTGGCAGCCACCAGGGCCGGACGGCGGGTGGAGGTCGTGAACAGGCGCGGTCTCGTCGAGGTCAGCGAGCTGACCAGAGGCGGCACCACAGTGCGGACGGCCAGGTTCATGGCCAGCCGTGTGATCGCACTCGTCGAGCATCCGGCGCCAAGGTCGCCGGTCAGAGCCGCGGCAGCTCCCCGGCCCGGCTAGCCCCGACGGGTGACTCAATCATGAGTGTCAGAGCCCGGTGCGACAATGCCGTCCGTGGCAGACTCCAATGAGAAAGCAGACCTGCGGCGCTACTTGCAAGTAGCTCGCGACGCGCTGGTGTGGAAGCTCGACGGCCTGAGTGAATATGACATCCGGCGTCCGATGACGCGGACAGGTACCAACTTGCTCGGGCTGGTCAAGCATCTCGCGACCGTCGAGATCTCGTACTTCGGCGACACCTTCGGGCGGCCGTTCGGCGAGCGCTTGCGGTGGTGGATCGACGTCGGCGACTTCGACGCTGACGGGCTCGGGCCCGACGCGCTCGTCGCCGACCTGTGGGCGGAGGCCGACGAGTCACGAGAGCAGATTGTCGGGCTGTACCGGCGAGTGTGGGCGCATTCGGACGCGACAATCGAGGCTCTGGATCTCGATGCCCCCGGGCACGTGGCATGGTGGACGCCCGGCCGGCAGGACGTCACGCTGCACCAGATTCTCGTGCACGTGATCGCCGAGACGCACCGGCACGCCGGGCACGCTGACATCGTGCGCGAGATGATCGACGGCGCGGCCGGGGTGCGCAAGGACAACGACAACCTGGCCACCAACGACCCAGCATGGTGGGAGCAGCACCGCGGGAAGCTAGAGCACGTAGCGCAAGGTTTTCGGGGCCAGTGACCGACGCAATGGGCTCGGCGCGGTCTGACTGGGTGCGCGGCGGCCCGGGGCTGCTGTTGGCGCAGGATGCTACGGACATCTGAGGTTTACGACGTCGCGGGGCCGCCGGACGCCGATCACGAGCGGGGGAGTCGGCCTGCTGAAGATTCGCCCTCCCGGTTCGCTGGGCACTTAGCGTATTAGCCAGCAAAGCGATACGAAGGAGCTGACGTCTATATGTGGGTCAAGGTAGCTGCGATCGGGGCAGGGGTATTCACGCTGTTCGGCTGCGTGTCCGGTGTGTCAGCCTCGACCTCGGTGGTTAAGGCGGGGCCGAGCGCAACCCATCCGTGTCTAGATCACGCGGTGCCGCGCCATTACACGCACGTGATCTGGATCTTCATGGAGAACCACAGCTTCAAGACGATCATCGGTTCGAGCCAGGCCCCTTTCATAAACTCGATGGCCACCAAGTGCGGGCTGGCGACCAACTACCACAACATCACCCACCCCAGCCTGCCGAACTACGTCGCGGCGACATCCGGAGTCGGCTACCAGGGACTGGCGAGGTTCCTCACCGACTGCGACCCGACGGGTAGCTGCCTGACCTCCGCGCGGAGCATATTCGGCCAGGGTGAGACCTGGCGCTCGTACGAAGAGTCCATGCCGGCGAACTGCAGGAAAACCAACGCCGGCGAATACGCGGTCCGGCACAACCCGGCGGCCTACTACACCACGCTGAAGGGCTGCGGCAAGTTCGACGTCCCATTCGGCAAGCTGAAGGGCGACCTGTCGCGCAACACACTGCCCGCGTTCTCGTTCATTACCCCGAACCTGATCGACGACATGCACGACGGCACGGTCGCTGACGGTAACAAGTGGCTGTCGGTCAATCTGCCGACGATCCTGAACAGCCGCGAGTACCGCAACGGATCGACCGCTGTGTTCATCACCTGGGACGAAGGTGAAGGCGGCACGGTCACTAAGTGCGCCACCAACACCACAGACGTCGGCTGCCGCGTGGCCACGATCGTGATCAGCCCGAGCACCAAGGCAGGGACCAGGTCGAAGACGCTGTTCAACCACTACTCGCTGCTCGGCACCGCTGAGCAGTTGCTTGGCCTGCGCAAGCTGAATATGGCCAGTAAGTTCCCCACCATGGTCAAGGCTTTCCACCTGTAGCTTTCGCGCGACGGCGATGACGCGTCCGCCCGGCTCGCTTGCTGGCGAGCTTGGCGGACGCGGGGTATAGCCGATGTCACAGATGATGGCGCCTTGTTGTCTTATAAAACGAAGGCCAGTGACGCGGCACAAGGAGGCGCACTGTCATGGCTCGCATCTCGCTCGACCCGCCACGCACCCTGCTCATCCGCATGCTCGAGTGGTACTCCAAGCGTACCTACGGTGCCGTGCTCGAACCTGGGCTGGCGCTCGGGCACAACCCGCGGGTGCTCTGGGCTGACCTGCGCTTCGAGCAGGCCGTCGCGAAGTTCAACAAGCTGGATCCGGTGCTCAAGGAGCTGGCGGTCATGGTCGCGGCGGCCCGCATCGGCTGCTCGTGGTGCATGGACTTCGGCTACTGGGACGGGCACAAGCTCGGCATCGCAATCGAGAAGCTCAACGCCGTACCCACCTGGCGCGAGCGCCGCGACATGTTCTCCGACGCTGAACTGGCGGTCATGGAGTACGCCGAGGCGATGTGTGAGACCGAGCCGGCGGTCACCGACGAGCAGGCCGCGCGGCTCATCGAGTTGCTCGGCCAGCCCGCGTTCGTCGAGCTGACCGTCATGGTCGGGGTGGAGAACCTGCGCAGCCGGGTGAACGCCTCGCTCGGGATGCGCAGCCAGGGCTTCTCCGACCGCTGCCAGGTGCCTGGGGTGCGTTCGTCATCGTGACTGACAAGCTGGCGGTGTTCCAGCGGTACCGCCAGCCGCTGTTCGGCATCGCCTACCGGATGCTCGGCAGCGTGCTCGACGCCGAGGATGTGCTGCAGGACGCGTGGCTGAGGTGGAGCGCGGTGGCCGGGGAAGACGTCGACCAGCCGCGCGCCTACCTGGCACGGACAGTGACCAACCTATCGCTCAACCGGCTCAGGTCGGCGGCAGTGCGGCGGGAGTCCTACGTTGGCCCGTGGCTGCCTGAGCCCCTGGTCACCGCCGAGGACGACGCCGGCACCGCGGTCGAGCAAGCCGAGGCGGTGTCCCTGGCCATGCTCGTCGTGCTCGAGACCTTGTCGCCGGTCGAGCGAGCGGTCTTCGTGCTCAAGGATGTCTTCGGCTATTCGTTCGGCGAGATCGCGGAGATGCTTGACCGCAGCGAGACTTCCGTGCGCCAGGTCGGCAGCCGCGCCCGCTCCCACGTCCAGGCGCGGCGACCGCGTTACGACGCCCCGGCGGACGTCCGGCGCCGGATCACCGACGAGTTCCTGGCCGCCTGCGTGGGCGGGGACCTGAATCAGATGATGGCGATGCTCGCCCCGGACGTCGCGGCCTGGACCGACGGCGGCGGCAAGATCCGAGCCGCGCTCCGCCCGCTGCACGGGGCCGACAAGGTGGCCAGGTGGATACTCGGCGTCTGGCGCAGGCCGCTTCCGCGGGCCGCTATGCGCCCTGTGCTCGTCAACGGCCAGGCAGGCGTGCTGATCACTTCGGCCGGCCAGCCGGACAGCGTCGTCGCCGTCGACCTGGACGCCGACGGCAAGATCACGGCAATCCGGCTCATACGCAACCCAGAAAAACTGCGCCACCTCATGCGGTGCGGATAGGGCGCGTCTCCTGGCCGGCTAGGCGGGACGCGCCGCGTTCAGGCGCCTGCGCAGCACCGCTCGCTCGGCCAGGGTCCACGAACTCGTCGTCGCCAGGTACAGGCCAGAGGCGAGCGGCAGGAACGCGGCGAACGCGACCGTCAGGTACGGCACAACCTTCGCCAGCGCGGCCGGCGCTCCGCCGGAGCCGGGTGCGGCGAGGCCGCGCGTCATCCTGGTGCTGAGCCAGCCGAGCCCGGCCAGCAGCAGGAACAGGCCGGCGAAGACGGCTCCGTGAGCGCTGAACGGCCCGGCCGCACTCAGCCAGTGGCTGCCGAGCGGCGCGCCGAAGAAGTCATGGGTCAGCAGGGCGTTCCGCATCCCTTCAATCACCGGCGACCTGAACACCAGGTACATAACGCTGAAGAACGGCCACTGCACCGCGATGGGCAGGCAGCCGGCGTAGACAGACGTGCCCTCGGCCCGGTACAGGGCGGCCAGCGCGCGCTTGAGCGCCTCAGGCTGGCCGGCATGCCGCTGGCGCAGCGCTCGCACCTGCGGCGCGATCCTGGCCTGGGCGTCCATGCCCTTCATGGCCCGGTAGCTGACCGGCATGAGAAGCAGGCGGACGCCGACAGTGAACAGTGCGATCGCGGCAGCCGCCGCCAGGCTGCCAAGCAGCGGCGCCAGCATGCCAGCCAGCGCGAATACGATGTGATATGCGGCGTCGACGGGGACGCCAAAAAATGTCGACATAACGACAAACCCTCCAGCGGGAGTCACGGGGGACAAAGATGCTGCCGGAGGCGGTCGCCCTGGTTCAGCGCCAGCTCAGGGGCGCGTTCGCCCGCAGGCGATGGCCGGCTAACTCAGCGCGGGTGGGCGGCCGCCGGGGCCGCCGAAGGTGCTCGAGG
>DATNEK010000067.1:0-4207 GCA_035553055.1 Streptosporangiaceae bacterium | reverse complement strand
ATCCGAGACCGCAGCTCATCAACGCGAAGCCGACCATCCACGCCGGGTCGAGCAGCACGGTGCGCAGCAAAGCGACGGCGTGCCTGGCGTCGATCGGCGGCAGCCGGCGGAGCGCGCGTTTTTCCAGGATCAGGCCTACGTTGTAGCTCGTGGTGGCCAGAGCCGCCACGGCGATGCCCAGGCCGGGTCCATCGGCGGTCATGACGCTGCCTCACGGCTGGCAACCCGGCCGAGCGCCTCCGCGTAGCGACCGGCGAAGTCCTCTGCCGCCTGGTCGCTGAGCAAGGCGCGCCGGTAGCGGAACGTCAGGTGCAGCACGCCCCCGGTAGTCAGCACGCCGAGCGACAGGCCGCGCGGCATGTGAGCGAAGGTCGAGAACCACACCTGCGATGCGGTCGCCGCGCCAAACCTGACCGGCTCGACAACGCCGAGGTTAGAGACAAGACAGGTGTCGCAGAGGAACGAACCGCCGAGCCGCAGAGCCGTCCGCAGCACACGGTACTTGGCCACGACCGGGATCGGGGCAGCGGCCAATGTGCGGCAGAAGAAGTCGACCTGCGGGCCCGCGTGCTCCTTGGCGTAGGCGGTCTGCGCGGCAACACCGGAGAGCAGATCGAGCGCCGACGCGCCGGGCACAACCCGAGCGCTCACCGAAGTCAGCCTGGATCTATTGGCCCACAATCCGCCAGAACCGGCCTGCGCTCGATCGCCTACCGGCATCGTGATCCTGACCAGGCCTGGTCTGCGGCCGCGCTCAGCGTTCCAGTCGCCGATAGTGATCATCAGCGCGACGATCAGCAGGTCGTTCACGCTGATGCCAGCCGACCTGAGCCAGCCAACATCGGCCAGCCCATCGCAGGCGAGTAGCCGGACGCCGTACCCGTGCCTGGCAGCCGATGGACCTTGCTCGGGCTCCCGTGCGATCTTGGCGACCGGGGAGATGCCGACACGGGGAGGCTGTGCCAATCCGGGGGGACGACCCCCCGTACCCCCCGCGTGCCGGGGCGCCTCACGATGCCGCCTTCCTTCCTCGCTGCGCTCGTCAGTCCAGCCGGCATCGCGTCCCGACGGGGAGGAGAGGAGCGAGTTGTATTCGTCTGCCACCATGCGCAGGAGTCGGAGGCAGGACAGGCCGTCGATGCGGGCATGGTGCACGTTCAGTACCAGCGCGTCGCCGCCAGGGCCTGACGCGATCAAGAACCGCAGCGGCGGCGAAACGCGCAGCGGAGGCGACTGCGACACCATGGCGGCACGCAACCGATCAAGCTCGCTCTCGTCTGCGAACGACGCGGTCAGTACCGGGTCTAGGTCAGGCGCGGCCTGGTATTCCCAGTAGAAGCCCGACCGCCACCGGCTGGTCGCGCTTTGCCTGGCCCGCAGTCCGGGCTCCGCATCGAGCACGGCCCGCACGGCAGCCCGTACCACCGCCTCATCGAGCCGGCCGGGGACGCGCACCTCCATGTGTACGTTGGCGGCCTCGGCCGGCCTGTCGTAGTAGCAGGTCAGCTCGTCAGCGATGGAGAACCGGACCCGACCGAGCCGGTGGGCGGTATCTGTCAGGTCGGTGTCGACTCCATTCAAGGTCTGGAACCGCCCGATCGAGCCGGCCGCGCCGGGATGAGCGCGGCGGCCAAGGCGACTAGTGCGAAGGCCTGGGCGGGTGCGCCGAACGCACCGGACGTCGTGGCCGCCGGATGCGCGGACAGCGCCGCGAGCAGTCCGGACACGACCGCGGCGGCGAACGCCAGCGCCCCGTATCTGTTCGGCCACAACTCGGCCGCCGCGACGAGCACGGGAACGGCGATCACCACAGGGCCGCCGATGATCAGCATCAGCCCGCAGAGCGCGGTCAATCCGAGCCACCAGGGCGCGGGCGCTCGCACGCGCCAGAACGAGCTAATCGAAGCCGCGGGCTCCCCTGGGCTGGCCGGAACCGGGCAGGCCACAGCTCGATCCATATGGTCGTGCACTCTCCTGCGCCTCCAGCCGGACCATGCGAACACAAGCAGGACGATCGCGCCGACCGCAGAAAGGATAATCCACGCATGATAAAACCTAGCCGGGGCGAATGTCATCGAAATCACCCCGCCTTCTCCGGCGGGAACGACGAACCCCTGCTGCCAGCCGTCGAGCGTGACTGGCTGGAGCGCACGACCGTCTAGAGTCGCGATCCAGCCGGGGTTCGCGTTCTGATGCAGCTCAAGGTAAGCCTGCGCGCCTGGGCCGATCCGTACCTGGCGGCTCTCAGGCTGCCAGCGCAGTACGCGAACCGGGCGGCCGCGCACGCTGCCGCCGGCACCCCCCGCCGAGCCGAGGTCGCTGATCAAGCTGAGGTCGGTGATCGTGAACGGCTCTGGCCGGCCGACCAGCAGGCGGTGCCGTCCGGCCCCGAGAGTCACGTCGGACCCGGCCGAGCAGAGGCTGACGTGGACGGGCGAGAACTGAGTCAGGTCGCCGAAGGTGCCAGTGACCTTGGTGCGGAACGTGCGACCGTCGATCCGCAGGATCGGCCCGCTGCCGCAGGCCAGCTTGAACGGGGTCGACGCGGTCGGCGTTGTCGCCCGCAGGCCCGCCAGAGCCGGTATCGACAGCTTAGAAAGCCCGACTGGTAGCTGCACGGGCTGGCCAGACACCGGCTGTGCTGTTGTCGCGTACTGCACGACGGGGAAGGAGATCGTCATCCGGTCCGTGGTCAGCGGCGGCACGATCTCGGTGAATCCGGCCAGGCCGATGCTGGCGTAGCGGACACCTTCGGGGCTCGTGATCTTGATCGACTCTGGCGCCGCGCCGAAACCAGGCACGGGCAGGAGCACCATGCGCCTGATCGTGCGCTTGCCGTGCCAGCGCAGCCGCAGTACCGGGTTGGCTGCGCCTGCGATCCACGAGCCCTGGCGGCCTGCCTTGAACAGGTTGGAAGGCGCCAGGCTAGGCAGCGAGCCCCAGGTCGAGCTGGCCGTCACCTGGAGCGTGTGCTTGGGTGCGGGCGCCAGCTTGGCGATCAGCGCATTGAGTCCGCGGCCTGGGATCGCGATCGCGGTTGCCGACAGCTTGAGCACCGATGCCGATGAGGTGACGAACTGCCTGGCCAGTCGCGGGTAAACGGTCAGATCGGCCAGGCTGGCCGGTGAAGGCAGCTGGCGGTGGAACGAGAAAGCCACCTCGGCGGCGCGCCTGCCCACGTCGTCTTCGGTGACTGAGCTGTACCTGGTCACGGTCACGCCGGGAATGTCGATGCCGGTGAACCCGGCTCCCGGCCCGGCAGCCAAGCCGCCACGAGCGCCCGCGATCGTGACTCGCAGCGTTCTGGTCGATCCCGCCTTGACCGGCAACGGCTGCTCCGAGCCGGTCCTTCGCACCGCGCTGGTCACCGCCCCGGTGGCGGTGGTGACGGTCAGCCGGTCGGCAACCGGGCGCAGCGACCCGCTGACCAGCAGTGCGATGCCGATCGTGGACGGTAGCACGACCGGTCGGGAGAACGTGATCTGGATCCACTGGCCGACCGGCGTGTCCGGGCTCGCCTCCGCCCAGTACGTGCTCGGGTTCCCGTCGAACGCGTTCACCGGGTCGATCTGCGGCGTCTCGGCCAGCCAGGAACCGGACGATGACGCTGTCACGCTGGCGGCACCCGACAGCACGGCCACGGTCTGCTGACCCGCCCCCCCGGTTGGCAGAAGCTGCCGCGGCGGGCCGCCAGCTCCGCCGAGCGGGTCATCGACCGGGTTCGTCTCGGCCCGCGTGTAGACATAGGAAGGAGTCGAGTCGACGCTGCCGAATGTGTGGTCGGCTCGCGGCAGCGAGTCGGTGATCGCCCACAGCGCCGCAGGCGCCACCAGCTTGTCGCCGACCATCACGGCGGGCGCCGATCCGAGCACATGCTGCCCAGTGAGCTGGAGCAGCGCGTCAGGTCCGCCGTTGACAAATACCGTGCGGCTGACCGGCAGCGCGACCGCAGGCGGCGGCGCTGGCTCGCTGATCGCCGACCGAGCAGCGAACACCTCTACGGCTCGATAGGAAGGCAGCGCGTACTGAAACTGCGTCGCACCAGGATTGGCCTCAAGACCACTGATGACCGGGCCGAACGCGGCGACCCGGCGGAAGCCAGAACTGGCCAGCGCCTGGTGCATCTGCTGTGGCGGCGTGTAGTCAAGCGTGACCGGGTTGAGGTCGTTGCGCACGATCACGTATCGGATGCCAGACCGCGCGAGCG
>DATNEK010000066.1:0-8373 GCA_035553055.1 Streptosporangiaceae bacterium | reverse complement strand
GGCGAGCGCGAGCAGCGGCTCGACGGCGAGAGCCGCCGCCTTGAGGCTCGCGGTCAGGCGCTCGAAGAGCGCAGGAACGAGCTTGAAGAGCGGGAGAAGGCGCTGACCGAGGCCGACGCCAAGGCCAGGGCGGAGCTTGAGCGGGTCGCGGGCCTGACCGCGGAGGCGGCGAAGACGGAGCTCGTCTCCACGATGGAGAACCAGGCCAAGCGCGAGGCAGCGGTGTCGATCAGGGACATCGAGGCGACCGCCAGGTCCGAGGCCGACAAGCGGGCCCGCAAGATCGTAACGCTGGCCATCCAGCGGGTCGCGGTGGAGCAGACGAGCGAGTCTGTCGTCTCGGTCATGCACCTGCCAGGCGACGAGATGAAGGGCAGGATCATCGGCCGCGAGGGCCGCAACATCAGGGCCTTCGAGTCGGTGACCGGCGTCAACCTGATCATCGACGACACGCCGGAGGCGGTGCTCCTTTCCTGCTTCGACCCGGTGCGCCGCGAGATCGGCAGGCTCACCCTGGAGCGGCTGGTCAGCGACGGCCGGATCCACCCGCAGCGCATC
The DNA here is from genome assembly GCA_035553055.1 of Streptosporangiaceae bacterium. Lineage (GTDB taxonomy): Bacteria > Actinomycetota > Actinomycetes > Streptosporangiales > Streptosporangiaceae > Chersky-822. The sequence goes on along the minus strand of DATNEK010000066.1, from coordinate 7,815 downwards.
GAGGAAGCGTACGAGCGCGGCAAGGCCGAGATCGAGCTGATCTGCCGCCGGGCGGGCGAGGACGCGATGACCGGGCTCGGCATCACCGACATGCACCCCGAGCTGGTGAACCTCCTCGGGCGGCTGCGCTACCGCACGTCCTACGGGCAGAACGTGCTGTCCCACCTCATCGAGTCCGCGCACATCGCCGGCATGATGGCGAGCGAACTCCGCCTCGACCCGGTGCTGCTCAAGCGCTGCACGGTGCTGCACGACATCGGCAAGGCGCTCACTCATGAGGTCGAGGGCAGCCATGCGCTGATCGGCGCGGAGATCGCCCGCAAGTACGGCGAGTCGGACGACGTGGTGCATGCGATCGAGGCGCACCACAACGAGGTCGAGATCCGCACCGTGGAGGCCGTGCTCACCCAGGCCGCCGACGCGATAAGCGGCGGCCGCCCGGGCGCCCGGCGCGAGTCGCTTGAGATGTACGTGCGGCGCCTCGAGCGCCTCGAGCAGATCGCTTCCGAGAAGGAAGGCGTCGAGAAGGTCTTCGCCATGCAGGCGGGCCGCGAGATCCGCGTCATGGTCAAGCCCGAGCAGGTAGACGACATCCAGGCCCAGGTCATCGCCCGCGACATCGCCAAGCAGGTCGAGGAGGAGCTCACCTACCCCGGCCAGATCCGCGTCACGGTCGTCCGCGAGTCCCGCGCCACGGAGTTCGCGCGCTAACGCATTTCCCGGTGGCGAGGAAGTGTTGGCGGTCGGTCCGCCCGCACGCCCGTCGTGACCCAAGGCCGGGGTCCTGAAGGCGCGGCTCGAACCGCCGCCGTCACCGCTCCCACGTCCCGTGAGTCAGCCTTCTGGGTGGCTGGCGATGTAGTCCCGGACCGCCTGTGGCACGGGCTGACGCCGAAGCGGACGTGCGCGACCGGGTCGATGATGCCGAGGTTGCGCAGCCGTCAGGTGTCGCGGGGATACTCCACGTCCCAGCCGCGGCCGAAGGCCAGTCCCTCGAGAACCGGTAGAGCTGCGCTGGTCTGGGGCTACTGTTCATCACCACGCCTGGTGGTGCCAATGGTATGAATCCGGCATTCAGGACACGTTACATAATCGCGACAATTCCGTGATCTGGCAGGAACATTCCCTACTTAGCTTGCTTAAAACTGACTTGTTTCCATTGAATGGAAGCTATTTTCACTCAATGGAAATCGGCCAGGAAGTCATCCAGAGGATGAGGAGTGGCGTTGATGAAGTCACGAGCGGTGATCGCGGCGGCGGCGGTCGCGATGGTCGGAACACTTGCCGCATGCGGGGGCCAGGCGACGAGCACGTCGTCGGCTACCGCGGGGAATCAGTCGTCGGCGCCCGCGAAGGCCGGCGGCGTCCTGACCATCGGCAGCGCGACCGCGATCGACGTACTGAACCCGGTCACCAAGTCGACGGCCATGGACCAGAACCTGTTCAGCCTGATGTGGGACGGGCTGGTGACGCAGGACCAGAGCGGCAAGCTCGTGCCCGACCTGGCCACCTCCTGGTCGGCTTCCAGCGACCAGGAGACCTGGACGTTCAAGCTGCGCCCCGGGGTCAAGTTCTCTAACGGCAAGGCCCTGACTTCCGCCGATGTGGTATCGACGATCAAGTACTACCAAAACCCGAACACTGCGACGCAGCTGAAGAACAACGTCGCCCCGATCGCCTCGGTGACCGCCAGCGGCGATGACACAGTCGTCTTCAAGCTGAGCTCGCCCGACGCACTGTTCCCGCAGTCGATCGTCAACGTCAAGATCATCGACACCGGCGCCATGTCGACAATGGAGAGCAACCCGGCGGTGACTGGGCCGTTCATGGTCAAGAGCTTTGCCGCCAACAACCACCTGGACCTCGTGCCCAACCCGGATTACTTCGGCACCAAGCCGAAGCTCAGCGGCATCAACTTCGCCCTGGCCGCGGACTCCTCCTCCGCGGTGACCGCACTGCAGGCCGGCAGCCTCGACGCCCTCTGGTCGGTGCCGCTCTCGCAGGTGGCGGCTCTTGGCGCGAACCCGAACCTCCAGGTCATCAAGCCGGCAGTGATCGGCCAGTACGTGAGCTGGGAAGTTGACACGACGGCGCCGCCGTTCAACAACGTCAAGGCTCGCCAGGCGCTGGCGTACGCCATCGACCAGAAGGCCATCCTCAAGGCCGCATACTCCGGCCAGGGAACGGTCTCGACGACCAACGACCCGCTGTCCGCCAACAACCCGGCTTACGGCGGCAACCTCACCAACTACAGCTACAACCTGGCGAAGGCGAAGCAGTTGTTCGCCGAGGCGGGCATCAAGGCGGGCGCCACGATCATCTGGTGGGGCGTCTCCAACCAGTACCCGGAATGGAACGTCAGCGCGGAAATCCTCCAGTCGAGCCTGAAGCAGATCGGCATCAACCTGAAGATCCAGGACACCGACATCTCCACCTGGCCGACCAAGTTCTACCCGGCGGGCAAGTCGTTCCCCAACATGATTGTCCCCAACTTCCAGTCCTACACTTCCTCGCCCCAGGACGAGTTCCAGTTCGTGCTCAAGGGACGCTGCGAGTGCAACTGGAACAACGCCGCCTTCGACTCGGCCTACGCGACCGCCATCTCGAGTCCCGATCCCGCCAAGCAGAAAGCAGCCTGGAATCAGGCCCAGGAACTGGTTAACCAGCAGGCACCGATCTACGTTCCGGTCCAGTTCGCTACGGTGAGCGCGGCCAAGAGCGACGTCGGTGGCATCTGGGTTGACAGCACCGGCACCATTCACCTGGAAAACGCCTACTTCACCGGCTGACCAAGGACGGAAAGACAGGCGGAAACGGTTAGGGAGGTGACGTGGTGAGGTACCTGATCAGACGAATAGCGATCAGCATCGTGCTCCTCATCGCAGTCTCAATGTTGATCTTCGTGGTGCTCCGTGCGCTGCCGGGGAGCCCGGTTACGGCCAGGCTCGGCACGTCCCAGGGAGTCACCCAGGAGATGATCAACCGGCTGACGAAGAGTGCGGGCCTCGATCGTCCGCTCGCCAGTCAGTACCTCACCTGGATTTCCGGAATTCTGCACGGAAACCTCGGCACCTCCTACTTCACCGGCCAGCCGGTCAGCTCGCTCATTGGGGCCGCCATCGGCCCCACCCTGGAACTGACGATCATTAGCGTGGCGCTGTCTGTCGTAATCGCCGTGCCCGCCGCCATCGCCTCGGCGCGACGCCCAGGCGGGTGGCTGGACGGGATTATCACGGCAGTGTCATCGGCCGGAATGGCTTTCCCGCCCTTCGTCGCGGGAATCGTCTTGATCATCATTTTCAGCGTGCAAGTACACCTGCTGCCGGCGCGCGGCTACGTGCCGTTCCTGACGAATCCCGTGCAGAATCTGCGGGATATGATCCTGCCGGCGATCTCTCTGGCCGTCGGCGCCGCACCACTAGTTCTGCGCTACCTGAGGAATGAACTGGTGACCTCTCTCGACTCCAACTACACCAGGACGGCGGCCGGCAAGGGCGCCTCCGAGGCCCGCGTGCTCCTACGGCACGCGCTGCCGAACGCGACATTGCCCAGCCTGACGATGATCGGGCTGATCACCGGCTACACCCTTGGCGGCAGCGTCATCGTCGAGTACGCCTTCGGCTTCTCCGGGCTCGGCGCGCTGTCCATCCAGTCAGCCTTCAACCGGGACTACGCCATCCTGCAGTCGGTGGTCCTGCTCATCAGCACCCTGTTCATCCTGGTGTCGCTCGCCGTCGACCTGATGTCGTGGCGGCTCGATCCCCGGACCAGGGGGCGTCATGGCTGAGGCGGTCATCGCAGCCACCCCAGTACGGGACCCGCGGCGCGCCCGGCTCGGAATTCCTCCCGTCAGCGCGCTGCTCCTGCTGCTCATCGTGGTGCTGTGTGTCTGCGCGCCGCTCGTCGCCAGTGCCGGTCCCGACCAGATCGACCCGACCCACCCGTTCGCCGCGGCGACCGGGCAGCACTGGCTCGGCACCGACGAGGTGGGCCGTGACCTGCTGAGCAGGCTCCTCTACGGAGGTCGGCTGTCACTGATGGTCTGCGCAGGCAGCGTCGCTCTCGCCTTCGTGCTCGGCACGGTCTGGGGGGTCGCCGCGGCCGACCGCGGTGGCTGGGTCGATGAGATCCTCATGCGCGGCGCCGACATCGCAATGGCCATACCGCAGATCCTGTTCGCACTCGTCTGCGTGGCCGCCTTCGGCGCGTCGCTGCTGTCGCTGACGCTGATCACGGGGATCCTGCTGACGCCCAGTTCGGCCCGGATGGCGCGGAGCGTCACGATCCAGGAGACCGGACTCGACTACTATTCGGCGGGCATCGCCTACGGCGCTGGCAAGATCCGGCTGCTGAGCACAGAGGTGCTGCCTAACATCTTCCCCGCGCTGGCCAGCCAGGCCGCGATCAACGCGGCGAGCGCGATCATCCTTGAGGCGAGCCTTAGCTTCGTCGGCCTCGGCGTGCAGCCGCCCCAGACATCCTGGGGTGTCCTGCTCCAGCAGGGTTACGGCTACCTGTACAACGATCCGAGCTACGCGCTGGCGCCGGCCATCATGATCTTGCTGACGATCCTGTGCCTGAACCTGGTCGCGAACAGGCTGAGCTCCCCGGGTGCCCGGCGGGCCGCACGCCGTGCGGCCCGTGGCGGAAGGACGGTGCGGAAATGACCGCGGCCACCCCACCCGCGCCGCTGCTCGACGTGCGCGACCTGGAGGTGTCGGTCGGCAAGACCCCGGTCGTGCGGTCGGTCAGCTTCCAGCTGGCGCCCGGTGAGCGTCTCGGCCTCGTCGGCGAGTCCGGGTCGGGCAAGACGCTGACCGCGCTGTCGGTCATTGGCCTGCACCGGGCCCCGGTCCGGGTCTCTGGCGGTCAGATCCTGCTCAACGGAACCGACCTGCTGGCGATGCGCCGCCGGGAGATTGACAAGGTCCGCGGCGCGCGGATCTCGATGATCTACCAGGATCCGGCCACGTCACTCGACCCGCTGATGACCATCGGCGCCCAGATCACGGAGGCGATCCGGCTGCACGAGCCGGTGAGCCGCGCCCAGGCCAGGAACCGTGCGGTCGAACTGCTTGGCGACGTGGGCGTGCCAAGCCCACGGGAACGTCTCGGCGCCTACCCGCATGAGTTCTCCGGCGGCATGCGCCAGCGCGTCATGATCGCGATCGCGCTCGCATGCCAGCCCGAGGTCCTGCTCTGCGACGAGCCGACCACGGCTCTGGACGTCACGACGCAGGCGCTGGTCCTCGATCTCCTCGACCGGCTGTGCCGAGAGCACGGCGTCGCCAGCGTCCTCATCACCCACGACCTCGCCGTGGCATCGGGATTCTGCGACAAGATCGCGGTGATGTACGCGGGTCAGGTGGTTGAGCAGGCCGCTGCAGCCGATTTCTTCGAGCGCCCGGCGCACCCTTACAGCGCCGCCCTGCTGTCGGCGAGCGTGGACCTCGCTGTCGACATCAGCCGACCGCTGCCCACAATCGCGGGCCAGCCGCCCGTGGCTGGCTCTCTCTCCGCCGGGTGCGCGTTCCGGTCGCGGTGCCCGTACGCGGACGAGGCCTGCGCCGCTGGGGAGATTGAGCTGCACAGCGTCGGCGGTCCCGGGATCGGCGGGTCCACGGCCGGCGTGGCGGAGGCCCGTTGCATCAGGCCCCTCACGGACAATGCCTTCAGGGGGAACCGCGGGCAGCAGGCCGCCCGGCTGACGCAAGGAGTCATCGATGGCTGACGGTCCCCTGGTATCGGTGCGGGACGTTGTGAAGTCGTTCCGCACCCGTGACGGCGGCCAGTTCCGGGCCGTTGACGGCGTCTCGGTCGACATCCGGCGTGGCGCCGCGTTCGGCCTGGTCGGCGAGTCCGGTTCGGGCAAGTCCACCCTCAGCCGCTGCATTCTGCGGCTGACCAAGCCGGATGAGGGCTCGATCTGCTTTGACGGCCGGGACATGGGCACGTTGTCCGGCGGGCAACTGCGGCGGCTGCGATCCCAGATTCAGGTGGTCTTCCAGGATCCGCACGGTTCGCTTAACCGGCGCAAGTCGGTGGCCGAGATCATCGCCGCGCCGCTGGCGGCGCACCGCGCGGGATCTCGCAGCCAGCGGGCGCAGCGGGTCGCCGAGTTGCTCGACCTCGTGCAGCTGCCGACCGTGATGACCAGCCGCCGCCCCAGCGAGCTTTCCGGCGGTCAGGCACAGCGGGTGGCGATCGCCCGCGCGCTCGCGCTCAGCCCAGACTTCGTCGTGCTCGACGAGGCCGTCTCGGCGCTCGACGTGTCGATCCGCGCGCAGATCCTCAATCTGCTGCGCGATCTGCAAGCCCAGCTCGGCCTGACGTACCTGTTCATCTCACACGACCTCGGCGTGGTCCGCTACCTGTGCGAGGAGATCGGCGTGATGCAGCGGGGACGGCTCGTCGAGGTCGCTGCCAGAGACGAGCTGTTCTCGGCGCCCAAGCATCCGTACACACAGGTGCTGCTCGACGCGGTACCGGTCGTCAATCCGCGGCGCCAGAGCGCGCTCACTACTCCGGGGGACGCGACATGACCGACGCTTCACCCATTTCGCGCAGCGACCGCCTGATCGCCGTCGTCGAGTCGTTTCTCGTCAACAGCCGCCAGACGCTGTCGATGGTGTCGGCCGCCTGCGGCATGGAGCCCTCCACCGCGACCCGCTACCTGCGGCACCTCGTATCCCGTGGCTGGCTGGAACGCGACGAGGAGACGCGGACCTACAGCCTGGGCGCCCGGCTCATCGAGATCGGCAAGGCAGCGCGGACCGCGCACCCGTTCCGGCAAGCCGTGCTTCCGTACATGCAGGACCTGCTGGCCCAGTTCGACGAGACCGTCAACCTCGCGGTGCACCAGGCGGGCGAGATCGTGATCATCGAGGCGCTGGAGAGCGGCCGGTCGATCCGCCGGGGCGCGACGGTCGGCGACCGCGACGACTGGTTCGTCTCAAGCCTGGGCAAGTCGATCCTTGCCCACCTGCCGGAAGAACAGGTACTGTCCCTGCTCGCCACACACCAGCCGAAGCGGCTTACTGAGCACACGCTTGTGACGCCTGAGGCGATCCTCGCCGACCTGGCGGCCGTCCGCGTGCGTGGCTACGCGCTGGACGACGAAGAGGCCGAGACCGGGCTGAAATGCGTGGGGGTGCCGTTGCGGGACTACCACGGACGCGTCACTCACGCAATCAGCATCAGCGGACCGACTGACCGGATGAACGCCCGCCTCGAGGAGATCATCGTGGCGATGACACAGGTGGCCAAGTCCGTCGGAGACCCCGTCGCGGAGGACGTCTCATGAGCATCGCCAAAGTCGACGTCCACACTCATCTCGGCCAGCACGGCCACCACGTGCACGCGCCGCTCGCGGAGGACGAGATCCGGGCCTGGGGCAAGGTCAGCTGGGACGTGCGCCTGGAGGAGCACGCGCAGGCGGCACAGTCGGTGGACACGTCAATCGTACTGGCCTTCGACGCCGAGCCGGTTGGCGTCGTGGTCCCCAACGAGTACGTGGCCGAGCACGTGGCGGGCAAGCCAGAGTTGATCGGCTTCGCCAGCGTGAACCCGGGGCGCCCGGACGCGACGCAGCGGCTCGTCCGCGCCGTCGAGGAACTCGGCCTGCGGGGCCTGAAGCTAGGACCTACTTACCAGCACTTCCACCCGCATGACAAGGCCTGCCTTGACCTGATGGAAGTGGCCGATCACTACCGGATCCCGGTGATCTGGCACCAGGGCACCACCTTCACTGCCGCCGCCATCGCGGAGTACGCCCGTCCCCTGCAACTGGACCTCGTGGCGCGCACGTTCCCTGGC
>DATNEK010000065.1:0-12787 GCA_035553055.1 Streptosporangiaceae bacterium | reverse complement strand
CTGCAGACCTGCTTCTTCGCGATTTCCGGGGTGCTGCCCCGCGACGAGGCGATCGCCGCGATCAAGTCATCGATCGCCAAGACCTACGGGCGCCGCGGACCCGAGGTCGTCAAGCGCAACAACGAGGCGGTTGACCAGACGGTGGCCGGGCTGAACAAGATCGAGGTCCCAGGCCGGGTCACCTCGGCGAGGGAACTACCGATGACGGTGCCGCCGAACGCACCAGAGTTCGTCCGCACCGTCACAGCCGCGATGATGGCAGGGCACGGCGACGAACTGCCGGTCAGCGCCCTGCCGCCCGATGGGACATACCCGAGCGGCACCGCGGCTTACGAGAAACGGAACATCTCCGACCTGGTCGCGTCCTGGGAGCCTGACCTGTGCATCCAGTGCGGCAACTGCAGCTTTGTCTGCCCGCACAGCGTGATCAGGTCGACCTACTACGACGAATCACTGCTCGACGGCGCTCCGCCTGGGTTCCGGTCGGCACCGCTCGACGCCCGCGGACTGCCAGGGAAACGCTTCACGTTGCAGATCTACGCCGAAGACTGCACCGGATGCGAGCTCTGCGTGCAAGCGTGCCCAGTCACCGCCCCAGCAGACCCGGCCCGCAAGGCGATCAACCTGACTGTCCAGGAGCCGGTGATTGCCGCCGAACGGGACAACGTCGCGTTCTTCGAAACGCTGCCGGTCGCCGACCGGTCAGCGGTGGACTTCGGCACAGTCCGCGGCACCCAGTTCCTTCAGCCGCTGTTCGAGTTCTCAGGCGCCTGCGCCGGGTGCGGCGAGACACCGTACCTCAAGCTCCTCTCGCAGCTATTCGGCGACCGGCTGATGATCGCCAACGCCACCGGCTGCTCGTCGATCTACGGCGGGAGCCTGCCAACAACCCCCTGGACCGTCAATCCCGAAGGACGGGGCCCGGCCTGGTCGAACTCCCTGTTCGAAGACAACGCCGAGTTCGGCCTGGGGTTCCGGCTGGCGGCGGACCGGCACGTGGAGCTTGCCCGGTGCCGCCTGACCGGGCTGAGAGAGCAGGTCGGCGCGGAACTCGCCGATGACATACTCGGCGCGCCCCAGCGACGCGAGTCCGAACTGCGCGCTCAGCACGACCGGGTCGCCGAGCTGAAGCGGCGGCTTGCCAGCCTGCGTGACCTCGGCGAGGCCGGTTCTGATCTGATGAGCGTCGCCGATCACCTGATCAGGCGCAGCGTGTGGATTGTCGGCGGCGACGGCTGGGCCTACGACATCGGAGCTGGCGGTCTCGACCACGTCCTCGCGAGTGGGCACAACGTAAACGTGCTCGTGCTCGACACCGAGGTGTACTCCAACACCGGCGGCCAGTCATCCAAGGCGACACCGCTCGGTGCCGTAGCCAAGTTCGCAGCCTCAGGCAAGACAATGCCGAAGAAGGATCTCGCATTGCAGGCGATCGCTTACGGGTATGTCTACGTCGCCCGGGTGGCGATGGGCGCTGACCCGCAGCAGACGCTCCGCGCCTTTCGCGAAGCCGAAGCCTATGACGGCCCTTCGATGATCATCGCCTACAGCCACTGCATCGCCCACGGCATCGAGATGCGTGACGGCCTCGATCAGCAGCACCGGGCCGTCGCGAGCGGCTACTGGCCTCTGATCAGATACGACCCAGTGCTGCGTGCCGTCGGCCGCAATCCGTTCCTGCTCGACTCGCCGCGCCCGCGCATAAAGCTGACCGACTACACCTACCGGGAGCTTAGGTACAGGGCGCTAGCCAACACTGACCCGGCCGAGGCCGAGCGGCTGGCCGAGCTCGCCCAGCAGGCCGTCGACCAGCGATGGGACACCTACGAAGAGATGGCGAGCCGCGGCCCGGCGCACTACCCAGCCGATGCACGGAAGGGAAGCTGACCGATGGACCTCACGACCAAATACATGGGCTTGGAGCTGCGGAACCCGCTCATCGCCTCGGCCTCGCCGCTTTCGAACACGATCGCGGGCATCCGCCAGCTCGCTGGCGCCGGCATCGGCGCGCTCGTACTCTACTCGCTGTTCGAGGAGCAACTGCGGCGCGAAGCCGAGCAGAACGCGGCCAGGTCGAATGCCGGCACGGAGAGCTTCGCCGAGTCGCTGTCCTATTTCCCATCGTCCGCTGACGCGGATACTGGGCCGCGCCGCTACCTCAGCTTGCTCGAACGCGCGGTCGCCGCGGTCGACGTCCCGGTGATCGCCAGCCTCAACGGGACGACGGCCGGCGGCTGGACCGATTACGCCATCGCGCTCGAGCAAGCAGGCGCCGCGGCGATCGAGCTGAACATCTACCACCCGCTCGGAAACCCGATCCTGTCAGGGCGCGACGTGGAGCAGCGTCACATCCAGGTGCTGACCACGGTGAAAGCCGTCGTCAGCGTGCCGGTAGCGGTCAAGCTCCATCCGTACTTCAGCTCGACCGCTGAGATGGCGCAGCGCCTTGACTCGGCAGGCGCCGATGGGCTGGTCCTGTTCAACCGGTTCCTGCAGCCCGATATAGACCCCGACACCCTGACGGTGACTTCTGGCTTCGGGTTGTCCGACCCGGCCGAGGCCCGGCTGCCCAGGGCCTGGATCGCGCTACTCGCCGGCCGGCTGCGCGCATCGCTCGCCGCCACCACTGGCGTCGATGACGCGGCCGACGTGGCCAAGTACCTGCTGGCTGGCGCCGATGTGGTGATGACGGCATCCGCATTGATCAGGCACGGGCCCAACCACGCCCGCACGCTGCTCGATGGCCTGATGACGTGGATGTCACGCATGGGCTTCTCCAGCGTCGCCGAGGTGCGCGGCCTGCTCTCGGTGCCAGCCGAGGCGAATGAGGCCACACAGGAGCGTGCTGGCTACGTCGCGGCGCTGCAGGCGGCCGACATGGGATACGGGCCCTGGTAGCAATTCGGGGCACTTAATGAGGAGGAAGTCATGAACGGATTCGAGACGATGTCGGCGGAAATACCGACCGCGACGAGTACAGGCGAGCAGATCGCGCGCTTCGTCGTGCACGCCGCTGTCCACGCGCCGTCGGTGCACAACACTCAGCCGTGGTGGTTCTACGGCGCCGACCACGAGATAGGGGTGCACGCCGACGACGAGCGCAGGCTTGCGGTCGCTGATCCCGATGGCAGGGAAATGATGCTCAGCTGCGGCGCCGCGTTGCTCACCGCGCGGGTGGCGTTGCGTTACATCGGCATTGTTCCCAAGGTCCGGGTGTTCCCCGAAGCTGGGCTGCCCACGCTGGTTGCCAAGATCAACTGGTCCGACACGGCGCCGCCGGTCGACTACGAGCGCGAACTGTTCGCCGAGATACCGCGGCGCAGGACGCACCGCGGCGGGTTTGACGCGGAGCCGCTGCCCGAGGGAATACTCGCGGCGCTGATGGACGAGGCGTTCAAAGAGAAGGCCGCGCTCCGAATCGTGGGTGACGAGGCGCAGTGCCGCGCTTTGGCGGCGGTCGTCGAAGCGGGTGAGTACGCTCTGCGGACCAATTCCGCCAGGGCCAGGGAGCAGTCCAAGTGGGCGCGGCCGCCCGGCAGCGCCCGGCGCGACGGTGTCCCGACTACGGCCTACCCGGCACGGCCAGTACGGATCGAGCCGAATTTTCCCTCGCGTGACTTCGCGCACGGGCACGGGTGGGGGCTCCCGCCAACAGGCGAGGACCAGCTTGCCTGGTCGGCCGGCGTCGTGGCGATACTTACTACCACAGGCGACCGTCCGCAGGACTGGGTGAGCGCCGGGCAAGCGCTGCAGCGGATGATGCTGTTCGCGGCGAACTGCGGCATTGCCGTCGCGCTGCACAGCCAGCCGCTTGAGGTACCGCAACTACGTGACTTCACCAAGGTCCAGTTCTGCGGCGGCGCGCACCCTCAGATGGTGCTCAGGTTCGGCACGACGGATCAGACCGCGATCAGCGTCAGGCGTCCGGTGGACGACGTCCTGTTCTAGCGAGGAAGGCCCAAAGTCCCGGTGATCTGGGCCGGAGTGCTCATGTCGGCCGGGTCACTCGCCAGGCAGCCTGGACATAGCGGCGCTGCGAGAGGGATTGAGATGGCTGAGCAAGGACGTGAGGTCAACGCCACCGCCGGTTCATACGCGCTCCTAACCGACGGAAGTACGGTCCACATCAAGCCGGCCACGCCTGGCGATGCCGAGGCAGTGCGCGCGATGCACGCGGAGATGTCGGCGGACAACATGTACCTTCGGTTCTTCAGCCTGAGCCCGGCGAACGCGGACCATGAGGCGCAGCGGGTATGCCGGACCGCCGGGCCCGGTCACGTGGCCCTGATCGCGTGGTCAGGGGATACGGCTGTCGGGGTCGCCAGCTACGAGGCGACCGGACGGCCATTCGAGGCCGAGGTCGCCTTCGCGGTCGCCGACCAGATGCACGGCCTCGGGATCGCGACGCTGCTGCTCGAGCACTTGGTCTCGTGCGCGAGGCAGCATCAGATCCGGGCGTTCACCGCCGAGACACTGGTGGAGAACTCGGGGATGCTGCGTGTCTTCGCCGACGCCGGGCTGCCTGTCCACCGCCAGGTGTCCAGAGGTGTGGTCGAGCTTGAAGTACCGCTTCCGGCCAGCGATGGCGACCCAGGCTTGAGCAGATACCTGGACGCCGTCTTGCGCAGGGAGAGTACCGCCGACGTCGCCAGCCTCCAGCACCTGCTCAAGCCGCAGTCCATCGCCGTCATCGGCGCCAGTCGGCGCGAGAACGCGGTTGGCTCGCGGATACTGCGCAACATTTTGTCAGGCGGTTTCGCTGGGCGTGTCTACCCGGTCAATCCGCACGCCGACGTCCTGGCCGGGCTGCCGTGCGTACGAGCCATCGCCGACCTGCCGCCCTGTGTCGATGTGGCGATCGTCGCGGTGCCCGCTGACGCGGTTCCCGAGGTCGCCGAACAGTGCGGCTTTCGCGGTGTGCGCTCCCTCGTCGTCGTGACATCAGGGCTCGGCGAGGCCGGGCCCGTGCTCCTGGAGACCTGTCGCAACCACGGCATGCGGCTGGTCGGCCCGAACTGTTTCGGCATCGCTGTCCCAGCCATAGGGCTGGACGCGACCTTCGGCCGGGACCGCCCGCTCGGCGGCGTAGCTGGCCTGGTGGTTCAGTCAGGCGGCATCGGGGTATCGCTGACCGAGCACTTGTCCAGGCTGGGTATCGGCATCTCGTCGTTCATGTCCGTCGGCGACAAATACGACGTATCCGGCAACGACCTGCTGACCTGGTGGGAGCAGGACCAGCAGACGGCCATGGCGATCTTGTACCTGGAATCGTTCGGCAACCCACGTAAGTTCGCCAGGACCGCCAGGCGAGTCGGCGCCGCGATGCCAGTACTGACCGTTGTCGGAGGCAGGTCAGTCGACGGCCAGCGGGCGGCCCAGTCACACACGGCCGCCGCCGCCACGCCGCTGGTGACCCGCGAGGCGCTCTTCGAGCAGGCCGGGATCATCACGACGGATAGCCTCGGAGACCTGATCGGCGCTGCCGCCTTCCTTTCGTGCCAGCCATGCCCGGCCGGCAACCGGGTGGCGGTGGTGTCCAACGCGGGCGGTGCCGGAGTCCTTGCTGCTGACGCGTGTGGCGACGCAGGACTGCTGCTCGCCCCGCTGTCCGAACTGACCCGGCGCCGGCTGGCGCAGATCCTTCCGCCAGGAGCCACGATCGCGAACCCGGTCGACACCACCGCGGCGATCGACGCGACCGCGTTCGCTGACTGCCTGACCGAGATAGCAGCCGACGAGGCAGTGGACGCGGTGATCAGCGTGGTCGTGCCGACCGCGATGGCTGATCTTACCGAGGCGCTGGCCGCGGTGGCGTTGCCAAAGCCGCTCGTCGCCGCAGTGCTTGACCAGGCGCAAGACGTGCGCCTGCTGCCCGGTCAGCGGATCGGCGCCGCGATTCCTTGCTTTGCCTACCCAGAGGGGGCGGTCAAGGCGCTCAGCCACGCCGCCAGGTACGGTTCGTGGCGCAGCCGACCGCAGGGTCAGGTGCCTGAGCTGCCCGAGGTACGCGCAGACGAGGCCAAGGCGCTGGTAGCCGGCTTCCTTCGTGCGAACCCGCAGGGTGGCTGGCTACCCGCCGCTTCGGTACGCCAGCTCCTCGACTGCTACCAGATACCTCACACGACCACCGTGGTAGCACGCACCGAGCATGACGCGATCGCCGCCGCTGCCTCGATAGGCGGACCGGTTGTGCTCAAGGCCGAGGCCGAGGGCGTCGTCCACAAGACCGAAGCCGGCGCGGTCAAGCTTGACCTCCGCAACCTAGCCGATGTCGCCGCGGCCTATAGAGACCTGGCGGCCACGTTCGGCGACGCCCTCACCGGCGTGCTCGTCCAGCCCATGCTGCGCGGCGGCATCGAAGTACTGATCGGCGTCGTTCAAGAGGCTGTGTTCGGGCCGCTGGTGGTGTTCGGCCTGGGCGGCATCGCCACCGACGTGCTCGGTGACCACTCAGCGCGACTGAGCCCGCTGACCGACATCGACGCGCGGGAGCTGATCACCAAGGTGCGCGCCGCGCGGTTGCTCGATGGCTACCGGGGACAGCCCGGCGGCGACATCGGTGCGGTGGCCGACGTGCTGCTCCGGGTGTCGCGGCTGGCCGACGACCTACCCGAAGTCGCCGAGCTCGACCTGAATCCGGTGATCGTCCGCATCGACGGCTGCCAGGCGGCCGACGCCCGCGTCCGGATCATTCCCGCCGAGCCAGCCGATCCGTTCCTCAGGAAGCTTCGTTAAGACCACGAACCAATTTTCTAAAATAAAAGGAGACGATTAAAATGTCACCGTCAACTGACAGTCCGGCTAGGCGCATCGTGGTCGGGGTGGACGGTTCACCGTCGTCGGTAGCCGCCTTGCGCTGGGCGATCACTGAGGCCGAGCTCACCGGCGATACCGTGGAAGCAATCATCGCCTGGCAGTATCCGGCTGCCACCGGCGGCTACGGGTGGGCGCCTGTCGGCATGGTCGACAGCATAGATATGCAGGCAATCGCCGAGAAGGCGCTCACCGAAGCCATCGATCAGGTCGCGACACCGGACAGCGCCGTCACGGTCGAACGGCGCGTTGCCGAAGGTTACGCACCCAAGGTGCTCGTCGAGGCCTCCGCTCACGCTGACCTGCTCGTAGTTGGCAGCCGCGGGCACGGTACATTCGCTGACGCGCTGATCGGATCGGTCAGCCAGAACTGCGCCCACCATGCCAAGTGCCCGGTGGTTATAGTGCGCGGGCGAAACTAAGAAGTGCTAGGCCGTAATGCAGTCCCATCAAGGACTTTCGTCTCTAGTGCGGCCCTTGCGCTGCGGGCAGTCTGGGGGAATGTTCACCGCTCACTACCAGTCGCTCCCTATCGACCTCGGGGTCGCGCAGACGCGCCTGGCGGGTCTGATGAGCAGGGACGGGCTGAGCCACGCTTCGCAAGACGCCTACGAGGATGGCTTGGCACATGTGATCAGGGTTGGCCCGCTCGGCGATGTTCCAGGCCTGTCGAAACTGGTCAAGGTGAGCTTCGTCGATCCGGTCTGTCAAGAAGGCATGATGACGCTCGGGCTGCGCTGGGAGGCCGTCGGCGTCACTGGCGGCCTCTTCCCCGTGCTCGACGGCAACCTCATGCTGACCGGGGTCGACGATGACACGACGCAGCTCGGGTTGGTTGTCTCATACCGGCCGCCGCTTGGCAACCTGGGAGCCAGGCTCGATAAAGCGATCTTGAGCCGGGTGGCGGACGCCACGATCAGGGCGCTGCTGCGAAACCTGGCGACCGCCCTGGTGAGTCCAGAATCTCCGTCAGCCGACGCTGGCATGCCTGATCATCGAGACGAGCGCTGATGCTGGTGATGCGAGGGCGTCGACTCCCCAGGACTGGTCGAAGAGTTCTTCGGTGGCCGGGTCGTTGACTCGTGCGATGACGGTGGCGATCTTGTAATGCTTCTTGGCCAGGTATGAGATGACGAGATTGTCCTCATCGGTGCGGGTGCATGCGACGAGTACGTCGGCGCGGAGTGCTCCGGCAGCTTCGAGCGTGGTCAGGACCAGCGGGTCTCCTCGGACGGCGCGCAGGCCGGCCTTGGCGGGCGCCGGATCGCGTCCGGGCTCGGTGTCGATGATCGTCACTTCGTCGCCGGCTTGGTGCAGCGCTTCTGCGACCTGTTCGGGTAGTCCGGTGCCGCCGATGACAATGATCCGCATTACGACCACTTCCCGCCGAGAAAGCTCTTGAGCCGGCCGAGTGAACCTGATGCGACGACGAAGGACAGGGCATCTCCGTCTTGCAGGGCGGTCGAGGGTTCGGGGATGCTCGAGTGGCCGGCCCGGCTCAGCTCGGCCACCCTGATCTCGCCTGGGACGTCGAACTCGCTGACTGGCCGGCCGGCCAGGTAGGCGGGAACTGCCGATCGGACCAGGAGCGTCTCGCCGTTGCCGAAGGTGTGCTGCGGCTCGAGGGCCTCGTGGTACAGCAGCTGAGCGATCCGGTTGACGGTTGCGGGTACTGACGCCACGGTGACTATCCCGAGCTTGGAGTAGACCTCAGCGTGGACGGGGTCGTGCAGCCGGGCGATAACGCGGGGTACCCGGTAGGTGTCGCGGGCGGCTTTGGCGGCGACGATGTTGGCGCTGTCGTTCGGAGTCAGGGCGACGAACGCCTCGGCCCGCGCGATATCAGCCGCCAGCAAGATGGCCGGGATGACGCCGTTGCCGGTCAGGAAGCGGCCGCGGAATCCGGTCGACAGCCTGCGCTGAGCGGCGTCGTCGGGGTCCAGGATGGTGACCTGGTCGCCCTCGGCGTCGAAACGTGCCGCCAGCGCAGCTCCCGTCCGGCCGCAACCCATGATCACGGCTTGCATGAGTCCTCCTCACTGGCGCCGGCGGCGCGCTGATCGCGCGATCGCCTTCCTGGTCTCTTCCGCGATGAGGAGCAACGCCCCCAGCGAGATCAGTATGAGCCAATCGCTCGCGGTAAGCGGAGCGGTGTTGAACACCGATTGCAGCGCCGGGACATAACTGATGCATGAGACGAAAAAGATCCCGAACAGCCCGGCCAGCACCAGGGGCTTATTGGAGAAGATGCCCACGCGGACGATGCTCTGCTGCTCGGTGCGCACGGCGAAGCTGTTGAAGAACTGGCTGACGACGATTCCGGCCTGAGTCATGGTTAGCGCCTCGCGGTAGGTCGGGTTGGCGTGGGTGAATGCGCTGAACGGCAGGTGAGCGGAGTGGATGCGCCAGAAGAACGCCGCGACGACACCGGCCGACTGGATCGACCCGAGGAAGCAGAACCGACGGACGACGGCCCAGTTGAACAAGCGCTCGCCCGGCGGCCGGGGCGGCCTGGCCATCGTGCCAGGCTCGGTCCGCTCGGTACCGAGTGCCAGGGCAGGCATGACGTCAGAGCCAAGGTCGATCGCGAGTACTTGCAGCGCGCTCAGGGGAACGAGCGGGAACCCCACGAAGACCGCTGCCAGGATGGGCGCGAGTTCGGCCAGGTTGTGGCTGAAAAGGTAGATCAAGAACTTCCGGATGTTCTGGTAGACGGTCCGGCCTAGCTCCACGGCAGCCGCGATGGAAGCGAACGAGTCATCGAGCAAGATCATGACCGACGCGGCCCGCGCGACGTCCGTGCCGCCTTCTCCCATGGCCACGCCGATGCTGGCCCGCTTCAGCGCCGGAGCGTCGTTGACCCCGTCGCCGGTCACGGCTACCACCTCCCCGCGATCGGCCAGCGCGGCGACAATCCGCATCTTGTGCTCGGGCCTGGCCCGGGCGAACAGCAGCTGCTCGGTCCGCTGCAATTGGCTGGCAAGGTCGCCGTCGTCCATCTTGTCAAGATCACTGCCGTTGAGTATCTGGACCGGCCCGTCGCCGATGATGCCGACCCGCCGGGCGATGGCCTCAGCCGTAAGACCGTAATCACCGGTGATCATGTAAATGCGGATGCCCGCCCTGCGGCACGCGGCCACCGCGTCGACCACTTCAGGCCGCGGCGGGTCCGACATGGCTATCAGGCCAAGCAGCGTAAGATCGCTCTCAGCCTGAGAGCTGGCGGGGTGATCCGTTGCCACATCCCGGCGCGCCACGGCGAGCACGCGGAGGCCGGCGGCCGCCATCGCGTCGTTGGCCGCCATCACCTGCTTGCGCAGGGCTGAGTCCAGGACGGTGTCCTGCTCATTCCACCGGATCGCCGCGCAGCGATCGAGCAACGCCTGCGGCGACCCTTTGACGCAGGCTTCGTACGTGCCGTCACCGCACTTGTGAATGGTGCTCATCAGCTTGCGGTCCGCGTCGAAAGGAAAGCAGTGAGCCCGCGGCGTCCGGCTCTCCTCAGCAGCTAGGTCAACGCCCCCCTTCGCCGCGGCGACCAGGATCGCGCCCTCGGTCGTATCGCCGAGTACCCGCCAGCCCAGCCGCCGCTGCGGATCAGGCGGCAGAAGACGAGCATCACAGCACAGCCCGCCGGCTCGCAGGACCGCGGTAGCGCTCACCGCTTCCCCGACTGTCCCGTCGGGGGAGTAACCCACCCCGGTCACCGGGTGCTCGCGGCCGGACTCCCACACCACCTGGACCGTCATCTCCGCCTTGGTCAGGGTTCCCGTCTTGTCCGTGCAGATGACGGTGGTCGAGCCGAGGGCCTCCACGGCGGTGAGCCGCTTGATCAGGGCGTGACGGCGGGCCATCCGCCGCACCGCCACCGCCAGCGACACCGACATCGTGGCGGGCAGCCCCTCGGGCACCAGCGCCACCATGACACCAAGGGCGAAGACGAACGACCCGATCACCGACCCGCTGGCCGCGGCCCGGATGGCGAACAAAGCCGCGCCGGCAGCGATCGCGACGACGGCGACCCGCCTGGCCATCACCGCAACCTCCCGCTGCAGCGGGCTGTCCTCACGCGGCACCTCAGCCGTCAGCCGGTAGATCCGGCCGAACTCCGTGCCGAGCCCGGCCGCGTACACCACCGCCCGCCCGCTGCCATTGACCACCGAGGTGCCCATGTACACGCAGTTCCGCGCCTCGCCAGCCTGGCCCGGCGGCTGAGCCTCCGAGATTCTGGGCGTCGGGCGGCTCTCCCCGGTCAGCGCAGCCATCTCCACCCGCAGGTCGTGCGCATCGATCAGGCGGCAGTCCGCCGAGATCGCATCGCCGGCGTCGAGCACCACCAAGTCACCGCAGACCAGGTCAACGGCGGGGATCTCGGTCAGCTCACCGTCACGGATAACGCGCGCGGCGGCCGGCACCAGCGCCTGAGTGCCTCAGCCGTCCGCTCCGCGGCATGCTCCTGCGCGAACCCGATCACGGCGTTCAGCAGCACCACCCCCAGAATCCCGATCGCCAGCTCGAGATTCGCCGCATCCCCTGGCCTGCCGAGGAAATAAGCGCCGAACGTGATCCCCGATGCCACCATCAGCACAACCGCGAACATATTGGCGAACTGCGACCCGAACTCGGCAAGAACCGGCCGGCGGCGAGCCTCAGGCAGCCGGTTGGGACCCATCTCTGCCAGCCGCTGCGCTGCCTCATCCCCGGAAAGGCCGCGATCAGAGCTGTTCAGAGCGGCAAGAACCTGCTGACGGTCCAGCGCCTGCACAGCCACCATGACCGTATGCTCCCGCAATCGAAACTAGTGCCGCACCTCAGACCGCCGTCGCAGTCTTCAAGAGATCGTCAGGGTGGGCTGAAGCTGAGCCGCTCTGTGGACCGATGACCATGACGGGGCAGCATGCTTGGTGCACACATCCCCTGATGACCGGACCTACAGACGATTGAGTGCGTTCGCTGGCTGACGTCGAGCCAAGAACGAGTAGGTCGGCCGCGCCGGACTCCCTGACTAGGACACGCTCAGGCACGCCTTCAACGACCGTCGCGACCACGTGATCCGGCGTCTCCGCCCCGAACACGCAGTAGAGCGTCTCGGCCAGGAGCGACTGCGCGGCCCGCTCCTGCTCCGTGCGATCGCCATGCGTACTAGCTGACGAATAGGTAGCCAGGTAAGCCCGTTCCCATGCCAGCACGACCCGGAGCGTTGCGCCTCTTTGCTGTGCTTCTTCGGCAGCCCAGCGCAGGGCGCGCCTGGACCCGGCGGTTCCGCTGACGCCGACAACTATGTTCGGCCCGCTCACGGCACCCATCACGAGCCTCCTTCCTAATCCTTGCGGCCAGCTAATCGCGGTTCCGACCGGTGCGGTAGAGCAGTCGGTTCACTGCGGCCGGGACTTAAGTCCCTAGCAATTAGGCCGGTCACTTGAGCTTGATCACATGGAAGTCGTGGCGGACCATCTCGCCGATCTTGCCGGAATCGTCGGGAAAAGCATTGTTTAGGTCAAGTAAATATGATCTCGCCGCCCGCGGCGAGGTCATAGAACTCGCCGACCGTAATGATCTCCTTGACCTGGTCGATGAGGTCGTCCTTGGTGAGCCCGAACAGGTCGGCCGAAGCCTTGCAGCCGTACAGCCCGGCGCCGGTGTCGGCGATCATCTCGACGAACTCGGGAATAGACGGGATGTCGAATTCGTCCATTTTGCGTGCCATGTAGTGCGTCATAACGGACGAGATGCCGGGTAGCCCGCCGACCCAGGTAGCCAGGTGCAGGCCGGGATTGCCGACCGTGGCGAGCTTGATGTGCTCGTGTCGTGTCTTGTGTATCGCGTCGAGGCCGAAGAACGTGAAGAACAGGTTCGCCTCGATGCCTTCTGCCCTGGCTCCGTTGGCCATGATCAGGCCGGGGTAGATCCCGTCCAGCGAGCCCTTGGAGATGATGATGGAGACCTTCTCGATCTTGGCGGTCATCGGGACCGC